>NZ_JAUSCC010000017.1 GCF_030651745.1 Methylophaga sp.
TGAAGATTTGGAAGCGGTTATTCACTGAATTTGACCGCTCTTATTATGCATAACACTGCCCGTTTTACACGGGCAGTGTTATTTAGAGCGTCTATTTTTGGTACAGGATTTTATGGGAAAAAAACTCGTCATTGTTGAGTCGCCGGCCAAGGCCAAGACCATCAAAAAATATCTGGGCAAAGATGTAGAAGTCTTGGCATCTTATGGTCATGTCCGGGATTTACTGCCTAAAGAAGGTGCAGTCGACCCGTCGAATGATTTTGCAATGAAATATCAGATTATCGATCGCAACAGTAAACATGTTGAGGCGATTGCCAAAGCCATGAAAAAAGCCGACACGCTCTATCTGGCAACGGATCCGGATCGTGAGGGAGAGGCTATCTCCTGGCATTTGTATGAGTTATTAAAAAAGAAAGGCGTATTAAAAGATAAAGAAACCTTTCGTGTTGTTTTCCACGAGATCACCAAACAAGCCGTCAATGATGCGGTAGCGAATCCACGCGAACTGTCGATGGATTTGGTCAATGCTCAGCAAGCGCGTCGAGCGCTCGATTATCTGGTTGGCTTTACCCTTTCGCCACTGTTGTGGAAAAAAGTTCGTCGAGGCTTGTCTGCGGGCAGGGTGCAAAGTCCAGCGCTTAGAATGATTGTCGAGCGAGAACTGGAAATTGAAGCGTTCAAAGCTCAAGAATATTGGACCATCGAAGCTGATGCTGCAGCTGAGAAAATACCGTTTCAAGCAAAATTAACCCAATACAAAAATGAAAAACTTAGTCAGTTCAGTATTGAACATACTGAGCAGGCAGATGAAGTCGTTAAAACATTAAACAAAGCTTCTGAAGGCAAACTGTTAGTTACTCACGTTGAGAAAAAACAACGTAAACGTAATCCCGCTGCACCATTCACCACTTCAACATTGCAACAGGAAGCTTCCCGTAAATTAGGCTTTGGCGCACAGCGCACCATGAGTGTTGCTCAACAGTTATATGAAGGTGTGGATACAGGCGAGGGGGCAGAAGGTTTGATCACCTACATGCGTACCGACTCGGTAACGCTGGCGGCAGAAGCAATCGAAGAAATCCGCATATTTATCGGTCAGCGATATGGCGCTAAATCGGTGCCGAGCAAGCCGCAGGAATATAAAACCAAATCCAAAAATGCCCAAGAAGCGCATGAGGCGATCCGCCCAACCTCAGTGTTGCGCACGCCAGATGAAATGAAGGCGTATTTATCTGCCGATCAACACAAACTGTATAACCTGATATGGCAGCGTACTTTAGCCAGTCAGATGATCCACGCGACTTTGAATACCGTTGCCGTGGATTTGGGCTGTGGCAAGGGAAATACATTCCGTGCCAATGGTTCTACCGTAGTTAATCCTGGCTTTATGAGTGTTTATCTGGAAGGTAAAGACGATACCAAAGGCGACAAAGACGAAACTATTTTGCCGCCGATGGAAGTTGGAGAAGTTATCGACTTAATTGCCATCCGTCCTGAGCAGCATTTTACCGAGCCACCACCGAGATACAGTGAAGCCAGTCTGGTCCGCAGTCTTGAAGAGCATGATATTGGCCGTCCATCAACTTATGCCAGCATCATTTCCACCCTGTTGCAACGTGAATATGTTGAGTTAATTACAAAACGCTTTCATCCAACCGATGTGGGGCGTGTTGTCGGCAAGTTTCTGGTCGAACACTTTACCCGCTATGTGGACTATGACTTTACCGCCAAACTGGAAGATGATCTGGATGCGGTATCGCGCGGCGAGGCGGAATGGATACCCTTATTACGTAATTTCTGGGGACCATTTAAAGAGCAAGTTGAAACCAAGGACAAGGAAGTTCAGCGTAGCGATGTAACACAAGAACTGTTGGATGAAGATTGTCCGAAATGCGGTAAAAAATTATCCAGCCGGTTGGGCCGCAGTGGCCGCTTTATCGGTTGTACCGGTTATCCTGAATGCGATTACACACGCAACATTGATGGCGAAGAAACCACGGCCAGTGAACCGGAAGTGGTTGAAGGTCGTAAATGTCCTAAATGTGAATCAGATCTTTGGGTACGTACCGGTAAGTACGGCAAATTCATCGGCTGCAGCAGTTATCCGAAATGTAAGCATATCGAATCTTTGGAGCAGCCGGATAAAACCGGTGTTGAATGCCCGAAATGTAAAAAAGGCGAGATCCTTACCCGTAAGTCACGACGCGGCAAGGTGTTCTATTCCTGTTCGGAATACCCAACCTGTGATTATGCGATATGGAATGAGCCGGTTGCCGAACCATGCCCTAATTGTAATTGGCCTATTTTGAGTATCAAAACCACCAAGAGTAAAGGCACCGAAAAAGTCTGTCCGCAGAAAGACTGCGGTTACAGCGTCAAAGTGGAAGGCGCTTAAAAATAAAAAGGGACGTGAAAATGTCCCTTTTTTATCTACCTCATATTTGGCTATTACTTTTTCTTATCGGAATGACCTAAATCCTGCTCTGGAGCAATGACATCGCGAACACGTTGTTTCAGCTCGGTAATATCCGGGAAGCGGCCTTCCTGTTTTCTTGACCAGACCAACTCACTATCCGCCGTTACTTCAAACACTCCGCCGGTACCCGGTTTAAGCGTTAATTCAGTGATCTCGCCATCAAAAGTACTGAGTAATTCTTGGGCCATCCAAGCTGCTCTGAGCATCCATCGGCATTGCGTGCAATAGGTAATCGTAATGTTGTGCATTAATCAGCTTTGATGGCTTCAAAAGTTTGACTGGCCAGCTCCATTGCTTGAGATGTGTCAGCAGCAAGCACATTAAAGTGACCCATTTTGCGACCAGCACGTGCTTCTTTTTTTCCGTATAAATGCAGCTTGATATCTGGCTGAGTAAGTAGTTTATTCCAGTGTGGCTGGCTATTGCCCCACACATCACCTAATAAATTAATCATCACAACAGGCGAGATAAGCTCAGCATTTCCAGCTGGCAAACCGCAAAGCATTCTTACTTGTTGTTCAAATTGTGAGGTGCGGCAAGCATCCAGGGTGTAATGACCGGAATTATGTGGTCTCGGTGCGATTTCATTAGCAATAATGTCACCTTGTTTCGAGACGAAAAATTCGACTGCCATGGTGCCAACGTATGCAAGGCCTTCAGCAATTTTACTGGCCATTTCAATCGCCGTTTGCTGAAGTGATTCTGCCGCAATGCTCGGCACAGTGGTCGAATGTAGGATGCCATTGATATGCACATTTTCAGCGACCGGGAAAGGCGTTATCTGTCCATCCTGACCGCGTGCTAACACAACGGATATTTCTCGTTCCAGATCAATACGCTGTTCCAGAACACATTCTTTTTGTCCCATGGCATCAAATGCTGCATACACGGCTGATAAATCTTCGCAAACAATCTGACCTTTTCCATCGTAGCCAAAAGTCGCTACTTTCAGTATGGCCGGGAAAGTAACCTGATTGTTGAGGCTATCAATATCGTTGCTGGAGTTTATTTTGACAAAAGGTACGGTCGAGATGCCTTGAGCACGAATAAAGTTTTTTTCAACATTACGGTTCTGCGTACTCGCCAGAGCCGTTGATGAGGGATGAACGACAGTGCGTTGTTCAAGAAATGCCAAGGTGCTGGCAGGAATGTTTTCGAATTCAGTAGTGATCGCTGCACAAAGTTGGGCAAGTTCGGCGAGGGCAGATTCATCGGTATAAGCCGCACAGATATGTTGATCAGCAATAATGCCTGCAGGACTGTTTTTATCCGGATCCAGCACAATAACTTTATAGCCCATTGTCTGAGCTGCGGTGGTAAACATGCGACCTAATTGGCCGCCGCCCAGCATTCCTAGTGTGGCACCTGGTAAGATCATTTACGTCCTCAGTTTTATGCTAATGGTGGCAGCGTCATGTCCAGAACGGCCTGATGCTGACTTTTACGAAACTGCTCAAGTTTTGCTTCCAGTTTTTTGTCATGGATAGATAACTGGGCAATAGCAAATAGGGCTGCGTTGGCGGCACCAGCTTCACCAATGGCAAAGGTCGCCACAGGTATTCCCTTCGGCATTTGCACAATGGATAATAAAGAATCCTGACCTTTCAGGTAGCGAGATGGAACTGGTACTCCCAGAACGGGTACCAATGTATTCGCAGCGAGCATGCCAGGTAAATGAGCAGCACCTCCGGCACCAGCGATAATACAGCTTAATCCTTTAGCTTTAGCCGTTTTAGCATACTCGGTTAACAGGTCAGGTGTTCGGTGGGCAGAGACAACTTGAGTTTCATAGGCTACGCCGAAAGCTTCAAGTTGCTCGACGGCTTTTTGCATGACGGGCCAGTCACTGTTGCTGCCCATCACTACACCTACCAGTGGTTTGTCCATTGTTAGTCCGATTGTATTGTCAGAAAAGCAGTGCATTTTAGCTATTTTATTGAAAATAGGAAAATTTACTGCTGATAGCACGGTCTAAAAGTGTAGCTAGAATTGAATGGTGCCGGATCAATCGTTATACTAGGTGATCCTTTCTGCCGTGTTTTTGTGCGACGCTCCTCAGTTTTGACATAGCTGTGCTGGTTTAACCACCGGAATGGAGCTGCGACGGCGCTAACAAACGATGAAGGTATGTGACGTGAGTCAGCCAACAGAACTAACACAAGGTCTTTACAGACCTGAATTTGAGCGCGATAACTGCGGATTCGGCCTGATTGCCCAAATGGATGGTAAGCCAAGCCACTGGCTGGTTAAAACCGCCATTGAAGCTTTGGGTAACCTGACCCATCGAGGTGCGATCGGTGCTGATGGTAAGACCGGCGACGGTTGCGGTTTATTGCTGAAAAAGCCTGACAGCTTCTTTAAAGCGATTGCCGAAGAGCTTGGCTTTTCATTGGCAGAGCATTATGCAGTCGGTATGGTTTTTCTGTCACAGGACGACAACAAAGCACAGTTAGCGCAGGATGCGGTGAGCGAAAAACTGACTGAACAGGGCTTGCATGTATTGGGCTGGCGCGAAGTGCCGGTTGATGCTGAAACAGCCTGCGGTCAGGAAGCCTTACGTTTATTGCCGAAGATGCGTCATGTATTTGTTAATGCCGGTGAATCAATGGATGCTGCCGCTTTTGAGCGCAATCTATACATCGCTCGCCGTAAAGCAGAAAAAGCAATCACCGACGATAAAGACTTTTACATTCCAACCCTGTCATCACAAGTGGTGTCTTATAAAGGCCTGGTAATGCCGTCTTACTTACCGGTGTTTTACAAAGACCTTGGTGATGAGCGGATGGAAACGGCTATTTGCGTATTCCACCAACGTTTCTCCACCAATACTTGGCCGCAATGGCGTTTGGCTCAGCCTTTCCGTTATCTGGCACACAATGGTGAAATTAATACTGTCCAAGGTAACCGTAACTGGGCTTTAGCGCGTGGCGCCAAGTTTGCGACATCATTGATCGAAAACATGGAAGACATTCGTCCATTAGTTGGTACCACCGGTTCTGACTCATCTAGCATGGATAATATGCTGGAAGCATTGTTGGCGGGTGGCGTTAGCATGTTCCGTGCAATGCGTTTGTTGATTCCACCAGCTTGGCAGAACGATCCGACCATGGATGCGGATCTGAAAGCATTCTACGATTTTAACTCGATGCATATGGAACCATGGGATGGTCCCGCCGGTGTCGTTATCACCGATGGTCGTTATGCAGCGTGTACGTTAGATCGTAATGGTTTACGTCCTGCGCGCTATGTCATTACCAAGGATCGCCATATCACACTGGCATCAGAAGTCGGCGTTTATAACTATCAGCCAGAAGATGTCGTAGCAAAAGGTCGTCTGAAACCAGGTCAAATGCTGGCGGTAGACACTCAGACCGGTGAGTTGTTGATGCCGGAAGATATCAATAATATGTTGAAAAACGCTCAGCCATATGGCGAGTGGCTGAATAATAATTTACAGCGTCTGGAAGACACAGAAAGAGACGATCAGCATACCTTGCCGGAAATTCAGGGTGAAGAGCTGGAAATCTTTGAAAAAATGTTCGGCGTCAGCTTCGAAGAGCGCGATCAAGTTCTGCGAGTTTTAGGTGAGATCGGTCAAGAAGCCGTTGGTTCGATGGGTGACGATAGCCCGTTTGCGGTCATGTCTCAGAAAGTCCGTTCGTTGTACGACTTTTTCCGTCAGCAGTTCGCTCAGGTCACCAATCCGCCGATCGATCCGTTGCGTGAAAACATTGTTATGTCGCTGGAGACCTGTATCGGTCAAGAGCGCAACCTGTTTGAAGAAGGTGAAGATCACGCTCAGCGGGTGGTGCTGGATTCTCCGGTACTGACTGAAAAGCTGTTCAATCAAATCCTTAAATTGGGTGACAACGATCCAGAATACAAATCCTATCGTATTTCGTTGAATTACCAGCCAGAAATCGGCCTGGAAAAAGCAATTGATGCAATTTGTGCTGATGCAGAACAAGCTGTCCGTACTGGCAATGTTGTATTGGTTCTTAGTGATCGTGATATTTCCAAAGATACACTGCCGGTACATGCCCTACTGGCAACTGGTGCGGTACATCAGCATCTGATTAAATCCGGTTTGCGCTGCGATGCCAACTTGATTATTGAAACCGCAACCGCCCGTGATCCACATCATTTCGGGGTGCTGCTGGGCTATGGCGCAACTGCAATTTACCCTTATCTTGCATACGCTTGCTTGCAGGATCTGCGTGCCACCAATGAAATTAAAGATATTGAGCATGCTAAATTATGCCGTCACTACCGTAAAGGCATCAATAAAGGATTGTTCAAAATCACCTCGAAAATGGGTATCTCAACGATTGCCAGCTACCGTGGCGCTCAACTGTTTGAGATTGTCGGTTTGAACGATGCTGTGGTTGAAAAATGTTTCACTGCCACAACCAGCCGAGTCAACGGAGCTGATTTTGAAGCCTTGCATGAAGATCAGTTGCAACTATCTAAATTGGCTTGGAATCAACGTAAAAAACGTGAACAAGGCGGTTTGCTGAAATTCATCCATGGTGGTGAATATCACGCCTATAACCCGGATGTTATTGGCACGCTGCAGAAAGCCGTTCAGGGTGGCAGTTTTGATGACTACAAAACTTATGCGGCTCTAGTTAACGAACGGCCAGCGATGGTTTTACGCGACCTGCTTGATGTCAAATTGGCTGATACACCGCTGGATATTGAAGAAGTTGAAGATACTGGCGCTATTCTCAAACGCTTTGACAGCGCAGGTATGTCTTTAGGTGCTTTATCGCCCGAAGCTCATGAGGCTTTGGCGATTGCGATGAACCGTTTAGGTGGTCGTTCAAATTCTGGTGAAGGTGGCGAAGATCCGGATCGTTTTGGTAACGAGCGTGTCTCCAAAATCAAACAGATTGCTTCAGGCCGCTTTGGCGTAACACCACATTATCTGGTCAACGCAGAAGTATTGCAGATCAAAATCGCTCAAGGCGCCAAGCCTGGCGAGGGTGGTCAGTTACCTGGTGGCAAAGTCAATCAGATGATTGCGACACTGCGCCATTCTGTACCAGGCGTAACACTGATTTCACCGCCGCCACATCATGATATCTATTCGATTGAAGATCTGGCGCAGCTGATTTTTGACTTGAAACAGGTCAACCCGGATGCCTTGGTATCAGTAAAACTGGTATCGCAAGCAGGTGTCGGAACCGTTGCCGCAGGTGTGGCAAAAGCCTATGCCGATTTGATTACTATTTCTGGTTATGACGGTGGTACCGGTGCAAGCCCGCTGACATCGGTCAAATATGCTGGCGGTCCTTGGGAGCTTGGCTTGAGTGAAGCCCACCAGACTCTGCGTGCCAATGATTTACGTGACAAAGTTCGTCTGCAAACAGATGGCGGTTTGAAAACTGGTTTGGATGTCATTAAGGCAGCGATTCTGGGGGCAGAAAGTTTTGGCTTCGGTACTGGTCCTATGGTGGCATTAGGTTGTAAATATCTGCGGATCTGCCATTTGAATAACTGTGCGACCGGTGTTGCAACGCAGAATGAAAAGCTGCGTACACAGCACTTTATCGGTTTGCCACAAATGGTGATGAACTACTTCCAGTTTGTGGCTCGCGAAACCCGTGAGTGGTTGGCTAAACTTGGTGTTCGTAGTTTGCAGGACTTAATTGGTCGTACTGATTTACTGGAAATTTTGCCGGGCACTACGGACAAGCAACGCGGATTGAACCTGCAACCGTTATTGTCAAACGCTGGTGTTCCGGCCGATAAACCCCAGTTCTGTCTTGAACCGAAAAATGAACCTTATGATAAAGGTGAATTGGCTGAACAGATGGTGGTTGATATTAAAGAAACCATCGTTAATAAAACTGGCGGTGAATTCAGTTACAGCATTCGTAACATAAACCGTTCAATTGGCGCACGGTTATCTGGTGAGATTGCCAAGCTTCATGGCAATTACGGCATGATTGATAAGCCTATCCGTCTGAATCTGAAAGGTTCTGCCGGACAAAGCTTTGGTGTATTCAATGCCGGCGGTCTGGAAATGCGTCTTGAAGGCGATGCCAATGACTATGTCGGTAAAGGCATGGCGGCAGGTAAATTGACCATTTATCCATCACCTGAAAGTGATTTTGAAACGCAGAATGCCAGTATTATTGGTAACACCTGTTTATATGGTGCGACTGGCGGTGAATTGTATGCAGCAGGTAAAGCTGGCGAACGCTTTGCAGTACGTAATTCCGGCGCAGTAGCTATTGTCGAAGGCGTCGGCGATCACGGTTGTGAGTATATGACTGGTGGGGTTGTTGTCGTGCTGGGCGAAACCGGCCTGAATTTTGGTGCGGGTATGACTGGCGGTCTGGCTTATGTGCTGGATTTGGATAACACCTTTGCTGAGCGTTATAACGAAGAGCTGGTTGAATTGGTGCGGATTGACAGCGACGAAATGTCCGAAGCTGCTCTGCATCTAAAAGGCCTTATTGAAGACCACGTGCGTGAAACCGGTAGTGTCTGGGCGCACCAGATCCTGGATCGCTTTGAACAGGCGATTAAAGAATTCTGGCTGGTCAAACCCAAAGCAGCGTCATTGGATGGTTTATTGAAAATCGCCACCAAAGCGGCCTGATACAACTGGTAAAACAAAATAACGATGAAAAAAAATACGTTTCAATTTTTAGATGTAGGTCGTGTTGACCCCAAAAAACTCGATGCAAATGTTCGCAAACAGCAATTTGGTGAAATTTACGGGCAATTTGATGCGCCTCAGGCGGCTGAACAGGCTGACCGGTGTCTGGAATGTGGTAATCCTTACTGTGAATGGAAGTGCCCAGTACACAACTATATTCCAAACTGGCTGAAACTGATTAGTGAAGGCAATCTTGAACAGGCTGCTGAACTGGCCCATCAGACGAACACTTTGCCAGAAATTTGTGGTCGGGTATGTCCTCAAGACCGTCTATGTGAAGGCGCCTGTACCTTGAATGACGGCTTTGGCGCCGTGACCATTGGCTCTGTAGAAAAATACATTACCGATACCGCTTTAGCTCAAGGCTGGCGTCCGGATTTATCCAAGGTTGTCGATACTGGTAAACGTGTTGCGGTGATTGGCGCGGGCCCTGCAGGTTTAGGTGCCGCTGACGTATTAGTTCGCAATGGTGTAAAACCAGTAGTGTTTGATCGCTACCCTGAAATTGGTGGCTTACTGACCTTTGGTATTCCAGAATTTAAATTAGAAAAAGACGTTGTTAAACGCCGCCGTGAAGTCATGGAAGGTATGGGAATTGAATTCCGTCTGAATACCGAAGTAGGTAAAGACGTTGAATTTGATGCTTTGCTTGACGAATACGATGCTGTTTTCCTCGGTATGGGAACCTACACTTACATGAAAGGTGGCTTCCCTGGCGAAGAATTGCCAGGCGTATATGAAGCGTTACCGTATCTGGTGGCGAACAACAAAAAATTGCTGGACTTACCTTCAGAAAATTATGTTTCGCTGGAAGGTAAGAAGGTAGTGGTGCTTGGTGGTGGTGATACAGCAATGGACTGTAACCGTACGGCAATTCGTCAAGGTGCAACTAACGTTATCTGTGCATACCGTCGTGATGAAGAAAACATGCCGGGCTCCCGCCGTGAAGTAAATAATGCGCGTGAAGAAGGCGTTGAATTTATGTGGAATCGCCAGCCGATTGAAATTGTTGGCGATGGCAATAAAGTAACCGGTGTCAAAGTGGTCACTACAGCAATGGGTGAGCCCGACGAGCGTGGTCGTCGTCGTCCTGAGCCTGTAGCCGGCAGTGAAGAAATTATTCCTGCTGATGCAGTCGTCATCGCTTTTGGTTTCCGCCCAAGCCCAGCACCATGGTTTGAAAAATTCAATGTCAGCATTGATGATGGTGGCCGTGTTGTTGCTCCTGCTGAAGGTGCTTGTGCTTATCAAACCACTAATCCGAAAATCTTCGCCGGTGGTGATATGGTTCGTGGCTCTGATCTAGTGGTTACCGCTGTTTGGGAAGGTCGCCAGGCGGCTGAAGGTATTCTTGAATATCTGGAAGTGTAAAACTCCAGTTTTTATCTGAAAAATAGTGGCAATCTTATCGCACTGAGTTGGTCATACTCGATTGAGTCTGATCTCTCAGTGCGATTTTGTTTCTGAGTTAGGGCTTGTTTATCTTTCATATCCGCCTCTGTTGTGAGCTGAAAAAGCGTCAATCAAGGCACGAGGAGCGCCTTTTAGTTATTCTAAATAAGCGACGAGCAACGCAGAGTGACGCTTTTTCAGTCACAACCCGAAGGGCTGGGGCTATTTTTGCGGCCGCCTGCGTTGTCAATCACTTATGTAGGGTGGCTACACTGCGTGCTTTCCGCCTTGTCGGACACAAAAATAGCCGCCAGCAGTGGTGGATATGAAAGATCAACAAACCCTAGTAATTGCCATCAACAAAAAAGGTGCTCCGGTGTCCGAATTAAAAAATGATCGTTATCTGCGTGCTTTATTAAAACAACCTGTCGATAAAACTCCGGTTTGGATTATGCGTCAGGCTGGCAGATACTTGCCCGAGTACCGTCAGGTGCGTGAGAAGGCCGGTAACTTTATGACTTTGTGTACTACGCCAGAACTGGCCTCTGAAGTCACTTTGCAGCCGCTTCGACGTTACGATCTGGATGCCTCGATTATCTTTTCCGATATTTTGACAATTCCTGATGCAATGGGGCTTGGTCTGCATTTTGTTGCCGGAGAAGGGCCCAAATTTCATAAAACCATACGCAGTGCAGCAGATGTAGCCAATCTCAGCGTTCCGGATATGGAAGACAGTCTGGGTTATGTGATGGATGCGATCCGTCTGACCCGCAGAGAAATTGATGGCAAAGTGCCATTAATCGGCTTTAGTGGCAGCCCTTGGACCTTGGCTTGTTATATGGTTGAAGGCAGTTCGAGCAAAGATTTCTCCAAAATCAAAGCTATGATGTTTGATGAGCCAGAAGTGATGCATAACTTGCTATCAGTACTTGCTAAGTCTGTCACCGCTTACCTGAATGCTCAAATAGCTGCCGGAGCTCAAGCATTGATGTTATTTGATACCTGGGGCGGGGCGTTAAGTGGGCCAAACTACAGAGAGTTCTCCCTTGCTTATATGCAGCAAATTATCAGCGGCTTAACCAAAGAAAATGAAGGAAGACGCGTGCCGGTAACCATGTTTACCAAAGGCGGCGGCCAATGGTTAAGTCATATGGCCGAAGTAGGAGCGGATGCTTTAGGACTGGATTGGACAACGGATATCTCACTGGCGCGTTACCAAGTAGGTGAGAAAGTCGCATTGCAGGGGAATATGGATCCTTGCGTTTTATATGCTCAGCCGGAACGAATAAAAACAGAAGTAAAAGAAATTCTCAAAGCCTATGGTCATGGCAGTGGCCATGTGTTTAATTTGGGCCATGGTATTCATCCGACGATTAATCCGGAACACGTTGCAGCGTTAGTGGATGCGGTGCATGCAGAAAGTGTTCAATATCATCAGTAATGGTTATCTATTAAAGCTGTAACAAGCCTTTGGGCTTGGTAAATTTCAGATATAAAAAAGGGCAGGATAAACCTGCCCTTTTTTGTTGTGTCGAGAATGACTTAGTTAGAATTATTAGTGAACTCTGGGTATGCTTCCATACCACATTCCACCAAATCCACACCTTCGTATTCTTCTTCTTCGGTCACACGCAGACCCATAATCATTTTCAGTACTGCCCAGACAATGAAGCTGGAAACAAATACCC
Source organism: Methylophaga sp. (assembly GCF_030651745.1). The sequence continues at coordinate 12,227 of NZ_JAUSCC010000017.1, forward strand.
AAACAAAGATGGTTACGGCACCGATGATTTGTGCAGAGAAACTGGCATCAGCGTTTGTCAGTGGCACTGCAAGCAGACCCCACAGACCAACCACACCATGCACAGAGATTGCACCGACAGGGTCATCAATTTTCACTTTATCCATAAAGACGATTGAGAACACTACAATCGCACCACCCACAGCACCAATGATGGTTGCCATCAATGGAGTCGGAGTGTCAGGGCCAGCAGTGATTGCAACCAGACCAGCCAGAGCACCATTCAGAATCATGGTTAAGTCAGCTTTACCGAATAACAATTTGGCAACAACCAGAGCAGCAAGTACACCACCAGCCGCTGCAGCATTTGTATTCAGGAATACCATTGCCACTGCGTTGGCACTAGCCATATCGCCTAATTTCAGAACAGAACCGCCGTTGAAGCCGAACCAACCCATCCACAGGATAAAGGTACCTAAAGTGGCTAAAGGCAGGTTTGCACCAGGGATTGGGCGAACTTCACCGTTAGGACCATATTTACCTTTACGAGCACCCAGTAAGATAACACCAGCTAATGCTGCAGCAGCACCCGCCATGTGAACAATACCGGAACCAGCAAAATCCAGGAAGCCAAGGTCACCCAGGTTGTACATGCCAAATACATCAGCACCACCCCAAGTCCAAGAACCTTCCATTGGGTAGATGAATGCAGTCATTACAACGGCAAATGCAGCGAAAGCCCACAATTTCATACGTTCAGCAACCGCACCTGAAACGATAGACATTGCTGTAGCAACAAACACAACTTGGAAGAAGAAGTCAGATGCAGAAGAGTAAACTGCGCCGCCTTCAAAGCCTTCTTCAGCAGATAATGCCAATGCATCAGCTACCAGTGTTTCACCACCGTCAATACCTGCAAGGAATAAACCGCCGCCGTACATAATGTCATAGCCAACCACTAAGTAAGAGGTACAAGCAATAGCAAACAACATGACGTTTTTGGTCAGAATTTCAGTGGTGTTTTTAGCACGAACCAGACCTGCTTCAAGCATTGAGAAGCCGGCCGCCATCCACATAACCAAAGCACCACATACTAAAAAGTAAAAGGTGTCCATGGCGTACTGGAGTTGGAAGATTTCATTTTCCATTATCTATACTCCCTAAGCTTACAGAGCTTCTGGGCCGGTTTCGCCAGTGCGAATCCGAACCACTTGCTCAAGTGGGTAAACGAAGATTTTGCCATCACCGATTTTGCCAGTGTTAGCGCCTTTAATGATAGCTTCGATAACTTGTTCTACGATGCCATCATCAATTGCGATTTCCAGTTTCAATTTTGGCAGGAAATCCACAACGTACTCCGCACCTCTGTATAGCTCAGTGTGCCCTTTTTGACGTCCAAAGCCTTTTACTTCAGAAACCGTTAAACCTTGCACGCCGATTTCGGAGAGTGATTCGCGGACATCATCAAGCTTGAAAGGCTTGATAATTGCTACAACTTGTTTCATAAGCGTATTCCTTCTTTAGAATAAACCGCCTTGCAGTTGCAAGGCGGTCCACGGTTCAGGTCTTAGAATGATTTAGAAACACTAACTGTAAAGATATTGTCGACCAGATCTTTATCACCAGCAAAGTCTTCACCGTCACTATCAGTATCTGTCCAAGTTAATGCGAAATCTAGATCAAACATGGTTTTAGAAACACCGATTAGGTAATCGTTATAGCTTGGTCCATCTTGATCTTCATTATCAAAATCTTGATAACCAATATGAGCCATAAACGTTACGTCATATGGAAGGCCATATTCAAAAGCAATATTGTAATAAGTAGCATCCTCGCCGCCATTAAAGACGTTACCAGTATGTGCAATACCAAATGTAAAGAAGCTATAGCTTAAACTACCATATATTTCGTTAAAGTCAGCTGAGCCGCCTAAACCTGGGTAGTAATAACGAATCGCACCGATATCATAACCAATTCCAGTTTCGCCAATTTCACTGGCAAAACCACCATAAAGGTTGAATTCTGATTTAGCTTCATCTTCATCCGCTGTCTCTCCGTTGCCAAAGTCGACATTAGATGCCCAAGCACCAACATACAAACCAGAGGCATGACCATAATCCAAGCCACCTTGGATAGTAGGATTGTTATCTGTTTGTGAAGCGCCACGGAAAATGTAATCACTGCCTAATAAAACGTTAGCAGTTACTGAATGCGCACCGTCTTCGCTTTCCCATGCCATTGCTGATGAAGTAGCTAAAACTGTAGTTGCAGCAAGACACATTGCTGAGAGCGTTTTGAATTTCATTTAAATCTCCTCGTTTGAATTGTTTTGTAGTCTTGTTCAATCCGATGCGTTGATTTTTTACAACATCGTGTATTCAGACTGCCACAACTAACGCAGTTTACATGCCAGTTTTAAAAAACGATTAAAATACATATGCTTAGGCTAATTTGTAGATATTGTGCTGTTATCAAAAGAGTTATTTTGGTGCGATGAGTAAATTGCTTTGCTCAAAAATGGTGCAAATTCTGTTAATGATGTTTAATGACTGGCTTGTTATGATGCCTGCACCTACGAAGATGAGAACAATATATGAATTACCCACAGATTAATCCCGTTGCGCTTGAACTTGGCCCACTTGCTATCCATTGGTATGGCTTGATGTACCTGTTTGGTTTTGTCGCAGCCTGGATGCTGGGCCGATGGAGAGCCAATGAACATGGTTGGGAAAAATCGCAGGTAGAGGATTTGCTTTTCTATGGTGCAATCGGGGTGATTTTGGGCGGCAGGATTGGTTACGCGTTATTCTATGATTTACCGAATATACTTGATAACCCACTGAATTTATTCAAAGTATGGCAAGGAGGTATGTCTTTCCATGGTGGCTTGATTGGCGTATTGGTTGCAATTTGGTTATTTGGCCGTAAGTCAGACAAATCATTTTTTGAGATCAGTGACTTTGCTGCGCCAATGGTACCACTAGGCTTATTCTTTGGTCGGATAGGTAATTTTATTAATGGTGAATTATGGGGAAGGGTATCTGATGTGCCATGGGCTATGGTTTTTCCAACGGGAGGACCGCTGGCTCGTCATCCATCACAGCTTTATCAGGCAATGCTTGAAGGTTTATTACTGTTTATTATCTTATGGTGGTTCTCAGCAAAAACTCGTCCCCGTGCAGCGGTATCAGGTTTATTTCTATTAGGTTATGGCTGTTTCCGCTTTATCGCAGAGTTTTACCGGGTGCCCGATCCGCAATACGGTTACTTGGCGTTTGATTGGTTCACCATGGGACAATTACTCTGTGTACCGATGATCATCGCTGGGCTGGGTATGATGCTTTGGGCCTATCAACGGTCTAATCCAGCAAAATCATCAACCAAGTAGCGGCACTTAATAATAAAGTTAGTAACACAGCAAGCGATCCATAATCCTTGGCTCGGCCAGACAGTTTGTGTACATCGGTGCTCACCCGATCGACCACACACTCAATGGCCGAGTTAAGTGCTTCAACAATCAGTACCGCTACCAGAGAGGCAATCATCAGCAGTCTTTCAGCTGGGGTGACATCAAGAAAAAAGCTCACAATACCAAGCAATAACAGCAGAATAAATTCCTGTCGGAATGCGGATTCATAACGGATTCCGGCGTATAGGCCTTGCAACGAATAAACCAATGCAAACATTAAGCGCTTGATACCGGTGTTTTTTTCAATCATCGTGACAGTGTCCAGTGAGTTTGATAAAGAGGATGTTGAGGTTGCTTGGGATTTTGAGCAAAGCTAAACATAAATGATTGAAATATTAGGCAAAGATTATGACTGGCATGTTAAAATCACCAGTCTTTTTACATGTTTTGTCGTGGGTGAGTTATGCAGTATCAGGATCAATATGACGTAATAGTCGTTGGCGGCGGCCATGCCGGTACCGAAGCTGCGTTAGCGGCTGCCCGCCAAGGTGTAAAAACCCTTTTGCTCACGCAAAATATCGAAACTCTCGGCCAAATGAGCTGTAACCCGGCAATCGGTGGCATCGGCAAAGGCCATCTGGTTAAAGAGATTGATGCTCTGGGCGGTATCATGGCCAAAGCAGCCGATCGGGCCGGTATCCAATTCAGAATTCTGAATGCCAGCAAAGGCCCAGCGGTAAGAGCTACTCGCGCACAGGCTGATCGTGTTCGTTACCGTGCTGCCGTTCGCGCCGTATTGGAGTCACAACCCAATCTTTATTTATTCCAGCAAGCGGTTGATGATTTGATCGTTGAAAATGGTCGTGTTGCCGGTGTTGTCACCCAATCGGGTTTACGGTTTGGTGCTAAAACCGTTGTGCTTACTGTCGGTACTTTCCTTGGTGGCGTAATTCATATTGGTTTACAGCGTCATCAAGGTGGTCGTGCCGGAGATCCTGCTTCGGTTGCATTGGCAGAACGTTTGCGAGCCTTACCTTTCCGTGTTGACCGTTTAAAAACGGGTACACCACCACGTATTGCCACCAGCAGTATTGATTTTTCACAGTTGGCTGAACAACCAGGTGATAGCCCAACACCGGTATTTTCATTTCTTGGCAAACGTGAACATCATCCGGCCCAGATTTCCTGCCACATCACCCATACCAATGAAAAAACTCATGAAGTGATCCGCAATAATCTGGACCGTTCACCAATGTACAGTGGTGAAATTGAAGGCATTGGTCCACGTTATTGTCCTTCGATTGAAGATAAAGTGGTGCGTTTTGCTGATCGTAATTCACACCAGATTTTCCTTGAGCCAGAAGGTTTGGACTGTAATGAAGTCTATCCCAATGGTATTTCCACCAGTCTGCCGTTTGATGTGCAATATGAGATTGTGCGTTCAATGAAAGGTTTGGAAAATGCCCACATCACTCGTCCGGGCTATGCCATTGAATACGACTTTTTTGATCCACGTGATTTAACCCCGTGGCTGGAAACCAAACATATGCCGGGCCTGTTCTTTGCCGGTCAGATTAATGGCACGACGGGTTATGAAGAAGCAGCCGCACAAGGTTTGATCGCTGGTCTGAATGCCGGTTTACAGGCTCGTGAGCTTGAGCCTTGGTTCCCACGTCGTGATGAAGCCTATATCGGTGTGTTAATCGATGACTTGATTACCTCAGGTACTAAAGAGCCATACCGTATGTTCACCAGTCGTGCAGAATATCGCTTGATGTTACGTGAAGATAATGCCGATTCGCGTCTGACACCGATTGGTCGCCAGTTAGGCATTGTTGATGATGAGCGTTGGGCCGTATTCAGTGCCAAGCTGGAAGCGATTGAGTCTGAAAACACCCGCTTGAATACCACACGGGTATCAGCAGACAAAATAGATCAGCAACGTGCTATTTCAGTACTGGGTGAACCGCTTGCTAAAAGCAGTACGGCGATTGAATTATTACGTCGTCCTAGTGTGGATTATCAAGGCTTGATGACATTATTGGGTGAAGAACAGTCTGTTGCGGATGATGTCGCGGAACAGGTGATGATTCAGGTGAAATATGCTGGCTATATCAATCGCCAGCAAAATGAGGTGAATCGTCTGCAACGCAATGAAGGTACAACGCTTCCAGCCGATTTGGACTACCACAATGTACGTGGCTTATCGAATGAAGTCCGGGAAAAACTACAAAATGCCAAACCACAAAGTTTAGGCCAGGCTGCACGGATCTCGGGTGTGACTCCTGCTGCTGTCTCATTATTACTGGTTCATCTGAAACGTTCCGGCTGGAGTGAAGCGAGCTGATGGGATCTGATTTAAAAGCACAGCTCGATGCGGGCTGTGCAGAACTGCAATTACAACTTTCTGACGATCAAAAAAGCTTATTACTGGATTATCTGGCGCTGCTGCAAAAATGGAACAAGGTCTATAACCTGACCTCTGTACGTGATCCTCAATCCATGTTGACGCGTCATATACTCGACAGCTTGTCACTGATTCCTTACCTGAATTGTAAAAGCTTATTGGATGTTGGCAGTGGCGCCGGGCTACCCGGAATCCCCATTGCCATCTGTTTTCCGCAAATGGCCGTGACCTTGCTGGACAGCAATATCAAAAAGACACGTTTTTTACAGCAAGTAAAAGCCGAATTGAAATTGAATAATGTCACGGTAGTTCATGGGCGTGTGGAACAAATAAGCCTGCCAAAGGTAGAAGTGGTTACCGCCAGAGCATTTGCCACCATTGCCGAGATTATTGATTTAGCCGCAAGACACTGCGATGATGCGGGCAGCCTGCTATTGATGAAAGGCGTTTACCCTGAACAAGAACTGGCAGCGGTTCAAAACGGTTTTAAACTACGAGATGTTGTGCCGTTGAGTGTACCGGGGGATCAGGCTGAAAGGCATCTGGTAAGACTGATTAAGGATTAAAGTCAGTGGGAAATATATTTGCGGTTACCAATCAGAAAGGCGGTGTCGGTAAAACGACTACCACAGTAAATCTGGCGGCTTCACTTGCTGATGCCGGCAAGAAAGTATTGATGATTGATTTGGATCCGCAAGGTAATGCGACCACCGGCTGTGGCATTGATAAAGAAGCCATTGAGGTCAGCAGTTATGACGTCATTATGGCGGAAGCTAAAGCCAGTGACGCCATCATCCGTCCCGAAGGTTTGGGCTTTGATGTAATGCCTACAAACACTGATTTGACAGCCGCCGAAGTCCAGTTGCTGGACATCAAACTGCGCGAACACCGCCTCAGATTAGCGTTGGAATCCAGCAAAGAAAAATACGACTTTATTCTGATCGATTGTCCGCCATCATTGAGCATGCTAACAGTCAATGCACTGGTGGCCTCTAAAGGCGTGTTAATCCCTATTCAATGTGAATATTACGCGTTGGAAGGCCTGACATCTTTGCTGCGTACTATTGAAAGAGTAAAACAACGCGCCAATCCGGCGCTGGAAGTGACTGGCATGGTACGAACCATGTTTGATGCACGTAACAACCTGGCTAATCAGGTTTCCCGTCAGTTGATAAGTCATTTTCAAGGCAAAGTCTTTCATTCAATTATTCCACGCAATGTTCGCTTAGCCGAAGCGCCCAGTCATGGTCTGCCTGTGTTAAATTATGACAGGACTTCACGTGGCTCAATTGCTTACATGGCACTGGCCAGTGAATTGATGCGTCGTGATAAAAAAGCAACATCAGCAAGTTAACACACAGGTATTCCTAGCATGGTAAGTAAAAAAAGAGGATTAGGCAGAGGACTTGATGCGCTGTTAGGTGACGTCAATCAGGATGAAAACAGCCTGAATGACAGCTTGCAACATTTTCCTCTCGACATGATCCAGCCCGGCAAATACCAGCCGCGTATGGATATGTCTCAGGAATCCCTTGAAGAACTTGCTGATTCGATTCGTGCTCAAGGTCTGGTGCAACCAATTGTGGTTAGACCGATCGAAGGCGGTCGTTATGAAATCATTGCCGGTGAACGGCGCTGGCGGGCATCTAAACTTGCTGGTCTGGAAAGTGTTCCGGTTTTAATCAAAGATGTGTCAGATCGCAGCGCGATAGCCATGGCATTGATTGAGAATATCCAACGCGAAAATCTGAACCCGATGGAAGAGGCTAACGCCTTGTTCCGACTTCGTGAAGAATTTGAATTAACCCATCAGCAAACTGCCGAGGCAGTGGGTAAATCCCGAGCCACCATCACCAATTTACTACGTCTGCGTAATCTCAATGATGATGTGAAAAAGTTGCTGGAGAACTGCGATCTGGAAATGGGTCATGCCCGCACTCTGTTAGCATTGGAAGGCGAAAGCCAATCCGAAGCAGCATTACAGATCGTTGAAAAAGGTCTTTCTGTTCGTGAAACGGAACAGCTGGTCCGCCGTCTGTTAAAACCCTCAGCAACAGATAAGCCGGAAGTCGCTCAACCTTCAGTCGAAGAAATCGAGCAAATTGAACAGCGTATTGTTGAAAAACTTGGCAATGGTTTTAGTATTAAACACCGCGCCAATGGTAAAGGTAAGCTGGTGTTTGATTATGCCAATGTCGATGAGCTAAAACGGCTGATCAAGCAAATTGGCGTTTAAATACAGTAAAACAATTTTCTCAGTATTTTCATCCAACAGGTTGCACAGAATTAGGGACATCGATGTGTCACTGTGGTGCAACTTTGTTTCATTATCTGCAATAACAAACTGCCCTGGCTGAAGTTAGAGCTGCTAAGTGTGCTTGCAATCACGTTTTTAAAGTCTTTATATCTGTTCCACACAATTCAGCCATTCGCTGGACTGACAATTGCATATTGCTGTTTATTCAAAAATTATGGAATCAGCAATGAAATTGTTGAACAGAATATTCAATTCATCAGAACTCAGTGAAGCCAACCTAAGCAAGGTGTTGGTACCTGAACTTCCAGACATTCAGCATTTTTCAGAAGAAGAAAAGCGGTTTTATCGTTCTATTCAATTAGTGAGCAGCCAGACAGCCCAGCTTTCCAGACAGATTTTCCGCGCGTTGGAAGTCCAGCAAAACTTTTTATCTGAAATCGGTCAGCGGACTGACAAACTGGATACCGAGTTAAAACAAGCTAATGATTATCTGAATAGCTCAAATTCCACCGTTGGTGCATTGCAATCTCAAATTGATGTAGAGGTGAATGATGTCAATGCCGCTGTCGGGCTGGCTATGCAGCAAATATCTCTCACATTGAATGAAAAATCCGAAAGCGTCACTGATGTGCTTGACGGCATTCTGGAAATTGGCCGTGGGGTAAACATGTTGGCACTTAATGCTGCTATAGAGGCTGCGCGTGCAGGTGAGCATGGTCGTGGTTTTGCGGTTGTGGCAGATGAAGTCCGACGATTGGCAGCAGTCACTATGGAAAGAGCGCAGCAGGCCTCCAAGCAACTCGACTTCACGCAAGTTAATGCCGAACTGGATAACATTAGCCAGACCAATGCCGAAAGATTGAACAATTTTGTTGAGGTTATTCAATCTGCCACCGGGCAGTTGACCGAGCTGTTTCAGTCAATCAGCGAGCAGTTGACGGCGGTAATGGAAAACACCACCGTGATTTTTGAAACGCTGGATTTAAGCAACGGCATCATGCAGCGCATTCACAGTAAAAACAAAATCATTAATGAAGTGGTTGAAGACACCTCAAAAGGTCTGGAAAAAATTGATATTCAAGCCGCAGACATCAATGCCGCCGTCAAATCAATGGATGCCACATTGAAAAAACTCTATCTGGTACCTGATGCGGCACATGATCAGCTGGATGATATTTTGCATCGTGGCAAACTTCGCGTTGCTATTGAGCCAAACTTTGTTGGTTTGTCTTTCCGGGAAAAACTGGGTGAGCCCCTTAAAGGCATGGATGTGGATTATGCCAAAGCTTTTGCTCATTTTCTCGGCGTTGAATGTGAATTTATCGAAGCACCCTGGGATATGTGTACCGAGTTACTCACGGCAGGTAAAAAATATGGCGAACCGCCTGCAGACATTGTTATCAGTGCACTGCCACCATCTGCTGAATATGACAATATTGCCTACTCTGAAGCCTATACCTACCTGCACTGGGTATTGGCTCGCCGTAAAGGCGACAACAATATCAACCGACTTGAAGATTTAGTTGGCAAAGTAGTCGGTATCATCAATGATCCGGCTGCATTCCAAGTGCTCGAAGATCGCGGACTTCGCTGGAGTAGTAATGAAAGTAAATCCGGTGGACGGATTAAGCTGGATAATCTGATTGCCTATTCTGATCAGTCACGAATCCACAACTGCCTGGCTGATGGGGTAGTGGATGCCTTTGGTGTTGACTTGCCGATTTATTATTGGGCCAGTGAAAATCCCGGCAGTCCTTGGTACGGCAAAATCGAGATTATTCCTGGCAATATTGCACAGCAGCCGTATTACTACACAATGGCAGTAAATGCCTGGGGTTCAAGTTATCGATTGCTGGCAAAAGCCAATGAGTTTATTGCCTGGTTCAAACAACAACCAGAACGTAAACAGATCGAACAAAGGTGGCAGGGTTCAGCAGTGAATGGCAGCATCAGCTACCGTGATGAACCTGGCAATTTGATGGGTGAGGCGGAACTTAAAACGTTATATGAAGCGCATTGCCGGAAGTTTGATTTACAGCCCAAATCACTGGAACTCCCCTTAAAATACAAAAGGGCATAGTTAAAATTGCCCCAGGTTAATTCAAAGTTTATGTTTTAGTAACACCCTTGTCGGGAAAATATCACAGTTAACTTCACTCAAAAGCAGAATCCAAAATGGAAACTTTCACAACGAAAAAATTGTGAACACGTTATTTCATAAATCTGCAATTTTCTTCAGCCTAAAATAAATTAACCGAGATAGTCGTTGACCATGCAAAGCATAGGTCTATATAATTCCCTGATTTGCTTAAGGCAAAACTAAGATCCAGCGGATAAAAATGGAGCAGTTAACCAGAGTTAAGCCCGTAAATCGTTTGCTAAAAACCCAGTTTATAGCATTGATTATCATGGTGGCTTGTGTCTTCTGGTTACAAGGCAAGGATGTCGCCATAGCCCTGTGCTTTGGCGGAATGATCAGTTTGGCCAACACATTGCTGCTTCGGTGGCATTTACTGAAAACAGTCAAGAAGGCTGGTGCAAACCCAGAGCTAAACCTTGGGGGAGCATTCAGGTGTATTGCAGAGCGATGGTTGCTCACCATAGCTATGTTTGCAGTGGGATTTGCGGTGCTTGAACTTCGCGCCCTACCTTTACTGCTCGGCTTCGCGGCGATGCAAATAATTTTATTTATTGGACATATGAGACAGGCTTGAGATAAATCATGGCAGAAGAGCTAACAGTATCATCACATATCAAGCACCATCTACAGAATCTGGCATTTGGTCAAAAACACGTAGAAGTAGAGCCAGGTGTTTGGGAAGCGACAGGCGAATGGGGTTTTGCTTTGTCATCCGGCGAAGCAGCACAGATGGGTTTCTGGTCGATCCACGTAGACACCATGTTTATGTCCATCATGCTTGGCGTGGTGATGATGTGGTTCTTCCGTAGCGTGGCCAAAAAAGTTTCTGCTGGTGTTCCTACCCCGATGCAGAACTTCGCAGAAATGATTATAGAGTTTGTTGATACCACGGTTCGTGGTTCATTTGCAGGTGGTAAAACCACCTTTGTTGCACCATTAGCCCTGACCATTTTTGTTTGGGTTTTCTTAATGAATTTAATGGACCTTGTGCCGGTCGATGTCTTCCCTCAAATCGCTGCACATACTGGTTCCTTCCTCTTCGGCGTCGATCCTCACGACGTATTTTTCAAAATCGTACCAACAACTGACATTAATGCCCCTCTCGGTATGGCGTTAACCGTGTTGTTACTGATTATCTTCTTTAGCATCAAGATTAAAGGTTTGGGTGGCTTCTTCGGTGAGCTTGCTTTCCAGCCATTCGGCAAGAAAATGCTACCGTTCAACTTTGTGTTGGAAGTGGTGACGTTGTTAGCAAAACCCTTCTCTTTAGCAATGCGTTTATTCGGTAACCTTTACGCCGGTGAAATGATCTTCATCCTGATCGCCACTATGTACAGTGCCGGTTTGGTTATTGGTTCACTAGGCGCTCTGTTACAGGTTGGCTGGGCAATTTTCCATATCCTTATTATCACCTTGCAGGCATTCATCTTCATGGTGCTGACCATCGTATATCTGGATATGGCACATCAGGAACATCACTAATTTTTTGAGTGGTTTTTAGCTTTACTTTTTATTTATCAAAGAAGTTTTAGGAGAAAGAAATGGAACTAGGTTTAATCTTAATTGCAGGTGCTTTAATGGCTGGTCTGGGCGCACTGGGTGCCGCTTTAGGTATCGGTTTGTTGGGTGGACGTTTCCTTGAAGCTGCTGCACGTCAACCAGAATTAGTACCAGTTTTACGTACACAGTTCTTCTTGGTTGCAGGTCTGCTTGACGCGGTGCCAATGATTTCTGTTGGTTTGGCAATGTACGTGTTGTTCGCAGTTGCGGTTTAATAGTTTAAACACTAACTACCACTACCGTTGCGATAACAAAGAGGTACAGGCATGAATATCAATGCAACCTTGATAGGTCAAGCAATTGCGTTCCTGTTGTTTGTTGGCTTTTGCATGAAATATGTATGGCCACCGATTATGCAGGCGCTTGATGAGCGTAAAAAGAAAATCGCTGATGGCCTGGCTGCTGCAGAGCGTGGCAGACATGAACAGGAATTGGCAGAGAAGCGTGCTCAACAAGTGATTCACGAAGCCAAAGATCAGGCAAGCGAAATCGTTTCCCAGGCACAACGTCGTGGAAATGAAATTGTTGATGAAGCTAAAGGTACTGCACGTATTGAAGGTGAACGAATTATGTCATCTGCACGTGCGGAAATTGAGCAAGAAGCGAATCGGGCTCGTGATGAACTGAGAGTTCAAGTCGGTGCGGTTGCACTGGCGGGTGCTGGCAAAATCCTTAATCGTGAGATTGATGATAAAGCCCACAGTGATCTGCTCGATGAGTTAGTCAGCCAAATCTAGAGGAATCATAGGATGGCAGAATCAATAACCATCGCTCGCCCCTACGCATCAGCCGTATTTGCGATAGCACAAGAAAAAGGTGATATGCAGACATGGTCTGAGCTGCTTGCAGTTCTGGCTCAATGTGCTGAGAACAGTGAAATCCAGGCTATTTTGGATAACCCTACCGTCAGTGATGAGCAAGCGGTTGATTTCCTGGCTGGTATTACAGGTGACTTAAGTGCGGACGCTCGTGGTTTTCTGCTGTTGTTAGCAGAAAACAATCGACTGATGCTGTTGCCTGAAATAGCTGAGCTATATGAACAGTTACGCGCCGATGCGGAACAAAAACTGTTTGCAGATGTGATCACTGCGCGTCCATTGACCGATGAGCAAAAAAGCAAGATTGCTGCAGCACTGAAAAAACGTTTAGGCAAAGAAATTACGCTCAGCGAGAGTGTGGACGAAAGTCTGCTGGGTGGCGCAATCATTCGGGCAGGCGATCTGGTAATCGATGGATCTGCCTTAGGTAAATTGAACAGACTGGCCAGCGCGATAAGCTAAGCGGCCCGTAAAGAGGAAACAGAGATGCAACTGAATTCAGCAGAAATCAGTGACCTGATTAAAAAGCGAATTGAAAGCTTTGACGGGGCTACTGAAGCACGAACAGAAGGCACCGTAGTCGGTGTAACCGATGGTATCGTGCGTATTCATGGTCTTGCCGATGTCATGTCCGGGGAAATGCTTGAGTTTCCAGG
>NZ_JAUSCC010000033.1 GCF_030651745.1 Methylophaga sp.
CGGCGGTGCGCCGATTGAAATCATTCGGCAATACATCGAGCAACAGCAAACACCTCATTAAGTATTCAAAGGACGGCGCTGCCGTCCGCGCTATTCATCCCCGCCCTGAACGACGGGGCTTTTCGCGCAATCCGGTAAAATATTCATGATGGCATTAATTATGTTTGTAATCATTACAAAGAGAAGTAGAAACGAGATATTTCGTAGAGTGTCTTAATCAGTTTGTATAGTTCATTTGAATTCTTGTTTCCCCAATCCGCCTTAAAATAGTCTTTATCGACAACTAATAGATTAATAAGACCTACGCTTGACCCCGAGCATGGCCGAACTTCACAATAAATTGCATAACATCACCTAAACACAAAGAAGAAAGTCATTGCCTTTTTATATTGGTAGCAACAATTTATTGTTTAAGGTCAATAAACATCCTCTTAAACCTGTGTGAGTTAAAACGCCTATCATTCTAGTAACCGGCATTGACCAATATCCGGTTATTCATGGACTAACCAGGCTTACTCATTTTAAATGCCACCCTGAGCATAAAATTAATCAACAAAAAGGAGAGCGTCATGGCTGAAGAGTTGGAAACAGTTGACTCCAAAAGAGAAAGTCGTCAGAAAGTTGAAATGGAAAAGGTTAGACAGTTTTTGACTGAAGAAGAGGTTAAAAGCGAGTTTTACATGGAGATGACCGTAAAGCTCCAGTCAGCACAGGCAAAACGATTATTTCGCCGGACCTTCGATCATATCCAAACGCAGATGACAGCAGCAACGTTGCTCACACGTAAATTCGGATTACGTGAGCTTTCTGATGAAAATGTAAAAAAAATTACTGAAAGTATTAAGCATCTGTCTACTGAAATGAATCGGGATATGGAACAAGCAGATCACATTCTGGACAGCATTGGAATCAAGAATGCTGCCGTCACAGATAATAGTGTTTATTTGCTAATCAAAATCACGTGCCCAGAAGGCATGGCATTTATGAACCTGATCCGTCAGCTGGATAATCTGACAATGAAACTTAAAACGCTTTGGATGGCCGGGGAAGTTCCGCTTGCTCATTCAGAAGATAGGTCTCATGCATGGCAAGTTCGTATCTTTAAAATTGCTGATGCAATCAGAGCACTTGGGCAACAAGCTTACATAGCATCTGATAAGAAAAAAGACAGTGATTTAAATAAGGCTCAGGCCAAACGACAATCGTATAAAAAACGTCAGCACAATGCATCCAAGAAAGCAGCGACTACAGGCTGAAATAAATAATAGTCATGAAAGACATCTCGCTGATTCTTATCCTCGACAAATTAAGTCTATCAGCGTTTGAAGCTGCCTATTCTTTTGGTAGTACCGATACGGAGACATGACTTAAATGGAAGTCAAATGAAAAATTAGTTTCTAACACCGTAACTATACGAATTAAGCAATGATGCGTTACTGGTCGTTATAGGAATTTGAGAGCAATGCCTATTTTCGACCTGTGGTTATCAGACGTGAGGTGGTCATTCCTACCAGATAACCAATCAGATTCAGACATAAAGCTGCAGCAGCAATAACAAAAGCTTACCAACCACAGCCAATAATAGTTTCTGCATTTGGGCTTAATATAGTGAGCAATATCAGAAGATAAAGAAATGTGCCAATTCCTGCATAAGCCGAATCACGACGTGAAAAAAATGCTGAAAACTTTGTTCGCAAACTCACTCCCAAAATGGTGGAAACGAGAACAACCAACACTAATTCGAAAATAATGGTGTCAAGTGATACTTCCAGTTGAATGCCCGTCAGCTATAAAAAAAGCAGAGGAACAATGAAAGGGGATAAAGCAGTATTTACGGCATTAAAAACGTCAGCCAGGGCAACATTGCCTCGCGCCATCAACACTAACAACGGAGATGATACATCTGTGGGTGCCAAGCAAAGTTTGACCCATAGCCAACGAACCCCTGCAAAAAAAAAATCGGCCGGTCAGTAGTCCGGCAAGCGACATTGGGCCGTAGACTAGAATCAGCGCTAAAAATTGCCTTGAAGGTTTACGAAGCACTAATCGCACGGCATGGGCATCAAAAGTCGGCTGATAATAAACATTAATGCAGCAAGTAATAGCCCAATTAGTGGTTGGAAATATTTACCCGCCTCAGGTAATACCAATCCAAGCCACAATAATGACAAACCAAACGAGATTTGATTCTACGTAATAAATTAATCTAGTCATGGTTTTAAATTTCCAAACTTCATGTGTGGATGAGAATAAATTACCCAAACATAGAACTAATTTAAATCGTGCAAAAAGGGATCAATAATAAGTAAATACTCAATATCATGATTAATATAACAACATTAATAACATAGAAATCCTTATCTGTAATGCGGCCAATCAATAACTGCATAATAGGATGAGAAATGCTAATTTTTATTTGACGGTTGCCCAACAGGCATATCGTAACGTTGCTGACGGTACAGCCAAGAAGGTAGTAATACATGTGCTAATGCTTCGTTAGCATCCTCTCTATTTGCCGGACCTTTGAGCTCTAGTTGACGCTTTTTGAGAACATACTGCCCAGCCAGAGCTTCCTTTTGAGGGCGTAAAATGGTCACCTTCTCACCTTGCAACAGGGCAAAATAATCGGCAAATTGCATCATTGCCCTGCCGGATGACTGCTGCTCGGCTGGTCGGCTCAAATCTCTGCCTATCATTGGTGTCTCAGCGCTAATACCCATCAGTGACAGTAAAGTAGGTGCCATATCAACCTGGCTCGCCACCGTCTTGATACGTTTTGGTTTTATATCAGCCCCTAAAATGAGGCCTGGGATTTGAAAACGTTCTATCGGCACAAGTGCATTTCCATAAACATTCAAATCATGATCAGCAATCAGCAAAAAGAGTGTATTGTCCCAATAATCACTTTTCATAGCTGTGTTAAAGAATTGTCCCAAAGCATAATCTGCATACTTAACAGCATTCAAATCAGTTTGTTTCTCGGCCGAATGCAGATCGATCTTTCCATCAGGGAATTCGTATGGCGAATGGTTGCTGGAGGTGAAAACTAAACTAAAGTACGGTTGGTTACTCAGGTTCGCTTGAACGATCCGTTTATGCGCCATATTGAATAGATCTTCATCTGAGACCCCCCAACTGCCTACGAAGAGTGGATCAACGTAATCATTTTGGTCAATGATAGATTGAAAGCCATTTCCAATAAAGAAGTTAGCCATGTTATCGAAGTGAGATTGCCCGCCATAAATAAATTCAGTTTTGTAGCCACGTTGACCCAATAAATCTGCAATAGTGAAAAAATTCTGTTGTGATAAAGAAAGTTTTACTACGCTTCTTGCGGGCGAGGGCAAAAAACCCGTTATCGTGGCTTCAATTCCTCTTACTGAACGCGTACCGGTTGCATAAAGTTGTTCAAACCACCAACCCTCATTTTTCAGTTTTTCCAGTTCTGGTGTTACGGAATACTCCCCACCCAAAGACTTGACGAAAGTGGCACCCAAGCTTTCTTCAAGAATGATAACCAGGTTAAGTGGTATATCTCTTTCAACTGTCGCGGGGCGCTTATTGATAGTTGGAAAGGGTGCATTTGGATCATTATCAAGCCAAGGATAATTCTCGCTCATTTCCTGCATAATTTGTTCATCAGTAAGCGTACCATAGACTTCTCCGGCTTCTGCTTCATGCTTCATGTTGTAAATAGCAAAATACACTGACCAGGTTGAGTTAATGACTAGGCTATTGACCAGTGCATCCGAAGTGATTGCAAACATTGCCGGATTGGCTGGACGATGCGATAAAGTAGACCGGATCATGACTACTAGGATGAGAACCATAAGCGGCCAAGTCAGCCAAACACGCCAAACCGGCCAGTCCAAATGATATTGTTTTAACCAATGCTGTAACAGCCGATTCGTGAACAAGCCGGCTAATATAGTGAAAACAACCCCGAGAATAAGTGGCAGACGAAAACCTTCCCACAAGGTTGAGAAAACTTCTTTTGGATATTGTAAGTATTCGACAAAGAGTCTGTTCGGACGCAAGTCATACTGAACAATAAATGTCGGTGTGGCAGACTCCATAAAAATGATCAAAACAATGATCATTAAACTCCAGAACCACACCAACTTTTGCCATAATTGCCAGGTTAATTTATTGACCAGTAGCGGCATCAACAACATCAGTGGCGCAATAAGCATACCCATAATAATGAGATCAGCTCTGAGCCCCTGAATGAATAGTGATGGCAGATCAATTGCTGCCGATACCCGATCCCACTGCCATACAACAAGCCCTAATCTTGATAGCGAGAGAATAAGAAGCCCAATAAGCAGAACCTGAAATAAAATGCGGTAAGGTCCGAGCAGTGAGGGTGATTTTGTGAATATATCTTTTTCGTTTGAATTCAAAAAAATCTGTGCCATAGCAATAATGTCCATGCTGTGATTGAAATAATAAGGGTAAGTAAGACAGCCAGTGATCCATAATCTTTGGCCCGACCGGTTAATAAGTGATGCTCCAAACTGACTCTATCCAGCGTCGATTCAATTGCTGAGTTGATCAACTCGACGACCATTACAGCGATCATGCTGGCAATTAATATAAACCGCTCAATAGCGGTAAAGTCTATCCAGAACACAACTGGCAATAATAAGACAAAGGCAATAAATTCCTGACGAAAAGCAACTTCGTGACGCAGTGCAGAATGCAACCCTTTGTATGAATAAAAAGTGGCCCAAAGCATACGTTTGAAACCAGTGAACTTTTTAGGTTGGATATTAATAATTGTCATTTTTTTATTTGCGTAAAATGTTATTGAGATGCTGTTTCATGGTCACTAAAATCTCTGCAATGCTCCTGATTCAGCTCAAGCTCTATCGTGGTGTGATCTAGATCATATTGAGATAAAGACTCGGCAATCGTTTGTTTCATAGCCAGGTAATTTTCAGAAGAGACATTATTGTTATCAAGTGTCAGGTGTGCAGTGAGGACATGGTGTTCACCATCAAGTGACCAAAGATGTAAATGATGTACCTCATTGACACCCTCAATGCTGACAAGAGTTTTTTTGATCTCATCATGCAGCGCTTTATCGGGCACTGCCTGAAAAAACAATTTACCGGTCACCCACAAATTACGAACAACATTAAACAAGATGAATAGCGTAAAACCAATGGATAAAAGCGGATCTAAAATCGGCCAGTCGGCAAACTGCAGAATGATGGAAATGATCAACACAGCCAGCCAACCTAATACATCTTCTAATAAATGCCAGTTGAGTATTTTTTCATTAAGAGACGTCCCTTTACTCAGCCGATAAGCCGCAAACCCATTAACAGTAACCCCCAATACGGCCAATGCCAGCATACCTTCGGTAACCGGCATTACTGGATCGGCCAAACGTGGTATTGCTTCACTCAACACCCATATTGAGCCAGCGATTAATACCAAGCCGTTTATCAGAGCACCAAAAAGAGACAAGCGTCGATAACCATAGGTGAACACAGAATTAGCAGATTTATTGCCTGCGCGGTTCAAAAACCAGGCACTGCCGATAGACAGACTGTCACCAAGATCGTGAACAGCATCAGCCATAATTGCTGTGCTGTTGGTTAGCCAGCCACCGATGAATTCAATGATGGTAAAACTAACATTTAGAAAAAAAGCCGTTGCAATCCTTTTATCAGAAGCACCATCCTCTTGATGATGTGTATGCATAGAGATATACCTTTATGTTTTTGTTTATTGATAAACTCAGGAAAGGTTGGCGGCCAATACAGGCCGCCATGTTTTATCTTGATTTTCCACGGCCGTGCACTATCCGGTAAAGTGCCGGCAACACCACCAGTGTTAGCAAGGTTGACGAAATAATTCCGCCAATGACGACCGTTGCCAGTGGCCTTTGCACCTCAGCCCCGGTACCGGTATTGAGTGCCATCGGCACAAAACCGAGACTTGCTACCAGAGCCGTCATCAATACTGGCCGTAACCGAGTCATTGCACCATCAACGATTGCTTTGTGCAGATCGCCGTGCCGGTGCCAGTAATCCCTGATGAATGACAACATGACGAGACCGTTTAACACCGCAACACCCGAGAGTGCAATAAACCCAACCCCTGCGGAAATAGATAGCGGCATATCTCGCAGCCAGAGCGCCAGCACCCCACCAGTTAATGCCAATGGCACACCAGTGAAGATAATCGCTGCATCACGAAATGAACCAAACAAGGTAATCAGCAGGCCCATAATGATAACCAACGTAACCGGTACCACAATCGACAGTCGTTGACTGGCTGATTGCAGTTGTTCATAGGTTCCACCGTATTCGATCCAATAACCGGGTGGTAATTGCACTTGCTCAGCAATACGCTGTTGAGCTTCTTCTACAAAAGAGCCCAGATCCCGGCCTCTGACATTGCTGGTGACCACGACACGCCGTTTGGCGTTTTCTCTGGAAATCTGACTCGGCGCCTCCGTTAATTCGATGGTTGCGACTTCAGACAAAGGTACGTAATCACCACCAGGTAAACTCACGGGCAGATTTGACAAGGCGGGTATGTCTTGTCTAATTTCTTCAGGCAACCGCACCACCAGATCAAAGCGCCGATCGCCATCATAGATCAGGCCAACTTCGCCACCGCCAACGGCGGTTGATAACATGTTTTGCAAATCATCAACATTAAGACCATAACGTGACATGGCCATACGTTTGGGTTCAATGGTCAGCATAGGCATATCATCGACCTGTTCCAGCCGGGCATCAGCAGCGCCGGGGATCTCCTGAATCACAGCCAGAACCGCCTCTGCATTTTGCTTAATCAAGTCCAAATCATCGCCGAAAACTTTAATACCCAAATCCGCACGAACGCCTGAAATTAACTCGTTAAAGCGCATCTCAATCGGTTGGGTAAACTCATAGTTGTTACCTGGTAATTGGGTAACCGCCGCTTCAATTTCTGCAAGTAGTTCGCTTTTAGGTAATTCCGGATCCGGCCATTCACTCCTAGGCTTAAGTATAAGAAATGTATCGGCCACATTAGGCGGCATCGGATCAGTCGCGACTTCTGGTGTACCGATTTTGGCAATCACCTTATCTACCTGTGGGAAAGTTTTGAGCCGCTGTTCAAGCTGTTCCTGCATTTTGATAGATTGCTCAAGGCTGGTACCGATCGTTCGCAGTGCATGTAAGGCAATATCACCTTCGTTCAGTTGCGGAATAAATTCCGAGCCCATTTTGCTGGCCATGTTGACAGACAAAGCAACCAACACAACAGCCAAAAGCATCAGCAGCCAACGCAATTTGAGGCTGAGCAGCAACACTGGCCGGTAAAGCCATTTGGCACCACTGATGATAAAACTTTCTTTTTCAGTGATTCGCCCCCCCATAAACATAGCGATGGCAGCCGGCACGATAGTCAGCGTAAAAACCATGGCAGATAGTAATGCAATAACTACTGTGGCAGCCATTGGCTCAAACATCTTGCCTTCAACCCCTGTCAATGAGAATAATGGGATATAGACAATCGTGATAATCATGACGCCAAATAAGCTTGGGCGTATCACTTCATTGGTGGCCTCATAAACGACATTTAAGCGTTCTTTAACAGGCAACACTCCACCGTTTTGTTTTTGTGCCATAGATAATCTTCGGATAGAGTTCTCAACAATAATTACCGCACCATCGACAATCAGGCCAAAATCAAGTGCCCCCATACTCATCAAATTGGCAGAAATACCTGCCTGTACCATTCCAGTAATCGTTGCCATCATTGATAGTGGTATAACTGCAGCCGTGATTAAGGCCGCGCGGATATTGCCTAACAACAGAAACAACACAACGATAACCAGCAAAGCACCTTCAAGCAGATTTTTTTCAACCGTGGCAACGGCTTTATCGACCAAGGTGGTGCGATCGTATACCGCTTCCAGTATGACGCCCTCCGGTAATGACGATTGAATCTCCGCCATTTCACGAGTCACAGTCGCAGCAACTTCACGTGAATTTTCTCCAAACAACATCATAACTGTGCCGACAACCGTCTCTTTACCATCACGTGTTCCCGCACCACTGCGCAACGGCTTACCAATCACAACGTCGGCCACATCTTTGACGAGCACCGGCCGATCATCGATATTTTTCACTACCACCTGACCAATATCATCGATGGATTTAAGCTGTCCTGGCGATCGAACCAAAATCTGCTGCCCATAACGTTCAATATAACCGGCGCCCCGATTATCATTGTTTTGCATCAGCGCCTGTTTCAGATCACTGAGGGACACGCCAAAATTCAGCAATTTCGCTGGATCCGGCTGAACATGAAATTGCTTTTGATAACCACCGTTAACATTGACTTCTGTGACCCCTTTTACCCGCTCCAGCCGGGGTTGAATGACCCAGTCCTGAAGCACTCGTAAATCGGTAGGATCATATGAACTGCCATCAGGTTGCCTGGCATCAGGTTCTGCGGTAATTGTGTACATGACAATTTCACCCAGCCCGGTCGCGATAGGTCCCATCTCCGGTTCAATACCCTGTGGCAGTGAGCCTTTTATCACTGCCAAACGGTTATTAATAAGATTACGCGCAAAATACAGATCGGTGCCTTCTTCAAATATCACGGTGACTTGTGATAATCCATAGCGAGAGATGGATCGGGTGTAATCAAGATCCGGCAGTCCGGCGATCGCTCTCTCGATGGGATAAGTGATGCGTTGTTCAGATTCCAGCGGCGAATACCCGGGTGCTCTGGTATTGATCTGCACCTGTACGTTGGTGATATCAGGCACCGCATCAATCGGCAGCTTCTGAAAGCTCCAGATCCCAAGGCCAATGATAAGAAATATCATTGACAACATCAGGCCACGTCTCTCGATTGAGAGACTTAAAATATTATTAATCATGTCTGTTTCCTAAATCAGTGAGCGTGAGCTGCGCCGGCTTTTTCCAGATCAGCTTTAATCAGATAGCTATTTTCAGCGACGATGTCATCGCCCTGCCGGAGTCCGGATATAACCTCACTGAATTGACCATCATTAAGACCCAGTTGTAATGGCCTGACTTGATATTGATTACCTACTTTGACAAAAGCGACTGATGCGCCTTCAAACTGTTGTATGGCACTGTTAGGAATTCTTAGTTTGACTTCTGTTTGCTCGGTAATGGCTTCAGCCTCAACGAGCAAACCCGGAAACCAGACTTGCTGCTGATTATCAAGTGCAACGCGGGCAATCCGATAAGGGGCATCATCTTTGCTTGGCACCAGTTGCTTTATCGTCGATTCATAAAATGTGTTGTTATGTAACAGACGCACTTTCTGACCGGGTTTTATATTCATGGCCTGTCCTGGAAAGACTTTGAGTTCAGCCCAAAGTGATTGGGTATTCGTGATCGTAAACAAACTTTGATCTGCCGCGACTTCGCCGGTATTGGCATCTTTTGCTGTAATGACACCTGAGATGGGCGCGGTTACGTTATAACTCTGTAAGCTGTTGTTTGACTCAACACTGGCTAATAGCTGACCTTTTTTGACAGAATCACCAAAATTCACATAAACGCGGGTGATTTGACCCGGAAAACGTGCTCTGACTTGACTTATCTCATCAGGTGATAAAACCACTCTACCGTAGAGTTTGGAGGTGACCGATATTTGTCCGGCTGTAACTTCTGCAGTTACCACACCGTGTTTTTTAGCCATACCGTCATCCATTTCTACATGCTCACTACCTTCATCCTCAGCGTCGTGAGCATGCCCTTCTTCTTCGGGTTTTGATTCAGCGCTATGATCATGTTCATCCTCTTTTGGCATCGATTCATCATGGTTATCTTTATCATGTGTTATCTCATGATCATGCTGCTGATTTGATTCTGCTAGCTGGGCTTGTGCTTGTTGATCTGATTGAGGAGCCTCATGCGCATGACCATCTTCAGCAATGGCAGGTGACATGATGAGCAATATTAGCGCTGCTACTGATAGTAGGCTGCGCATGGGTAAAAAAACGAAATGTGATTTATTAAACATAGTTTTGTCCTGATTCATATTGCTTACTCTGCAGCTGTTAGCGGTTCGGCGGTGAGTTGTTCGATTTCTGTCTGATATAGCAATGCAGCCGTTGCAGCCTCAATGACACTACGTCTGGCACCTAGCAGGTCTTGTCTGACGGTAAGAAATTCCAGATAACTGTAGAGTCCCCGTTGATAACCGGTTTGCGTTTGCTCCAGACTTTTAGTGAGTTTGGGGATAATCTGTTGTTGCAACTTGGAAATACTTGCAATTGCTTGTTCACGCCCGGAATAGGCCCGATAAAGCTGAGCATGAAGTTGTAACAGCATATCTTGACGGCGATAGCTGACTTCATTACGCGCGGCCAATGCTGATTCAATATCCCCTTGCGCTCGCTGGCGGCTGAACAAAGGCACTGACACACCAGCAACTAACGCCGAATCATTCAGTCCTTCATCTCGCCTGATCCCAACTGACCAGGTCAGATCTGCAACTTGCTGAGTTCTGGCAAGACGTACTTGTGCATCACGAACCCGCGTTTCTGCAGCGAAACGTTCCAGTTGCGGATTTTGCTGGGCCTGATTAAATAAGGCTTCAAATGACATGGCCTCGCTAAAGGCAAACAATGAGCCTGTGGCGGTCTCAAAATTAGGTTGATAACTCCCCCACAAATTAGCGAGTACCACTTTGTTGGCTTCCAGCTGACGTTTTTCGGCAGCCAATATCAGTTCAGCCTGATTAACAGAAGCTTCGGCGCGGCCCAAATCTGCTTCAGCCGCGACGGCAGCACCTACACGTTTATTAACTTCTGTTAATGTTGTTTGCGCCAGTTCCAGCCCCGTCTCGGCTAGCTTTACACGCTCCTGGCTATTGAGCACTTTAATAAATTGTCGTGTTACCTGACCTAGCAAGTCCAACGCTTTTATTTTGCGATCAACACGGACAACATCACTTTGTTGTTCCACCAGTTCAACACGGGACAATCTTTTATCACCCAGTTCAACGACAGAGGAGAGAGTGACCGTGGTTTCCAGTGACTTGATACCGCTTAGTTCTCTAGTGCCAGCGAAATTTTCAATCTCAGCACCAACAACATATGCCGGTTTGAGATTGGCCGTTTTTTTCTGGGCTTCAAGTTGTTGCTGTCGAATTGGAAAAACCTGTAATGCCGGATGTTGCGCCAGTGTTTGTTGCATGGCCTCGTTTAAACTCAACGTTTTCGTTTGTTGAATGTTATCGGCAATAACCGGTGAGACAGAAAAGGCAACCAGCATCGAACAAAGCAATGCACGGATAGCAGGCGCACGCACATTTGTAGTGCGATCAAAGTGTATTTTCATGAAATTAGATCCTGTTTAACTGCAAACAACGGACTTACGTTAAGTCCGCAAAAACATCAGCAGTTCAAGATCTCGGAGGGCG
>NZ_JAUSCC010000042.1 GCF_030651745.1 Methylophaga sp.
GCTGGAAGTCGAAGCTGAATCTTCTTTTCTGGAAATGCTTGATGCCTTGAATGAACGGCTTATCGGTCTTGGAAAAGAAGCGATTGTATTTGATCATGACTGTCGTGAAGGGATCTGTGGCAGTTGCAGTCTGGTGATTAACGGTGAACCGCATGGCCGTCATCAGGCAACCACTACCTGTCAGCAGTATATGCGTGATTATCAGGATCAAAATGAATTATGGATTGAACCATGGCGCGCAACGGCATTTCCGGTCATCAAGGATTTGATGGTGGATCGCAGTGCTTTCGATCGCATTATCCAGGCAGGCGGGTATATTCCTGTAAGAACCGGTGCCGCGCCTGAAGCCAATACTATGCCGATAGCCAAACCGGTTGCCGATAAAGCGTTTGATGCGGCTACCTGCATTGGTTGTGGTGCTTGTGTGGCGGTGTGCCCGAATGCGTCAGCAACTTTATTTATTGCTGCCAAAATCAGTCATCTAAGCAGTTTGCCACAAGGGCAACTGGATTCTAAACGTCCAGCGAAAATGTTGGCCAGGATGGAAGCAGAGGGCTTTGGTAGTTGTAGTAACTACCGTGAGTGTGAACGGGTTTGCCCAAAACAGATCCGCACCGATACCATAGTAAAAATGAACAAACTGCTATATCAACGTTAAATTTAGTAATTCAAGATTAAATAATTAGTTCAGAGTCCGCCGCTCAGGCTGGCTCTGCAATCTCGCTGCAATTTGCTTATTGCTTACCTCATGTGGAGCCTCTAGATGGTAGAAGATCTGATCAGCAAACTTGATTCGATGACCGAAAAACGTCGGGTAGTCTTGCTGTTTTCAGCTGCCGATGAAGTGGTGGTGCAAGAGACTATTCTACCTAAACTACCGGAACAGCAATGGGAAATACGCCTTAATAATTTTCAGTTAGGCCAGCAATATCAATTTGATGATGATCAATTGATCATTAGTTATCTAAACGACGAATGTTTGCGTGAATTAATGCTTCAGGCGCGTGAACAGGAATGGACCATTGGCTTATTGCCACATCCAGAGATGAAACATGCTCGCTATGGTTTTGGCATTGCTGCCAGTTTTGATGAAGCGCTTAGCGACATTATGGATAACGACGCCTCACAGCTGGATTTATTGTTATGTAACGAACAACCGGTTTTTAATTCGGTCATCGTTGGTCAGACCTTTACGCTGGTGCCCGGAGAAGCAATGGTTGAACCATTCCTGGCACGGGTTCGACGCTTCTGGCGACTGATGCGTAGCTTGAAAGAAGTGCGTTTCACCCCGTTTACCATTACTACTCAGAAAGAAAAAGTGATTGAAACCGCAGCATTTGGCGTGGTTGCCGTAGAGCATGGCCGTAGTTCGGTGTTATCCCGACGTTTTATGCCAGATTCCAATGCCAATGACGGCATGATGCATGCGTTGGTATTAGCACCACGAAGTGTGTTTGAAATGTTGCGTTTCCTGTTTGCTTCGTTGTTTATGCGCAATATCTGGAGTCGCAATAATCCGCCATTTGTCGGTTTTTTCAAAAGCAGTCGGCTAAAGCTGGAAACCAACAAACCCATTCAATACAGTCATGACGAAATGGTGTCTGAAGCCCAGCAGTTGGAGTTTAAAGTCGAACGACGCACTATCCGCCTGATTCCAGGACGCTTATTAGCCCTGGCAGATAGCGGTGGTGAGCAGAAAGAAATCGTTCGTACTCAGGCATTGCCATTGGGCAAGGCTCGAAATGAACTGATCAGTTATCCATTGCCATGGATGCATCACGCAGCGCCAGAAGAATTTAAAGATTTGTTTATGCTGATGCGGGAGAGCGCCAAAGCGACTCCGGCATATTTAACCTTAATGGTTTTATCCACTTTACTGGCAGCCTTCGGTTTGTTTGCCAATTCGATTCCGGTGGTGATTGGTGCGATGATTCTGGCGCCTTTAATGGGGCCGATTATTTCGATGTCTCTAGGTACATTGCGTCAGGACGAATCATTAATGGTGGAAAGTGGTAAAAGTATTGCCATCGGCACTGGCCTTGCCTTGTTATGTGCAATGCTTATAGCCTGGTTTATCCCGCTCAACACTATCAATAGCGAAATTGCAGCCCGCATTAGCCCGACATTATTGGATTTAGGTGTTGCAGTGGTATCGGGTATTGCCGGTGCTTATGCACATGCCCGGGCTGAAGTGGCCAAAAGTCTCGCTGGCGTAGCGATTGCTGTTGCATTGGTACCACCATTAGCGGTGGCTGGTATTGGTCTTGGCTGGCTTGATTTGACCGTGTTTTTTGGTGCGTTTCTGTTATATCTAACCAATCTGGTCGGCATTATCCTTGCCGCGTTAATTACCTTTATGTTTCTGGGATATAGTCCCTTCCACCGAGCGAAACGCGGTTTGATGTTGACCTTGGTCATGGTTGCGATCCTAGCCATTCCATTAGCGATTGGTTTTGATCGGATGGTGGCTGAGAATAATGTGTTACGTCAGTTAGATGGCCAGGAGATTGCCGGAGTGAAATTGGTGGATGTCCAGGTCAGACCGCGAGATCCATTGATTATCAGTCTGACGATGGTGTCGAAAACGGCGGTGGATAATGCCGTTATGGATGAAGTTAAACAGGAAATAGAACGACGTTTACAGCAGCCGGTAGTGCTGGAAATTGCCGTCAGGGTGATTCGATAAATCGTTGCTCAGACCCGAAAACTGGGTCTGAGCTTTCGCGAGTTAAGGCTTACGGAAACGTAAGGTCATTCGATCACTTTCGCCAATAGCCTGGTATTTGGCTTTATCGGCTTCATTATCAACGCGCAGGTTGGGTGGCAAGGTCCATACGCCATTTGGATGATCCGTAGTGTCAGCAGAGTTAGCGTTTATTTCAGATTTTTCTTCCAATACAAAACCCGCATTTTCAGCCAGTGAAATCACCAGATCTTCGGTCAGATAGCCACTTTTTTTCATCATTTCCAACGGCGTACCCGATTTGGCTCGGTGGTCAGTTACACCGAGAACACCACCGGATTTCAATGCGGTGAAAATAGCTGAAAAAGCCTCATCGGCAAATTCCCCTTGTACCCAGTTATGTACATTTCTGAAGGTCAGTACAGCATCTACGCTGGCGGGTTCGGCAAACTGCCAATCGGTTTCTGGACCGAACTCAGTGATCACCACTTCATCATAAAGATCAGGTGAAGCTGCAAGCCAGGCGTTATATTCCTGACGAATGGTTTGACGATAAGCTGAGCTGGTGTTGGCAGAAAATCCTGCAGCAATTAACTCGCCATCACCTTGTTTTACCCATGGAGCAAGGATTTCGGTATACCAACCGCGCCCGGGCCAGATTTCGACGATCCGCATACTCTCGGTGACACCGAAGAAATTCAATGTTTCAGCAGGATGGCGATATTGATCTCGTTGTTTATTGCTTTCCGCCCGGTGCGGACTGTCGATGGTTGCTTGCAGTAAATCATCTGCCAAGGCGGTCTGGCTGAGGGGCAAAATGGAGATCAGTAACATTTTGGAAAAAAGACGCTTTATGGACATAAAAAATTCCCGGTTAAATCGAAGTTAAATCTTAACTAACTGACTGCATGATAGGCTCAAGGTTGCAAAAAGCCTCACCAGGCTTTTGGGCGTAAATTTGTCTTCTGGCTGCTTAGCGGGTAGTTTGAATAGTAATACCCCCAAGTTACAGACTGAGTTTTAATGTCTGTCTGTCGTAAGTGTCCAGAAAAAACTCATTATGATGAAGATAAACTGATATGACAGATAACAGCGACAAACTAAAAATTGCCTTGTTAAACATTCATGGCCTGATTCGAGGTCATGATCTGGAGTTGGGACGTGATGCAGACACTGGCGGACAGACACTCTACGTACTTGAATTAGCACAGGCTTTATCGGAGCAGGAAAAAGTCGGTGAGGTACTGCTGATTACACGCCGAGTCGTCGATGAAGAAGTGTCTCCAGATTATTCACGCCCCATCGAACAACTTAACGACAAACTGCGCATCATCCGCATTGAAGCTGGTCCAGAGCGATATCTGGCCAAAGAACAGATATGGGAACATCTGGATACGTTTGCCGATAACCTGGTCGATTTTTTCCGTCAACAAGAGTTTTTACCCGATATTTTGCATAGCCATTATGCTGATGCTGGTCTGGTGGCATCGCATATTGCCAATCAGCTGGGTATACCATTGATTCATACCGGCCATTCATTGGGTCGGGTTAAACGCAGGAGATTGCTGGCCAGTGGCGTTGATATTGCCCAACTGGAACAGCAATACAAAATGAATCAACGGATTGAGGCAGAAGAAATTACGCTGGCGACGGCAGAGCGGGTAATTACCAGTACCCATCAGGAAATCGAAGAGCAGTACGAGCTCTATGATCATTATCAACCGGCACAAATGCGCATTGTGCCGCCGGGTACCAATGTGCAGCAATTCACCCCGCCAAAAGGTGATGAGCTGCAAAGCGAATTATTCAGCCGTATTACCCGACATCTGGATGCACCGGAAAAGCCATTGATTCTGGCTTTGTCCCGACCTGACAAACGCAAGAATATCGTCAGTTTGATTGAGGCCTATGGACAGTCAGAGTTTTTACAGCAAACCGCCAATATTCTGATTATCGCCGGCAATCGTGATGATATAGATGACTTGGAACGTGGCGCGCAGGAAGTGTTTCATGAACTTCTGGTAGCCATTGATCGTTATGATCTTTATGGCAAAGTGACGATTCCCAAACACCATCGTCGTGATGAAGTGCCATTGATTTACCGTATTGCAGCAGCAACCGGAGGTGTGTTTGTGAATCCTGCACTCACCGAACCGTTTGGCTTGACCTTGATTGAAGCCGCTGCCAGCGGTCTGCCTATTGTTGCTACGGAAGATGGCGGGCCCCGAGATATTATGGCCAACTGTTTGAATGGCGAATTGATTGACCCGCTGGAAATTTCCAGTATTCGGTTAGCGATAGAAAAACTGCTGCAAGATAAGGCTTACTGGCAGCGTTGCCAGCAAAATGGACTGGAGGGTGTGATTCAACATTATTCATGGCATGCTCATGCCAAACGTTATCTGGAAATTATTGAACCGATAGCGGCGCGCACCGAAAAATTATTACGATTACCAATTGAAAGACGAGGAATGGGCCGAGATGAAAGAGCTCTGGTCACCGATCTGGATTTAAATCTGGTCGGGGATGACGAGTCATTACAGGCATTGGTTAGTTTGCTGCGTGAACATCGTAAAAGTACCAAGTTTGTTATTGCTACCGGACGCCGGTTGGACCAGGCGTTGAAGCTGATGAAAAAACATCGCATTCCAGAGCCGGATATTCTGATAACCAGTAGTGGCAGTGAAATCTATTACGCCCCAAAACTGACACCAGATACAGCTTGGACCAAACATATCGATCATCTATGGTTACCACACCGGGTCAGTAAATTACTGGATGAGATCCCCGGCCTGGAACGCCAGCCGAAATCTGAGCAAAGTCAGTTCAAGCTCAGTTATTACATCAACCGTGAACAGGTCGATATTGAAGAAATCAAATCATTGCTGCATCGTGAAGAACTATCCGTCCATGTACAGCTGGCATTTGGTCAATATCTGGATATTTTGCCGCTCAGAGCATCTAAGGGCATGGCGTTAAGATTTGTCGCTGATCGTTGGCAAATGCCGTTGGAACATATCTGTGTTGCCGGTGGTAGCGGAGCGGATGAAGATATGATGCGGGGCAATACACTGGCAGTTGTGGTGGCAAATCGGCATCATGAGGAACTGTCACAGCTGGAAGATTTCTCACATATTTATTTTGCCCACAAACCCTTCGCCGCAGGGATTATGGAAGCTATTGAACATTACAATTTTTTTGACATTACTTCAGAGCAAGCAACAGGTTCACGTTAAATGAGTGCAAAACTTCTACTCTGTACGGATATGGATCGCACGGTGATCCCTAATGGAATGCAAGCTGAACATCCTGATGCACGGCGACGATTCCGCCAGTTCTGCCAGGCTGATAATGTTTGTCTGGTCTATGTCACGGGGCGCCACCGGCAACTGGTGGAAAAAGCAATTCGTACCTATAGCCTGCCACCACCGGATTACATTATCAGTGATGTTGGCACCAAGATCTTTCAGTTCAAGGATAAACATTGGCAAGAGGTGCAGAGCTGGTGTGATGAGATTGATCAGGACTGGAATGGAAATTCGCATAGCGATCTCAAAGCCTTGCTGAGCGATATTAAAGATCTGCAATTACAGGAATTCAGCAAACAAAACACCCATAAATTGAGTTTTTATCTACCGTTGTATCTTGATAAAGATGCGGTGATTGATGCCGTGCAACAGCGTTTGGCAGCCAAACAGATTCAGGCTTCAGTGATGTGGAGTATTGATGAGCTGACCAATGTGGGCTTATTGGATGTATTACCCAAACATGCCACCAAACTGCATGCCATTGAATTTTTACAAACTCGTCTGGGATATGATGATCATGAAGTTGTTTTTGCCGGTGACAGTGGCAACGATATGCCGGTGTTGGCCAGCCCGATACAATCCGTTGTGGTGAACAATGCCTCAGATGAAATTAAAGCAATGGCGCAGCAACTGGTAATAGAAAACGGCCATCCGCAATCACTTTATATTGCCGTCAATCCAGGACCATTGGGCATGAATGGTAATTACAGTGCAGGTGTCCTGCAGGGCGTCTGGCATTATGCCGAAGCGTTCAGAAACCAACTTGAAACGGGAGACCATACATGAGTCAGCAATCAGCATTAGCCATCTTTGGTGAAGTTTTATTTGATTGCTTTCCTGATGGAGAAAGAAAACTTGGCGGTGCCCCGTTTAATGTTGCCTGGCATCTACAGGCATTTGGTAACAATCCGTTATTTATCTCCAGCGTGGGAGATGATGAGTCAGGCGAAAACATCCGCAATGCTATGCAAAAATGGCAACTATCCACAGAGGGCTTGCAGACGGATAAAACCCATAAAACCGGTGAAGTCATGGTTAGTTTGAAAGGTGGTGAACCGTCTTATGACATCACTGCTGAACGTGCTTATGACTTTATTCAAACGAGTCAGCTGCCTACCTTAAGAAATGATGCAATGGTTTATCACGGCTCATTGGCGCTTAGAAATGCTGTTTCTCAAAAGGCACTCGAGTTTCTCACCAGACCTAAATCTGTTTCTGTATTTATGGATGTTAATTTACGCACTCCCTGGTGGACGAAGGAAGGCATTTATACCTGTCTGGAACGGGCAAAATGGTGCAAGCTCAATCAGCATGAGTTAGCTGAGCTGGGTTTTAATTCAGCTGATTTGCAACAGGATATGACACGAATGCAGAGCCATTTTCAGTTAGAACAGCTTATTGTGACACGAGGTGAGCAAGGCGCTATTGTCCGTTGCAATGATGGCGCATTTTATGAACAAAAATGCGTTGCTGTGGACAAATTAGTGGATTCGGTGGGAGCTGGCGATGCCTTTACTGCCATGTATATTCATGGACTGTTGGCCGGCTGGCCGGTACAGAAAATCTTATTGAAAGCTCAGCAGTTTGCCAGCAAGGTGATAGGCTTACGGGGAGCGGTCAGCGAAGATCCTGCTTTTTATTCTGAGTTTATCTAACTCTTACAACAGTATTCTCCGTCTCTATTAATCAGGAAATGACATGTACGAACAGCAATCGCATTCACTTCTGAATGCCATCCTGAATCAGATTGAGCCCGAGTTTGCCAAACAGGATCTGCGTTATTTCTATACGCGTCTGGGGGCCAACTTCTATGCAATTCATTCCCTGTTTGAACGCTTGTACGGTAAACGCCCGGATTTTGCCGAACAGGCACAACGTCTGGTAGAAACCCTGGCCCGGCAATATATCGAGCGCTCTGACGTATTACGTGCAAAAGATATGGAACGCGAGCAGGATTACAACTGGTTCCTCAGTCAGAAATGGGTTGGTATGGCATTGTATTGCAATGGTTTTGCCAAAAATCTGCAAGGCATGCGCGAGCATCTGCATTATTTCCAGGACTTGGGTGTCAACCTGGTTCATGTGATGCCGATCATGAAATGCCCGGAAGGCAAAAGTGATGGCGGCTATGCGGTCAGTAATTTCCGTGAAATCGATCCGCGTGCCGGTGATTTAAATGATCTGCGAGCCTTGGCCGACGATTTACGCCAACGTGATATGTTGCTGGTGATGGATGTGGTTTTGAATCACACATCTGACCAACACGAATGGGCACAAAAAGCCCGTGATGGTTATCCACCATACCGGGATTACTACTACACCTTTGAAAATCGTCATGTGCCGGATATGTTTGAACAGAGCATGCCGGAAGTGTTTCCGGAAACGGCTCCGGGTAATTTTACCTGGAACGAGGAGATGCAACGCTGGGTGATGACGGTATTCAATGAATACCAGTGGGATCTGAATTACAGCAATCCGACTGTATTTATTGAAATGCTCGATATTATTTTGTTCTGGGCCAATCAGGGAGCCGACATTGTGCGGCTTGATGCAGTGGCTTTTTTATGGAAAAAAATTGGCAGTACCTGTCAGAACGAACGCGAAGCCCATCTGATTTTGCAGCTGATGAAAGACTGCTGTCAGGTTACTGCTCCAGGGGTGCTGTTTATTGCTGAAGCGATTGTCGCGCCGGTAGAAGTGACCAAGTATTTTGGTGAAGATGCGGTGATCGCCAAGGAATGTGAAATCGCCTATAACGCCACATTTATGGCCTTGTTATGGGATGCCGTGGCAACCAAAAATGCTCGCTTGTTAAATCAGGGCATTAAAAGTCTGCCGGTGAAACTGGAACGTGCTACCTGGCTGAACTATATACGCTGTCATGATGATATTGGCTTAGGTTTTGATGACAAGGATATCGAGCTCGCAGGTTATGAACCACGCGATCACCGACGCTTTCTAATCGACTATTTCACCGGTAAATTTGCCGATTCACATGCCAGAGGCGTGCCGTTCGGTCAGAATGATAAAACCGGTGATGCGCGTATTTCCGGCTCACTGGCATCGCTGGTAGGATTGCAATATGCAATCGATATTGGTGATGAACAGGCGATTGATGATGCCATCCGGATTATTGTGTTATTGCATAGCATGATCCTGTCATTTGGTGGTCTGCCACTGCTTTATTACGGTGATGAGATCGGTACCACCAATGATGAAAGTTATCGCAATGATCCGGTCAAGATGGATGATTCGCGCTGGGTGCATCGACCATTCATTGATTGGCAGAAAGCCGAAAAGCGCAATGTGCCGGGTACCGTTGAATATCTGATTTTTAATCAGTTGAAAACGCTGATTGCCGTGCATAAAGAACTGGATGCATTTGCCGATTTTAATAATCGCGATCTGGTCGATGTGGATAACCCGCACCTATTTGTATTTGAGCGCTATCACCTGCAAAAACCGGCTGACAGAGTGTTGGTTGTGGCGAATTTTGATCGAAAATCACAGCGCCTGGATTTGGATCAATTACCCAGATGGTCGCAATCTCATCATGGTCATTTAGTAGATGCGATAACCGGTCAAAGCCCCGATAAATTCGGTAATACGGTTGTGATTCCGCGTTTTGGATGTTACTGGTTAACTGAAACATAAACCATTTTCAGAATTTACACTGATCCTCACAAGATTTACCGCCAAACATACGTGCAATGGGATGACGAAAACGGGCAAAGATCAGATAGGCCAGATCGGCAAACCAGCGGATCACCGGCCAACGCAAAATCTGTAACCATTTATGATGGCCTACAAGGCTCCATGCTTTGGCTGTAACATCAAGACCTGTAATAATCTGGCCATTGGACAGCTGACCATGCAATCGTCTGTCAGCGGCGACCACATCGATATAGGGATAGCGATAAACAAAGTCGATGGCATGAATATCTTCAAAATGTAGCTTTTGCCGCGTATCTAATTGCTTTAGCAGAGCGATTTCTTTATTGCATAAAGGGCAATGCCCATCGAAAAATACTGTCAACTGGTGCATTGTGTTTTCTCAGCTGGAAAAGATTGCCAATCAGACGATATTTACTCGGCTTAGTTCTCTGAGTCCGAACCTATGTCAAGTGGCGCAGTCTTTGAACTGACTTCATTTGTTGTCTTTACTGGAGCATCAAAACGAATGACCACAGGATTATTCTGGTTTACCAATGATCTGCGACTGCATGATCAACCTGCATTATGGAAAATGCAGTCGGTCGATAAACTTATCTGTGTGTTTTGTCTTGATCCGCAGTGGTTCCGACCACATGGATTAAATGCCAAAGCAATGGGGGAGCGGCGTTTACAATTTTTATGCGAATCTCTCTCAGACCTACAGCATCAATTGCAACAGGTTGGGCAACAGCTGATTATCAAGCAGCAAACACCACATTCAGCGCTGACGGAATTAATCGAGTTTTATAACGTTGATATTATTGCCCGCAGTCAACATGCAGGGGTATACGAAAACCGGCATTGGCATTTGCTGCAACAACAATTTCCTGAGCGAAAGTTTATTACCGAAGTCAGTCATACCCTGTTTGCAGCAGAGGACTTGCCTTTTGCCATCACTGACTTACCAGACAGTTTTACGCAGTTTCGTCAGAGGGTGGAAGACTTACCATTACCCAGGCCAATGTCTGCTCCACAGCAATTACCACCTCCACCGGGGCCGATTGCAATAGATGCACTATCCTCACCAATATACAAACCGTCTGAATTTAAAGGTGGCGAAACCGCAGCGTTAAAACATGCCAGTGATTATTTTTCTGCCGATCTGCCTGCTAATTACAAACAGGTCCGAAATGAATTGGATGGCTGGCAAAATTCGACCAAATTTTCACCATGGCTGGCACTGGGCTGCTTATCAGTCAGACATCTGGTCAGCAAACTTAGAAGTTATGAGCAAAACACTATTAGCAATGAGTCGACCTATTGGATTTATTTTGAATTGCTGTGGCGGGAGTATTTCCAATGGTATGCCGTGCGGCATGGTGCCAAATTATTTCGTTTTGACGGCATCAGGAATACTAAAAGTCGGCGCTGTTATTACCCGGAGCGTTATCAAAAATGGTGTAACGGCAACACACCATATCCATTGGTCAATGCCTGTATGAAGCAGCTCAATGCGACGGGGTATATGTCCAATCGTGGCAGACAGATTGTCGCCAGTTGCTTTATATATGATTTAAATCTGGATTGGCGTTTTGGTGCAGCCTATTTCGAGCAGCAGCTGATTGATTATGATGTCGCCTCCAATTGGGGGAATTGGCAATATATTGCCGGGGTAGGGGCGCACCCGCGAGGCGGACGGCATTTCAATATAGAAAAACAGACTCAGCAATATGATCCACAGGGAGAATTTATCCGTCGCTGGCAGGGTGATGTTGACATTGTTCCACTGGATTCCGTTGATGCAGCAGACTGGCCGATTATGCCACCACCCAAGAAATGACATGTTAATCAATTAAAAGTGATAATGTTCGGAGCAAAATGAACGAATATTACGTTGCCTGATAAGTTTAGCGGGGCATTAATAGCAGCGAATTGCCATCCAGGCCATCAACCGCAGATAATATCGTCTCAGAATTCTTTAAGCCCTTATCCGGAGAAAATATGTCACTAGCCTTTGCTGCTGTGGTGGTCGGTCTAGCCTTGTTAGTTTGGAGTGCAGATAGGTTTATTGACGGTGCCGCCGTTTCGGCCCGTTATTTTGGTATGCCACCTTTATTGATCGGCATGGTGATTGTGGGTTTTGGTACGTCGGCTCCGGAAATGGTGGTGTCAGCATTAGCGGCATCGCAAGGAAATCCAGGCCTGGCGTTGGGTAATGCTTATGGCTCCAATATTACCAATATCGCATTGATCTTGGGTTTGACCGCGGTGTTGAGCCCTATAGCTGTGCACTCTCAGGTTTTACGTAAGGAATTACCGATTCTGATCGGCGTTACGGCATTAGCTGCCTGGCAATTAGCCGATGGATCGTTATCCAGATTAGACGCTGGAATTTTGATATTGGTATTTTTTGTATTGATGGGCTGGACCATTTATCAGGGCATGAAAAAGTCGCCAGATGCGTTTGGCACAGAAATGGAAGCCGAACTTAACACCGAAACAATGAGCCTGAAAAAAGCCTTGATATGGTTATTTATCGGTTTGGTTTTATTGATTATCAGTTCACGAATTTTAGTATGGGGCGCTGTAGAAATTGCCGTCGCGTTCGGTGTCAGTGATTTGATTATCGGTTTAACGGTCGTTGCTATCGGTACCTCTTTGCCTGAACTGGCTTCATCATTAATTGCGGTGAAAAAAGGCGAGCACGATATCGCATTGGGTAATGTGATTGGTTCAAATTTATTCAATACATTGGCGGTTGTAGGTATTGCCGGATTGATTCATCCGTTTGCAGTGCCTGCTGAAGTACTGTCACGTGATGTTGCCGTGATGGCGGGATTGACTATTCTGTTGTTTATCTTTGGTTTTGGTATTGGCAGACAAGGACGAATTAATCGAATTGAAGGCAGCTTTTTCATGCTGGTATTTGTTGCTTACACTGCCTATCTGATCAGCACTATCGTCATCTGAACCGGGAGCTAGGCGTGACAGATTGGTTATTACAGTTTTGGGAACAAAATTCAGCGTTAATACTGGCCATTGGTTACAAGCTGGTAATGACGGTGGTGGTTTTGATTGCGGCGACCGTCATCTCCCGTTTGATTCGGCGGGTATTTACCAATACCAATTTCAAGTTAAAAAGTATCGATCCTGCAGTCATTAAATTATTCAGTTCAACCATGGCCTACCTGGTGTATGCCGTTGCAGTATTAATTATTCTGGATATGTTTGGCTTTAATACGGCGAGTATTATTGCCTTATTGGGTGCTGCCGGTCTTGCTGTGGGCTTAGCTTTACGGGATACGCTAAGCAATATTGCGGCGGGCATCATGCTGCTGTTTTTAAAGCCTTTCAAACTCGATGATTTTATTCAGTGCGGAGAGCTGGTGGGTGGGGTTCGTGAAATTGGTTTATTTACCACCGTTCTGCAAACCCCTGATGGCTTATATATTTCGGTGCCCAATAGTCGTTTATGGGGGGCACCGATTACTAACTTTACTCGCAATAGTACGCGGCGACTGGAAGTGATTGTCGGTATTTCCTACAGTGATCCAATTGATGTGGCATTAGAGGTTCTCCATAAGGTTGTAAAAAGTCATCCAGCCCTGCTGGAAACCCCTGCACCACAGATCTTTGTCTCCTCAATGGGCGAGAGTTCCATCCAATTACATATGCGGGCCTGGACAACTATCGACGTATTCTGGAAAACCTACTGGGAATTAAACAAGATCGTTAAAGAGCAAATCGAAGCAGCGGGATTGACTATTCCGTTCCCTCAAAGGGTATTAACGCTGGCGGATAATTTAACGGTTTCAAAAAAACAAAATGAACCAGAAGCCGAAGCCAACACGAAATTAAGTCAGCACTGAATTTTATTGTGACTTGCATCACATAAATATTTGTAAGATACTCCCGCTCTTAAGTGTTTGATTACTAAGGATTGGGTATGAAGACTGGGTTAGGCGATGTTGATAATGAATGTCTACAAGTCGTATTAGATATTATCAGTGATGGCGTATGGGATTGGCATGCTAACACTGGTTATGTTTATCGCAGCCCAGGTTGGGGCCGTATGTTGGGTTATCCTGCCGGTGCCATTCCTTCTACCATAACGTTTTGGGAAGGCTCATTACATCCAGAAGATCGCGATCGTGTGCTTAAACACTTTGACGATTATATCCATAATCGCACCAGCACCTATCTTATTGAATATCGTTTCCGTAGGGCCGACAACAGTTACTTGTGGTTAGAAGATCGCGCCAAGATCATTGAGTGGAATGAAGATGGAACGGTCGCCAGAATGATTGGCGCCCATCGCGATATTAATGAGCGCAAAATGAATCTGGAACGACTTGCAGAGCAAAATCATTCGCTTGAAGATTTAGTTGAAGAACGTACCCATCAGTTGATTCAAACTAATGCTGAATTAGAAAATAAAATTGCTGAAGTTCAGCGATTGGCAGAAACCGATACTCTTACTGGCGTGGCTAATCGTTACCGACTGGAGAAGACGCTGGAGCTCGAAGTGGAGCGTGCAGAACGCTTCCATCAGCCTTTATCAGTGATTGCTTTGGATATTGATGATTTTAAAATCGTTAATGATGAGTTCGGTCATGCTAATGGCGACATGGTTCTGGTGCAAATGAGTCGGTTGTTGAAAAAGAATATTCGCGAAATTGATTTACTGGCGCGTTGGGGGGGCGATGAGTTTATGATTTTGCTGCCCAATACCGGTCTGGAAGCCGCCGCACATACCGCTGAAAAATTACGTCAACTGATAGTTGATGCCAAACTGGATAAACGCGCTACCATTACTACCAGTTTTGGGGTGGCACAGTTACGTCAGGGTGAATCCGCCATGCGTTTATCGATTCGTGCCGACAACGCCTTGTATCAATCAAAAGAATCTGGAAAAAACCGAATAAGTTCATAGACTCTGAGAGATAAACAAACCCTAGACCAGTCTTGCCCAGAGATCGTGTTCGTCAGCTTCTTCGAATTCGACTTCAACAATATCGCCAACTTTTAAATGCGTTGCATGATCGATAAACACCTGACCATCAATTTCCGGTGCATCAGCCCGGCTGCGGCCAACCGCACCTTCTTCAACCACTTCATCAATGATTACAAAATCACGTTTGCCGACTTTCTGTTGTAAACGCTGAGCACTGATTTCGGCTTGTTTAGCCATAAAACGGGCCAGACGTTCTTCCTTAACTTCTTCCGGAACCGGATCAGGAAGCTGATTGGCCACTGCACCGTCGACAGGTGAATATTTAAATGCACCGGCTTTATCCAGCTGGGCTTGTTCCAGAAAATCCAGCAATTCTTCAAATTCCGCTTCGGTTTCACCCGGAAAGCCAACAATAAAAGTGCTGCGCAGAGTGATGTCCGGGCAAATGGCGCGCCAGGCTTGAATACGTTCCAGATTATTCTGTGATGAGGCGGGACGTTTCATTAATTTCAGAATACGCGGGCTGGCATGTTGAAATGGGATATCCAGGTACGGCAGAATTTTGCCTTCGGCCATTAATGGAATCACATCATCGACATGAGGGTATGGGTAAACATAATGCATACGCACCCAGATGCCGAGTTCACCCAGTGCTTTGGCCATGGCGGTAAAGCGGGTGGCAATTTTTTCACCTTGCCATTCATATTCAGCGTATTTCAAATCCACACCGTAGGCACTGGTGTCCTGAGAAATAACCAGAATTTCTTTCACACCGGCATCAGCCAAACGTTTGGCTTCTGCAACGACCTGATTAACCGGACGACTGACCAAATCTCCACGCATTGACGGAATAATGCAGAAAGTACAGCGATGATTACAGCCTTCAGAAATTTTCAGATAAGCATAATGGCGTGGAGTCAGTTTGATACCTTCAGGTGGCACCAGACTGATAAATGGATCATGAGGTTGCGGCAAATGTTTGTGCACAGCGCCAACCACTTCTTCAAGCGCATGAGCACCGGTAATTTCCAGTACCTGCGGATGTCTTTCACGAATGGTATTGTCTCTACTGCCCAGACAGCCGGTGACAATAACTTTGCCATTATGAGCAATGGCTTCACCTATGCTTTCCAGAGATTCTTCAACGGCGGAATCAATAAAGCCACAGGTATTAACGACAACCAGATCAGCATCATCGTAATTGGCGGAAATCTCATAACCTTCGGAACGCAGTTTGGTGATAATGCGTTCGCTGTCAACCAGCGCTTTGGGGCAACCGAGACTGACAAATCCGACCTGTGGAGCTTTCATAAGCGTAACCTGTAACTGGGAGAGTATAAAAGGCGGCTATTCTATCGCGTTTAATAGGAGCTGTTGATCTTTTCATGGTCTAGAGATGGCACTGATAAAAGATCAACCGGATCTCAATTGATAGCAAATCCATAAATGTGATGAGGCCAAATTATACTGCGCCAATTGTTTGTCTAGGCTTATCCGAGCATAATTTATCTCATCGGTGACATACCCGAGGTGGCTGTGATGATAAAAGCGATTTTATTTGATATCAGTGGTGTATTGCATGTTGATAACCTGCCAGTAGCCGGTGCCATTGAGGCAATTCAGCAGGCACGGGATGAACATATTTTGGTACGGTTTGTGACCAATACCTCCCGCAGTACCAGTAGTGATATGTTGCAGTCTTTGTTGCAAATGGGCTTTGATTTGAATGTGGATGAGGTGCTGACTGCCCCGGTAGCACTAAAGTTAATACTGCAACAACGCAAATTACGTCCATATTGTTTGGTACATGAAAATCTGCGGCCGGAGTTTGCCGATCTGGATCAGAGTTCTCCTAATGCTGTGGTCGTTGCTGATGCGGCAGATGGTTTTAACTATAAGAATATGAATCGGGCATTTCAATTGATTATGGAGGGTGCGCCATTATTGGGCGTTGGTTTGAATCGTTATTTCCGAAAAAATGATCAGTTGCTATTGGATGCCGGGCCGTTTATTGCTGCATTGGAATTTGCATGTGATGTGGAAGCTGAGATTCTAGGTAAACCGGCAAAAGCATTTTTCCAGACAGCAGTGGAAACCACCGGTTTTACTGAAGATGAGGTTTTGATGATTGGTGACGATGCCTTTGCTGATGTAGAAGGAGCTTTGGCGGCAGGGTTAAGAGCGTGTCTGGTGCAAACTGGAAAATATACACCAGGAGACGAAGATAAAATTCGTCATCCCGGTGCATGGCTTTGTTCTAATGTGGTCGAAGCAGTAAATCGGGTGATTAAACCGTCTTACGATCATTCGAACAGATAGGCGCCATACCCGACAACACTGTCTTTTTTGCCAACCACATCTCCCGAATTGCTTAAGGCCATGATTTGTCCTGACATTTTTTCATTACGCGCATATTCCAGAAAACCACGTATGGCATCACAGCCACAGGCATGAAATTTATCAATATCATGGTTATCCATGCTGATTATCGCCTGAGATGTGTATTGGTCTATCTTGCGAGCGGTTTCATAATCAAGGTAGTGGCTCAGATCAGAGCTGATCACAATGAGTGATTTAGCATCTTTGGTCGCAGTGCCCAATACATCAGCAATTAATGCAGAGCTGGCTTTACCAGTCAATAAAGGCACAATTTCAAACTGGTTAAGTGAATAC
Organism: Methylophaga sp.; assembly: GCF_030651745.1. Next base: position 17,273 of record NZ_JAUSCC010000042.1, read on the forward strand.
TGTAAAAATGGGAGCTGGACTTCCAGACAATGTTCACTGTCATGTGGGCTTTCATAAGTTTCCACCCCTTTTATACGACTTAACTGTGGATAGATTTTTTTATCTACAGCCACACTGCCCATTGGGGTGGCAAAATAATCTGCCTCACTCATAGCCACACCTTTAAAGTCGGTGCGGTGAGAGGGGCCAATTAAAACCACGCGCTCAATATCATCGGCTATTTTCATTAAAGACTGATAAGCCTTGGCGGCGACCTGGCCTGAGTAAAAAAATCCACCATGCGGCACAATCAGGGCTTTTGCACGATGATGTATATGATCAGACGGGTTATCAAATTGTTTGGTGAGCAGGTCTTCCAGCTCGGTCGATCGGGCGGGATAATACAAACCGGCAACTGCACTTGGGCGAATCGAAATCATTGTCGTTATCCTCAACTCTACGGCTTTGGATGATCGAGTATTCGCCTCGTAGAGAGGATTTTCAAGCAAGGTTTTAACCCCGAAAATGATCCAGACTCGAAAACCTGATTTATCGGGCCTTGATCAGTTACAGGAATTTTTCCCTAAATATCAATGTGGTAGGTATGAGACATAGTGGTGCGCAAACCACTGAAATTTAATGAATTATGCTTCACCTCGAAGCAGTAAAACTTCATATTCTTCCATGGTGATAATGCCGCCTTCCAAGGCCACTTTAGCTTTTTCTTTATCATCAATCACATCCTGCAGCGCATCCAGACGTTTCCAGACTGGCAACGGTGTCTCACATTCGGCTTTAGGTACATAACGTGATTCGCTGACACGTTTATAACGATGAATATAGCGCGGGCAATTCTGAAACATATCTTCAATGGTCACTTTGACTACCAGTTCTGCTTCATGAAATAAGGCTAAATCTTCTGGCTCTCGACTTAATTCAGCAGTGCCGTGAACACGGACACGATGCGGGGTTTCAAAGTCGATAAATAACATGCCGATTTTTTTATTGGCATCAATATTACCCATCGACAGATACATGCCATTACCATCCAAACTTGGAAAAGCCAGCGTTTTGTCATCAAGAATTTTCACAAAGCCAAGATCGCCACCTTTGTAGGAGCAGGTTGGAAAACCTCTATGATCTACCGTTGATAGAAAAAAGAAATCGCGGCTGGCGATAAAGTCACGATGCTGGTCAGTTATGTAGTCAGTAATAATGGCTTCACCAACCCGATCGGCGAGTTTTTCTTTATTGAACTCTTGTTGCAACTGGCGATGTTGCGCGCCATAGATTTCAGTCATCAGTTTTCTCTCTCTGTATTAGTAAGGCTTATTTTTATGGGGAACAGTTGAGCATTGTCTATGCAGGCTGTCAATTGGTTCAGCAATCCAGCCAGGGAGCGTTGCGGGCGAAATAATTCTGCAAATAAGCAATGAGGATCTGACTGCGTCTGGGTAGGTAACGGGTTTGTGGATAAACCGCAAAAATGCCGAGTTCATTTTCATGCATATAGTCACGCAGGATAACCTGTAGCTGACCCGACTGTACTGCCTGATAACAGATAAAATCTGGGGAGTAAATGATGCCTTGCCCGGCAATAGCTGCATCACAGAGAAAATTGCCATTATTGGCCGAAAGTTTCCCTTGCAAATGTAAGCTTATCGGACCGCCATCCTGCTGAAACTGCCAGCTTTCAGAGGTATTCCGATAATGCAGAACCGTGTGATTGTTGGTGAGATCGGTTGGGATGACGGGAGTACCATGATAGGCCAGGTATTCGGGACTGGCACATACCACAAGACGGGTAGAAGACAGTTTTTTGGCAATCAACGTCGAATCTTCAAGCCTGGATATTCGTATTGCTAAATCAAAGCCATCTGCAATCAGGTCCACCAATCGATCATTAAAATCAATCGACATTTCAATTAATGGGTGGATTAGCTGAAACTCCTGTAAAGCGGGTCCCAAATGCATCAGACCGAATGATACAGGAGCAGAAATCCGCAATTTGCCACTGAGTTCTGCCTCAATATCAGAGATCTGTGCTTCAGCTTCTGCGATATCATCCAGCAGCCTTAAACAATGTTGATAATAACGATGCCCGGCTTCAGTGAGTGTCTGTCGTCGGGTTGTGCGTTGCAGCAAGGTAACATTCAACCGCTTTTCCAAATCCTTCAGCCGACGGCTTACTGCTGACTTGGCTGTATCCAGTTGTTCAGCAGCAAGACTGATACTGCCAGCTTCCACAATCCGTTTAAAGGTTTGCATATCTTCGATTTGGTTCACTGAGCGATTCCTTTATTGTTCTTATTTTGTAAACAATAATTTCTTTATAGCATTCTTTATCAAAATTTCAAGAACTATAAAATGGCACCGTACTTACTTAATAAAGGAATTAACAACATGTTTAGCAATATTAGCGATCTGGCAGGACGAATTTTTCTTTCCGTGCTGTTTCTCACGGCAGGTTTGAGCAAGCTTGGTGCTGGTTATGAAGGCACTGCTCAATATATGAGTGCGATGGGCATCTCATCAGCATTATTACCGTTGGTGATTGCCACCGAAATCCTTGGTGCAATCGCCATTATTGTTGGATTTCAGACTCGCATAGTGGCTTTCTTACTGGCAGGCTTTTCCATTTTATCAGCCTTGTTTTTCCATCTTGATTTTGCCGATCAGATGCAAAGCATTTTGTTTATGAAAAACATCGCTATTGCCGGTGGTTTTTTAGTATTGGTGAGTCAAGGTGCGAAACGCTTTTCTATTGATGCGGCTTTTGCTGCACGTAACAGAGGAATTTAATGATGACACAATTAAACGTATTACATATTAATGCCAGCAGCCGTTATGACGGTTCATTAACCCGGGCGGTTTCAACACAATTGACAGAGATTTTAGCTGGTCAGAATTCGATTACACTGCAACAACGTGATGTGGCAACCGGCTTACCGTTTATTGATGAAAACTGGATCAATGCCAACTTTACTGACCCGGCAGATCGCAGTGAGTCACAAAAAAATGTTCTGGCATTGTCAGACCAGTTGATTAACGAAGTCAAAGCGGCAGATGTGATTGTGATGGCTGTGCCTATTTATAACTTTGGCATACCGGCAGCATTGAAAGCCTGGATAGATATGGTCGCCAGAGCCCGTGAAACCTTTCGTTATACGGAAAATGGTCCAGTCGGATTACTGGAAAATAAAAAGGTTTATCTGGTAATGGCTTCGGGTGGCGTACCACTGGAAAGTGAAGTGGATTTTGCCAGCAATTATTTGAAATTTTTCATGCAGTTTATTGGTATTACCGATGTCACACTGGTCAATGCCAACCAATATTTTGAACAGCCGGACAGCAGCGATAAATTGGCTGCATTGATCGCGGCGTAAGGAGGCCATCATGGCACAACAACGTGAAGTGAAAAAATGGATCCGGGGTCAGATGACCTCGGATGGGGCAGGGGTTACCTTAAGACGCTTAATTGCCTCACATGAAATCGATATGCTGGATCCGTTTTTATTATTTGATGCGTTTGGCAGTGATAAACCGGAAGACTATATTGCCGGTTTCCCACCGCATCCACATCGTGGTTTTGAGACGGTAACCTATATGTTAGCTGGCAAGATGCGCCATGAAGACAGCGCTGGTAATGCCGGGGTTATTGAAACGGGGGGCGTGCAGTGGATGACTGCAGGACGCGGTATTATTCACTCAGAAAAACCTGAGCAGGAGGCTGGTTTGTTAGCAGGTTTCCAGTTATGGGTTAATCTGCCCGCTGAACAGAAAATGATGGCACCGCGTTATCAGGAAAAAGCGGCCAGTGAGATCGCGATTGAAACCCGTGAAGACGGTTTAACGGTGAAAGTTGTTGCTGGTGAAACCATCAATGGCACCAAAGGCGTAATTGATAACAGCTTTGTCGAGCCGGTGTATTTTGTAATTGATGCGCCTGCCGGCAGTGTGTTTGAAGACAATATACCTGCAACGCATAACGCGTTTATTTATGTGGCAGCAGGTCGCGTCAGTATTGGTGAAAAACCGACTTCCATCGGTGCCTCACAACTGGCGGTATTAAAAGAAGGCGATTCAGTAAAAGTTGAAGCAGAGCAGGACAGTACTTTTATTGTTGTAGCCGGAAAACCAATTAACGAACCGGTTGAGCGGGCGGGTCCCTTTGTGATGAACACCCGTGCCGAGCTGGAACAGGCCTTTGCTGATTATCGCAGCGGTCAATTTGTTGCTTAATCCCAAAGACCAACGGACCTTCGCCTCCAAAGCTTAATCTTTGGAGGCTTTTTTATAATCATCAAAACGCAATTTGGCCTCGCAGTTGAACAGCCTGAATGTCAAAGTCCGACTGTCCGGTTTTTTTGATTTGTGCATGATTGTAATTGGCCATCAGTCGAATATTCTGATTGGCATACCAGTTTAATCCCAGTGTCCATATCTGTCCTTGATCACCTGCTGCAGGATTTATAACGGCATCGTTATTTCCGGCCAAATCAATTTCCGAAAAACGTAATGCCAATTCCCAGGCTCCGTAACCGCCTTCAGTTGCGTTCAACGTTGGCTTAATTCCATTGATGCGGCCGGTATTACTATCATATCCACGACTTTCGCCGGTTAAGCTGTATGTGCCGAACAGATACCAGCCAGATAATCTGCTTTGCCGCGGTTGATGTTTTAGCTGCTGTTGAAAGTATTCCGATTGAATGGACCATGGCCCTTGTATATATGCGGCTTCAAGCCCATAGGTGTTGCTGTGCTTAACTTGTTGAAAGCGCGACTGAACAGGGGCTGAGGTGATCAGACTGATTTCCGGCGAAGCAGTAAGCAGCTGTTCGGCATAATCGCGGGAAAGATGGTCATCTGATGATTTGTGGTATTGCTGGTGACTAAAAGAACTGCCTAAATGCAGGTGTTGTTCATTTATTGAAACCGGCGCAAAACTTATTCGTGTGGCGTAGCCATAATCTTCATTTTTACCACGATTATTGGCACTGACTCCATCAAGCCAACTTGCCGCTGACCATGACCAGTTATTGCCAGCGTGACTAATGCTGATGCCATTTTGACGGTTAACACTGAACATATTGCTGGCAATACTCCGTTCCATAAATGTGATGTTGCCAATGCCGGTTAACAATTCAAGACCACTGGGCATTTTATGCCGACCAACAATCAGACGACGATTACTCCAACCGTCATAGCCTATAAACAGATCGGTGGCATTGACGGTGTTACCGGCAAAATCAAATTCGCTTTTGTACAGCCAGTCAGTGAATACCTTGCCTTGAATACCAAGTCGGGCATTACGGATTCTGGAACCGTTACCGGCCAAATTACGATCATCCTCAATAGCGGCATAATCAGTATGCAGTCGCCCACCAATTTGACTGCTAAACGCTCTATCTGTGGAGTTAAACCGTAATCCATGTTCATCAAGTTGAATACGTTGTTCGCTGACTTTTACAGAAGTTGGTGAGCCGACCTCTTGTTGTCGTAACGCTTGAAGTTGCTGGTAATGCTGTTCAGTCAAAGTGCCTTGGTCAAAAAGTAGCTTAAGTAATTCATCCATTGTATCTGCTTGAACCGGCTGCATCAGCAGGCTGAACAGGCTGCCTAACATGAATGAATTAGCAGTAATTTTCATTTTCTTTCCTCGTCTATTACCAATATTTACCAAATTAAAAGTGGTGGGGTGTCGGAGGCAGTATAGGAAAGCGAAAAGCTGTTCATCAGATGTTAATGTTCGGTGCAGTTTGTGTTCATTTTCTCTCAAGTTTAGGTTCATGCTGCCCCGATATGATGGAACTCCCTAAAACAGAAAACTGAGGAAAGAAATGCTGAACAAACCATCCATGTTTTTAATTGCATCGGTAATACTAGGTATGACGAGCACCGCACAGGCTGAGATTGCTAAATCCTGTGTGTTACCTACAGAAGAGCAGGTGGCGCAGTTGTTTGAGCGCTGGAATGCATCGTTAGCGACTGGAGAACCGGCGCAAGTAGCGGCTAATTATCAAAATAATGCGGTGTTGCTGCCAACAGTCTCAAATGAAATGCGTACCGATACGGCGAGTATTGAAGCTTATTTTGTTGATTTTTTAACTAAAAAACCTGTCGGGGAAATCAACCAACGAGTGATTACCACCAGCTGTAATCAGGCTTCGGATGTCGGAATTTACACTTTTAGCTTTGCTGACAATTCTCAGGTTCAGGCCCGTTATAGTTATATCTATGATTATGTTGATGGAGAATGGTTGATTCGTCACCATCATTCTTCAGCAATGCCAGAATAAATTAACCAAGATTGCCGGACAGATGAAAATCTGTCCGGCTTAATTTTGTGCCAGGCAGTAACCCACACCTCGCAAGGTTTTGATGTATTTGGTATCAAACGGCTCATCAATTTTACGGCGCAATCTTCTAATATAAACATCCACCACGTTGGTAAGCGGATCTTCATTCGCATCCCAGACATTGGTCAGGATCCGTTCTCGGCTGAAAACCTTTTCCGGTGACGCCATTAACAATTCCAATAGACGGAATTCCTTAGCCGTCAGCTCCAAGCTCACACCTTTACATCTGACCTGCATGGTATCCAAATCCATTTCGAGATCGGCATATTGCAGTAGACGTGATTGCATATCGCTGTTTGCACGATTCGCCAGTGATTCAATGCGAGCCAGCAGCTCCTCAAACGCAAATGGCTTGGTGAGGTAATCATCTGCACCATTTCGCAAGCCTTCAATACGATGGTTTACCTCACCCATGGCCGATAGCATCAGAATTTTGACCGGTAATTTTTGTGCCCGAATCAGCTGGCAAATTTCCAGTCCGGTTTTATTGGGCAGCATACGATCTAAAATCATGACCCGTGGCTGGTATTCCATCACGGCATGCAAAACATGATCTCCATCATGGACCACGGAAACAAAATAACCCTCTGCTTTGAGACCCCGGTACAGAAAATCAGCAACTTTTTGGTCGTCTTCAACGATTAGAATATTCATCTCAGTTAGCTTTCCATAAGCGGTAGTTCGATGGTCGCTGATGTGCCAACATTCCGTTCACTTTCCAAATGAATTGAACCATGATGTGCTTCGACGATAAAGCGACACAAACTCAAACCGATTCCCAATCCATCAGGTCGCATTTGCCGGGCATTTTCAGCACGAAAATAACGATCAAAAATAAATGCAAGATCAGTTTCAGCAATACCAATACCTCTATCCTGAATATGGATGGTCAGATGTTCATCAAGGTTACATTCCAGCTTTATCGTTGATCCCGCTGGCGAATATTTAATCGCGTTATCTAATAAAATCAACACCGCTTGTTGCAACTTGTCTATATCGATATAAAGCTTGGCTTCACTGCTGAAATTGTCCGGATTGAAGTGTGTCAGCAGTTTTTTTGAATGGCCCGACAATAGCGTATCTGCTGCATTTTTTAATTTTAGCCAAAAGTCATTTATATCTACTGTTTTTAAGCGTAGCTGTAATTGCTGTTCACCGCGCACCAGCATTAACAGATCATCAATTCGATTAGATAAATCATTGGCGGTATCTACAATACGCAACAGACTTTCCTTGTATATCTGGGCTTCTTTGTCTTGTCCGCGCAGACAGATCTCAGCTTCACCACGAATCGCGGTGGCAGGCGTTCTCAGTTCGTGACTGACATCGGCCAGAAAACGTTTTTGTTGCTGTTCTGCGTGCTGAAGCTGTTCCAGTGCATGCTGTAATTGTCTGGTGCGTTCGGCAACTTCCTGTTCAACCAGTTTGGAGTGGTTCTCTTCCTTTTTAATCGCTTGTTCAAGACCGGCAGCCATTTGGTTAAAACTCCGGGATAACATGGTGAATTCAGAATGACCCTGTTCAGGCAGCCGATAATTCAGATTACCCTCGGCCAGCGCTGAGGTTCCATTTAATAACTGCTGGATGGGTTGGTATAAAGATCGCGATAACACAAGAGCCAATACGATGGCAGTGATACTGCCGAAAATTAACATGACGACTACCAGAAATTTGACATGTTTTAGGGCTTCAGCGGCGGCATATTCAGCTGTTGAGGATCGTTCACGTTGCAGATTGATGGCATTGGCTATGACATGTTTTAAATCCAATCCTTCAAGGTTATCAAAGGTTTCAATCAATAAACGCCATAATTCCGCTTCGGCCAGCGGTTGGGTTTCTTTCTCTTCCAGATTACGCTGCAACGCTTGGACATTGGTTTCGAGAATCGACAGCGTTTTCATCTGCTGACTAATTGCATTGAAGTCTTCGGGTGATTTTGCGAGTTTCTGATCCTGCAATAACAGCGTGTTGATGTTTGCCAGATGGTCATACATTTGCTGCAAATAATTATCCCGTTGATCAATGGGAGACTCTTTGGTTAATAGCGCCTGTGCCAGCCAGACTTTCAAGCGTTGTTTATCAGCCCCCAATGCAATAAATTCATTGAGCATTTGATTGGCAACGCGACCCCGTTCAAGATGGTAACTCGCTACACCTGATACCCACACGGCAAGACTGGCCTGTAACAGGGTAATTACCAGCAACAGAAAAAAAGCCAGATAAAGTCGATTACGAAACAAAAAGCTCACTCCTGATAAAGTATGTATCTGTTATGGGATCCTAGTTTAACCTGAAGAGTCGTCAGTACCTCAATTTAAGCCAGCAATATCACTATATAGTGGTGAATGTTCAATACAGAAAGTGCCAACAAAACGGTTATCTGGGGTGTCTATCAATATGGCATGTACCGTTCTACAGTAAGGTCTGCTATGCAAATAAAAACCTTTGTTTCGTTTAGTTTAATCGCATTGATGGTGATGGCAGTTCTGGGTTTTAAAGTAATGAATTCGCGGGACTTTCAGTTGTTTGGAAAAATTGTCAGCCAAGTGACAACCGATGACAGAGTGGTTGCATTAACCTTGGATGATGGACCGTCAATTCAATATACCGATGAGGTATTAAAAATCCTCAATGAGTATGATGTGAAAGCTACGTTTTTTGTTGTCGGTCAGGAAACCCATCGATTCAAAGAGCAGGCAAAAAGTATCGTTCAACATGGTCATGAACTGGGTAACCATTCATACACTCATCCACGAATGGTTTTTAAAACACTTTCGACTATTCGTCAGGAAATTGAAAAAACCGATGAAGCCATTCGTGCCGTGGGGTATCAGGGAGACATTCATTTTCGTGCCCCATACACCAAAAAATTACTGATTTTGCCTTGGTATCTCGCCAGTACCAACCGTCTTAATATTTCGTGGAGTGTCGGGCCTGATTCCAGAAAAAACTCCAAACTACCAAAAGATCCAAATACGATGACGCAATATGTGCTGGAGAATATTCAACCCGGCTCAATCATCCTATTGCATGTGATGTATGAAAACGGGGAAGCGTCACGTCAAGCATTGCCGATGATTATTGAGGCTGTCAAAGCAAAAGGTTACCGGTTTGTCACCATATCTGAATTGCTACAACACGATTGAAATAAGCGATCAGTCGTTTAGCATCATTATTTATGAGAGGATATCACCTTTAATATTTATGGGTTTACGATGAATATATCTGTGTTATTCGATTACTGGATCATCACCATTGCCGCATTGTTTGTCATTGTGAATCCACTTACTACGGCGTTTATGTTTGTATCACTGCTGCCACGCACCACGGAATCGACACGTAAAGCCATAGCTAAACGATCCAGTCTGATTGCGACAGCGGTATTTTTTGTCTTTGCCTTACTCGGCGGTCTGATTTTTAAAATCTTTGGCATTACCATCGAAGCCTTTCGCATCGCCGGCGGCCTGATTTTATTTGGTATTGCCATGAGCATGATCCGTAAGGGGCTGGATGAAGGTGAAACCAGCAATGCTTCTGATCCCGGAAATGACGGCAAGATTGCCAGAGATATTTCAGTGATTCCGCTGGCTATCCCATTTATGAGCGGACCGGGTGCCATTGCGACGGTGATGATTTTAACCAGTGAAGCGCCATCAACCGGACATTTAATCCTGGTATTTCTGGCGATTATTCTAACGACAGGATCCTGTTATCTGGCCATGGTGTATTCACATTTTCTGGTACGTTATCTCGGCGAAACCGGAAAGGAGATTGTGACTCGAATTTTCGGCATTATCCTCTCAGTAATAGCGGTACAGTTTGTCATTAATGGTGTGTTGGAAATTTACGCTACCTTGTAATTAATATAATCGGAGTCCGACCTTAACGATCTTGTCGCCATCGACTTCATTTACCACCCAGTGAATGCCATGCCAGTCCACATCGTCACCCACTACGGGATGACCACCGACTCGACGAGCAATAAAATCACCTACAGTCATGCCGTGTTGAGCAGAGCTGATAACCAGTCCATATGCCTTGGCGACATCTTCCAGTGAGGCATCACCGCGAATATTGAAAGATCCGAAAAACGCTTCTTTTTGCTTGAGTTTGGAATGGCCGCTAAAGATCTGATTGAGTGCATCCAGATCGTCATTACGACTAATCACACAAATCGTGTCGTTAAGCTTGAGTTCTGTACTTCCCTTTGGATGCAACATCACATGATCACGAAACAAAGCTGAAATCAGCGTACCTGATGGGAAACGTATCAATCGAATCGGTTGACCATCCAATTGTTCGTTCTCAATACGATAAACAAACAACTCATAATCATTTTCCGGCAATATTCCCAACGCACCGCGATGGTTTGGTGTGATACCCACCGGAATTTCAACGCGCATCCATCGTGCCATCAACGACAGTGTGCTGCCTTGAATTAACAATGACAGTAATACCACCACAAAGGCGACGTTGAAATATAAAGATGCATTCTCGACACCACCAATCACCGGAAAGATAGCCAATACAATAGGTACTGCACCGCGTAATCCCACCCAGGAGATAAAGCCGACTTCGCGCCAGCGGAAGCGAAAAAAGGGTTTGACCGACAGTAATACTGCAAGTGGTCTGGCAACAAAAATCAATGCCAATGCAATCACCAAAGCGGGCAGGGCGTATTCCAGCAATTCACTTGGATTCACTAACAATCCCAGGATTAAAAATAAACCAATTTGGCTTAGCCAGGCCAGACCATCGTGTACCGGGAGAATAAAGTTTAAATGCCGTCCGGGCCGATTACCAATCATCAAACCACAAAGATAAATCGCTAAAAAGCCACTGCCGCCAACCGCTCCGGTAAGACCAAATACACTAAAACCAAGCGCCAGTGCCAACAGGGCATAGAGCCCAGGTGCCAGATCCAGCCAGCTGAGTAATCTGGCAATTAACCAGCCGCCGCCAATGCCAATAATAAGACCAAAGCCAAATTGCTGAACAAAAAACAAAATGGTCTCGAGTGGGGTACCGATTTCACCAACCAATATTTCTACCAGCATAATGGTCAGGAAAATAGCCATTGGGTCGTTGGTACCAGATTCGATCTCCAACGTGGCACCAACACGCTCATTAAGGTTAATACCACGACCACTGAGCATGGAAAAGACTGCTGCCGCATCGGTAGAACCCACGATGGCACCGATCAATAATCCTTCAAATAAACTCAGATCAAACACCCACATGGACAGTAAACCGACACTGCCACTGGTCAGTAACACACCTAATGTCGCAAGAGAAATCGCCGGTTTGAAGCCTACCCGAAAGGTTTTAAGCCTTGTGCGTAAACCACCATCGAGCAGAATCATAGCAAGTGCGAGATGACCTATCAGAAATGCCATGGAGTAATCATTAAACTCAATGCCTAAAATACCCTCGTCTCCAGCAAGCATGCCTAATGCTAGAAAGATGATTAATAATGGCAGGCCAAATTTTGAGGAGAGGCGGCTACCAAGAATGCTTAGCGTGATAAGCAGGCCACCGAGTAGAAAAAGAGTATTGATAAAATCCATGTTAAACCCTGAACAATTGTAGGGATGATTATTGCATACCCGTAGCGTTTCTGGACCTTATATTGGGGTAATGAATATTTTTTCCATTTTTTATAAACTAAAAAACGGGACATAAAAAAACCGGCAAAAGCCGGTTTTTTTATCAAACGAAAAGTTACTTATGCTTGTTTGAGAAATGGATAATCAATATAACCTTTTGCATCGCCACCATAAAAACTGTTGGAATCCGGCTCGTTAAGTGCAGCATTTATAGCAAACCGTTCAGGTAAATCCGGATTGGCAATAAATAATTTTCCAAAGGAAATCAGGTCGACTTTGCCTTGTTGAAGCGCTTTATTTCCGGAATCCTGATTATATTCACTATTCGTCATATATAGACCATCCCATAAATCACGCAATATGCTGATATCAAATGCTGGGCCGGCTATTCCGGGGGCTTCTGCGCCCATCTCGGTAATGTGCAAATAACCCAGACCAAATTCATTAAGTGATTTGACCATATAGCTGAAAGTCGCTTCAGGATTGGAATCATATAAGTCATTAAAAGGCTGTAATGGTGACAGGCGAATACCAACTTTTTTAGGAGCCCAAATTTCGCAGACCGCAGCAGTAACTTCCATAATCAAACGAGCACGGTTTTCAAGACTGCCGCCATATTGGTCTTCCCGTTTGTTAGTACCATCACGTAAAAATTGATCCAGCAGATAGCCATTAGCTGCATGAATTTCGACACCATCAAAACCCGCCTCAACAGCACAACATGCTGCGTGACGATATTGTTCAATAATTCGCGGAATATCTGAGATTTCTATGGTGTGTGGTGTTTCATATGGCTGCATGCCCTGGTAGGTATTTACATCTCCTGCAGGTTTAATCGCAGAGGGGGCGAGCGGTTTCATACCATTTGGCAACATCGAGCTATGGGAAACCCGGCCGCAATGCCACAACTGGACAAAAATCAGACCATCTTCTTTGTGCACTGCATCGGTTACTTTACGCCATCCAACAATTTGTTCTTCTGAGTGAATGCCGGGCGTCATCGGATAACCCAAGGCATCATCAGCAATTTGTGAGCCTTCACTGATGATTAAACCGGCAGAAGCACGTTGCTGATAATAGGTTGCATTCATTTCTGTCGGGACTAAGCCTTCGCCGGCTCTATTGCGGGTTAATGGCGCCATTACTATTCGGTTTTTTAATGTCAGATCACCGATTTTGATAGGTGACAGTAAATTAATATCTGGCGATTGATTCATCAAAGACCTTTATGGATGGAAGAGAAAAGTAGCGCCATTAAAACAGTGAAAATGCATCAATTAAACGCGGCAAGTTTAAGTGGATAGCGTTATTAATAACCTGTTTTAAAAGCAAAATTTAACGACAGTCGATTTGTGAAATCACAAAATATAGAGCACCGAGATCGACATAAAATTATTGCTGCTCAGATTTGGCTTTTTGTTTGGCTTCGAGCTGGGATTTGATGAATTCCAGTTTTTCCGGCACGGCATCGCAACTATCCGCCGGGCTACCGCATCGTGAGCAATTTAATGCGAACCATGCCGCATCAATCACTTCACTGCGGATTTCTTCTTCTACCTGATTGGCAGTGCCCACCATAGATCGAGCACGTGTTTGAATATATCCATGTTGATTTTTGCACTGCATCACATCAATCGGCTGCTTGAAGTCGTATTGTTGATGCAATTCCAGCCCTACCTGGTATTGGTAAAGCATTTCCTGATAAACCAGCTTTAGCGGATCGCCAGTACCAAGTTGGGAAATAGCCCCCGCATTTGCTAATAGCGGTGTACAAAAAAGCAGCAAAATTAATTTTAGTTTCATAGTTGTGTCCAGGAATAATTCCCATGTTAATCACAGCTTAATCCAATTTTAAACAGTGTGCATCGGCAAATTCCCTACAGTTAAACTGACAAGCAAATGCGATGTAGAATGTAAATTAGCAATTGTAAGGTGAACGCAACGTGAACAGAGGACAGTCAATGGTGACCAGTGAATTGAGAGTCGTTGCTCCAACAACAGAAAGCATCTATTTTGCTATTGGTATCAGCCATGCAGGACACGTGCTTGTTGCAGAGTCTGCCAGTGGAATTTGTGCTGTGTATTTGGGTAAATCTCCCAAAGAGATGATGGCAAGTCTGCAGCATCAATTTTCGGATGCAAAATGTATGGATGGTGGAAATGGGGTCAAGAATACCCTTTCTAAGGTAATTGAAAAGATTCACAATCCGCAGAAAAACATTGATTTTAAGCTGGATCAACGCGGCACGGCATTCCAACAACAAGTCTGGCAAGCCTTGCGTGATATCCCCACTGGGACAACGGTTTGCTATAGCGATATTGCTGAGAAACTGCAAAATCCTGGTGCAGTGAGAGCCATTGCCAGTGCCTGTGGAGCGAATAATATCGCTGTTATCATTCCGTGCCATCGGGTGATTCGCAAGGATGGTTCGCTTTCCGGATATCGCTGGGGTGTTGAGATTAAAAAAGCCCTGCTGCGTCGTGAGAGCATGACTCTGACAAAATGAACACAGCGGATTTATTTGCTGATGCAAATCCACCTCAATGTGAACAGATCCTGCCGGATGTGTTTCTGTTAAGAAGCTTTGCTTTGGAAGCTGCACCTCAATTACTCAAAACGCTTGAAGTTATTTCAGCACAGTCGCCTTTTCGCAAGATGCTGACACCGGGCGGTTTCTCTATGTCGGCTGCGATCACAAATTGTGGTGATGTGGGATGGCATAGTGACAGGCAGGGTTATCGTTACAGTGAAATAGATCCGCAAACTCAAAACGCCTGGCCAGCAATGCCAGCAAGTTTTGAAAAGCTTGCCAAAAATGCAGCAGCCCTGGCTGGCTTTGAAGCTTTAAATGCCGATGTCTGTTTGATCAATCGTTATGAGGTGGGAGCTAAAATGGGCTTGCATCAGGATAGGGATGAAAAAGATTTTTCTCAGCCAATAGTGTCGGTTTCACTGGGTTTGCCTATCGTGTTTCAGTTTGGCGGTCCAAAAAGAAATGATCCTGTTCAGCGAATTCCATTACATCACGGTGATGTAATTGTCTGGGGCAGGGCGGCACGACGTTATTACCATGGTGTATTAACGTTAAAGCCCGGCCAACATCCCTTGACCGGGCCATATCGTTATAACCTGACCTTTCGACGGGCCAGATAACTCAGCTTAAGCCAACTTTACGAACCAGTTCCATGGTGCGCATGCTGTAACCCCATTCATTGTCATACCAGGCATAAATTTTCACCTGTGTTTCATTAGTCACCATGGTCGACAGCGCATCAATAATGCTGGAACGCGGATCGCCACGATAATCACTGGAAACCAATGGCTTTTCTTCAAAGCCCAAAATACCGGTTAATTCATTTTCTGCTGCCGCTTTTAATAATGCATTAACTTCCTCAACCGAGGTTGCCCGCTCAACTTCAAACACACAATCAGTTAATGAAGCATTGGCTAACGGCACACGTACTGCGTGGCCATTTAAACGGCCTTTGAGTTCAGGAAAAATCTCGGTAATGGCGGTGGCACTGCCAGTTGTTGTCGGTATCAAATTCGTACCTGACATACGAGCACGGCGAAGATCCTTATGTGGCGTATCCATAATTGACTGAGTGTTAGTCAAATCATGAATCGTGGTAATCATGCCGTGTTTGATGCCCAGAGCTTGATGAATAACTTTAACCACAGGAGCCAGGCAGTTAGTAGTACAGGAGGCGGCAGTCACAATTTGATGCGTATCGGCATCATATAAGTCATCGTTCACACCCATCACCACGTTTAAAATACCAGCCTGTTTGACCGGTGCCGTCACTACCACGCGTTTTACACCTTGATCCAGGTAGGCCTGCAACACTGCGCTATCACGCATTTTGCCGGATGCTTCTATCACCACATCACAAGCTGACCAGTCGGTGTCATCGATGACTTTATTCGCTGTTATCACAAGAGTTTTATCGCCAACCGTAATGGTATTGCCATTGGCTTCAGCGTGGTGAGCCCAGCGGCCATGCACCGAATCAAAATTTAATAGATGCGCGTGGGTTTCGGCATCACCTGCGGGATCATTTAATTGTACAAACTCAATTTCCGGCCAGTCCCATGCAGCCCGTAAACACAAACGTCCAATCCGGCCAAAACCGTTGATACCTACTTTGATTGTCATGATAAATTCTCTTTATTAGGAAACCAATGCCGCGTACGGTTGGCGAAATAAACTAATGTCAGCATCACTGGCACTTCCACCAATACACCAACTACCGTCGCCAGCGCAGCACCTGAATGCAGTCCAAATAATGAAATGGCAACCGCAACGGCCATTTCAAAAAAGTTTGAGGTACCGATTAAACATGCTGGTGCAGCAACATCATGCTGCAGACGCATTCTGACAGCTGCAAGGTATCCCAAAGCAAAAATCCCATAAGTTTGAATTAACAGAGGGATAGCAATCAGCACGATAATAAAAGGTTGTTGCAGAATGGTTTCAGCCTGAAAACCAAACAGTAAAATGACCGTTGCCAGTAACCCCATAATTGACCAGGGTTTGATATGACTTAAAAAACTGTTAAGGGCTGGTAAACCTTTGGATTTGATAATATGTTGGCGTGTAAAAAAGCCTGCTATTAGTGGTAATAATACATATAACACCACTGAGATCAGCAAGGTTTCCCAAGGTACCGTTAAGTCGGTAATACCAAGTAAAAATGCTGCTATCGGCGCAAAAGCAAAAATCATGATGATGTCATTGAGTGACACTTGAACCAAGGTGTAATTGGCATCGCCTTTGACCAGTTGGCTCCAGACAAACACCATTGCCGTACAAGGTGCCACACCGAGTAAAAT
Organism: Methylophaga sp.; assembly: GCF_030651745.1. The sequence continues at coordinate 34,051 of NZ_JAUSCC010000042.1, forward strand.
CATGCCGGCAATATATTCATCAGCCGATTGTGGATCGACCCAGCCGGCAAAAAATACTTTAAAAAATAACCAGCCTAATGCGGCCATAGTGAATGGTTTGATCAGCCAGTTAATGACCAGCGTTAACCAGATGCCTTGGGGACGTTTGCCGACATCTTTAATGGCTGTGAAATCCACCTGCACCATCATCGGATAAATCATTAACCAGATAAAGATCGCAATCAGCAGATTCACATGAGCAAATTCAAGATCGGCAATCAGATTGAATATGTCCGGAAACAGATTGCCGAAAAACATGCCAACCAGAATGCTCAGTCCAACCCAAACAGATAAATAACGTTCAAATATGCCCATCAGTTCATGGCTCCAATACGTTTTAATTCAGCACTAAGTTCAGCGATGTCCAGTTCTGCCAACGGTAATGCCAACAAAGCAGCACAGCGCGATTCAAGCAGTTGAATTAAGCCATCAAAACATTGATCTCGCTCGATTGGATCGGCAATTTTGGAAGCATCGGACAAACTCCAATGTCCTTTGACGGCTTTGCCGAACCAAACAGGGCAGCTCTCACCAGCAGCCTGATCGCAGACAGTGATCACAATATCAGGATGATAGTCACTCAACGCTTCACAGGATTTGCTGGACAAATCATCAATGTTGTAACCATGTTCAGTTAGCTTGATTAATGTTTGTGGAAACACTTTTCCGGCTGGCTGACTACCTGCACTGGCAACAATGTAGTTATCACCGGCTAACTGTCGGCAAATGGCTTCAGCCAAAATACTGCGACAGGCGTTATGAGTGCAAAGAAATAACAGTTTGAGAGGTGTGGTGGTCATAACATATGTTTATCCATATATTTCGATTTAAAATTTTTAGCAGCAATTACCCAAGCGCTGTAACTTCGCTAAGTCATCTCTAAAAAAATTTGGCTTACTTTGATGGGCTGCATCAATGGATTGTGTCGCCCATACGGGCAGTTCAGGATTGAGCCGGTAATAAACCCATTGGCCCTGGCGTCGATCCAGCAACAGACCGTTTTGTCTGAGTAAGGCCAGATGACGTGATATTTTTGGCTGACTTATCTGTAAAGCCGATATCAGTTCACAGACACATAGTTCGTTTTGGTCAACGATTAGCAATACCAGACGCAGACGTGTTTCGTCAGCCAGACATTTATAAAAATTCAGTAAATCCATAACCAGTATATTCGGAAATTCATATATATGAAAAATCATATATGAAAACTGCTTTATGTCAATCTACTAATTGCCAGCTATCTTCACCAATTTGAAAAATATCACCGGCAACCATTTGTTTACGCTTGCGTGTTTCTACTACGCCATTGACCTTAACCTGACCCTCAGCAATGATACTTTTCGCTTCGGCGCCACTGTTGGCGATGCCTTCAAATTTGAGAATTTTGAACAATTCGACCGGGCTTTTTGTGATATGCACGGTAGTGATTTCTTTGGACATTTAGGGATCCTGTTATTTAGTGAAAAACAATCTATGGGTCACGTTTTAGCAATATGAATAGCTCTACAATCAACTCACTCGAAAATGGCTTGATGGAAGGAAACTTAGCCATGAAATATCAACAGACCCTTGTAAAGCTGCTGCAATTTTCAATTGTGCTGGTAATGTTATACCCGCTCTATTATGTGTGGGAAACCGATAAGATTAAATCTGCCTGCCAGCAAATCAAACCCGGTATGTCCTATAACGATACCGTATCAAACCTGAAGGATGCCGGACTCGGCTTTAGCAGAATGAGTGGCGCTCAAGCTCCGGGTGAAAAATGGTTGGGACTGGTTGAGTCTCACGCTTCTTTTAGCGGTTATGCCTGTGAGATAAGAGGCTTTGGTAATCAGATTGCGGGAGTCAGAATGGTGAAAGGTAAACAAATTGCTCCCTGAAACCGACAGTTTCAGGGAGCAAAAACATCAGCTGGCAACGTAATTAATCAGAATACCTGCTGCAACTGCCGAGCCAATAACACCGGCCACATTCGGCCCCATAGCGTGCATTAACAGGAAGTTATGTTTATCCGCTTCCAATCCCAGTTTATTTGAAACCCGCGCTGCCATCGGCACAGCGGAGACACCTGCGGAACCAATCAATGGATTAATCGGCTCCTTGGTCAATTTGTTCAGGATTTTCGCCATAATGACACCTGATGCGGTACCAATCGAAAAGGCCACCATACCTAATACCAAAATACCCAGAGTCATGTGATTCAAAAAGCTATCGGCACTTAATCGTGAACCAACAGCTAAGCCAAGGAAAATCGTAACAGTGTTAATTAATGAGTTCTGCGTAGTGTTGCTCAGACGATCCACCACCGCACATTCTTTCATCAAATTACCAAAACAGAACATTCCCAGTAACGGAGCCGCATCAGGCAGGAACAGGGCAACCAGAATCAGCAATACCAACGGGAAGACAATTTTTTCACGTTGTGAAACATGTCTTTGCTGATGCATACGGATCTTGCGTTCTTTTTCGTTGGTCAGCGCACGCATGATAGGAGGTTGGATTAACGGCACCAGGGCCATGTAGGAATACGATGCAACAGCAATCGCACCCAATAATTCCGGAGCAAGCTTACTGGCAACATATATTGACGTCGGACCATCAGCCCCGCCAATGATACCTATAGCTGCAGCATCAGCGAGGCTAAAATCAAAAATACCGAAGGTCGAGAGTAAAACCGCACCCATCAGTGTCGCAAAAATACCAAACTGTGCTGCTGCACCCAGAAACAGGGTTTTTGGATTAGCCAATAACGGACCGAAGTCTGTCATTGCACCTACACCCATGAAGATTATCAATGGGAAAGCACCACTGGCGATACCAACGGTATAAAACAAATCTAAAATACCACCAGCTTCTGCTAATCCAGCTCCTGGAATATTGGCCAATACCCCACCAAAGCCGATGGGTACCAAAAGTAACGGTTCAAAATTTTTCTTGATAGCCAGATAGAGCAACAACATACCGATCAGGATCATCACAGCCTGACCCAGCTGCATTTGATAAAAACCAGTGGCTTCCCATAGATGCAATAACTTATCCATTCGACTAACCCTTAAGCGATTGAAACCAGTGCGTCGCCAACTTTGACGGTATCACCAGGTTTTACATTGATAGCAGTCACAGTACCGGCATGTTCTGCCACGATCTGTGTTTCCATTTTCATCGCTTCAAGGATGAGTATCACATCACCTTCATTCACGGCTTGACCTTGAGCTACCATGATTTTCCATATATTGCCGGATAATGGTGCTTTGACCACTGCACCTTCATTGGCTGCAGGTTGGGGAGCGGCTTGAACCATTTGAGGTGCTTGTGAGCTGTCGATCTGACTGATATCACCACCTTCGTTGACTTCAACTACATACTGTTGGCCATTAACGGTGATGGTGTACGTTTCAGGTGCGCCAGCTGCTTTAGCTGGAGCAGTTGATGCGTGAGTTGCTTCAGCTGTTGGCAACGGCTCAAAAGCGTCCGGGTTGCCACGATTTTTAAGGAATTTAATGGCTGTCTGGTTAAACAGGGCAAAGGTCAATACATCATCAATCTGTCTTTCACCTTCTTCCAGTTTGAAGTCATCTTGATCTGCCAGTGAAACCAACTCAGCGGTCAGTTTATCCATTTCATCTTCGAGCAGATCGGCTGGTCTGCAAGTGATGGCTTCTTCACCATTCAAAACGCGTTTTTGCAGCTCAGTATTAAATGGGGCAGGTGCTGAACCATACTCTCCACGTAAGATACCTTGCGTTTCTTCTGTGATGGATTTATAGCGCTCGCCGGTCAACACGTTGATGACAGCCTGAGTACCAACAATTTGCGAAGTCGGGGTCACCAATGGAATAAAGCCGAGATCTTCACGCACCCGCGGAATTTCATGCAGCACTTCATCCATACGATCCAGTGCATTTTGTTCACGCAACTGGCTTTCCATATTGGTCAGCATACCGCCTGGAACCTGTGCCACAAGGATTCGTGAATCAACTCCACGTAAGCTGCCCTCAAACTTGGCATATTTTTTCCGAATTTCGCGAAAATAAGCGGCAATTTCTTCGAGTAATTCGATATTTAAACCGGTGTCGCGATCAGTATCTTCAAAGATGGAAACCACCGATTCAGTCGCAGAATGGCCATAGGTCATCGACATGGAAGAGATTGCGGTATCTACATTATCTATACCGGCTTCAACGCATTTCATAATGGTTGCTGTCGACAAGCCAGTCGTAGCATGAGATTGCATATGTATTGGGATATCAATGGTTTGCTTAAGACTTTTAACAAGTTCATAAGCTTTGTAAGGCTTAAGCAAACCAGCCATATCTTTGATACATAAAGAATGTGCGCCCATATCTTCGATGCGTTTTGCCATGTCTAGCCACATCTGTAAATCATGAACCGGGCTGATGGTATAGGCCATGGTGCCTTGTGCGTGTTTATCATTTTCTAACACGGCTTTAATGGCGACTTCGAGATTGCGTGGATCATTCATCGCATCAAAGACGCGGAATACATCAACGCCATTAATACAGGCTCTTTCCACAAACTTACGTACCACATCATCAGCATAATGACGATAACCGAGCAAATTCTGGCCACGCAGCAGCATTTGTTGGGGTGTATTCGGCATAGCCGCTTTCAAGCTGCGAATACGGTGCCAGGGATCTTCACCAAGATAACGAATACAGGCGTCAAACGTTGCGCCGCCCCAGCTTTCAACTGACCAGAAGCCGACTTGATCTAGTTTGTCGGCAATCGGCAGCATGTCATCTAAACGCAGTCGTGTCGCAAATAATGATTGATGAGCATCACGGAGAACAACATCGGTGATGCCAAGAGTTTTTTTTGCTTCGGTCATATTCTGGCCTTGTGATTAAACTTAGTTGTATGGTGACTTGGCGTCACTTGTTTTTTTTATTTCGGTATTTATGTACGGCGCTGGATAAAACCGTGAGTAGTGCGTGATCTTGGGAGGGTTGAGATGAGTTTTTGTTATTGGTAGTAGGTTGACCGAGTACGGCAGTTGGAGCTGGTATGCCATCAGCGGGGAGGACGCCGACACTCTTTTCGTAGCGGGTAATTATCCACGACATCAGTGTGGTCACAAGAACTAACACGGTCAGAAATACAAATACAAAACCCATGCCGGTCAGCATGAGCGTGAATCCTTCTGACATAAGGGTGGTGTCTTCCATCAGTTTGCCTCTAATTGATTTGGGTCGTTAAAAGCTTGAAACGTATTCAACTGTAAACAGCCGCGTAGTATAGCATTGTTGATTTAACTCACATATTTCCTTTACGCATAAGGCCTCATTTGACCCAGAGTAACAGGGCAAAAGCCATATTGAAAACAGCTTGTGTTTTAAGAATTTGAGCGGTAAAACACTGTAAAAGGATGGCCTGTAAACCGCAGTGGGTGTACAGAGTTTAATCAGTGTATTTATGGAAAAAGGCTGAGACTTATGGAGCACCACGTCCCCCTTATCAGCACAATTGCTGCCGGCTTTGCTCTGGCACTGGTGTTGGGCTTTATTGCTGAAAAAATTAATATCCCGGCTTTGGTGGGGTATTTGCTGGCCGGTATTATTATCGGTCCCAGCACCCCCGGTTTTCATGCTGATGTCGATATCGCCATTCAATTATCAGAAATTGGTGTGATGTTGTTGATGTTCGGCGTGGGTTTGCATTTCTCGCTCAAGGACTTGATGGCCGTTAAGCGTATTGCACTTCCGGGTGCCATTGTGCAAATGTCTATTGCCACTTTACTTGGCACCATGCTTGCCATGAGTTGGGGATGGACCTTTGGTGAGGGATTGGTGCTGGGGCTGTCATTATCCTGTGCCAGTACGGTGGTGTTGTTAAAAGCTCTGGAGTCCCAAGGCTTACTGGAAACAATAAACGGGCGTATTGCGGTTGGTTGGCTGATTGTCGAAGACTTAGCCACAGTTTTAATGTTGGTATTACTTCCGGCATTGGCAGGGATTTTAGGCTCCAGCGAAACAGGCGTTTCAGATGCGCCACTGTGGCAAACGATCAGTCAAATACTGTTACAGGTCACAGCATTTGTCGCGGTGATGTTAATTGTCGGTCGTCGACTTTTTCCATGGATCCTTTGGCAGGTAGCAGGAACCGGCTCTCGTGAATTATTTACTTTGGCAACTATCACCGCCGCCATCAGCATCGCTTACGGTGCGGCTTTACTATTCAGCGTGTCGTTTGCCTTAGGCGCTTTTTTTGCTGGCATGATGATGCGTGAGTCGGAATTCAGTCATCGGGCAGCGCAGGAGTCATTACCATTACGTGATGCATTCTCGGTGTTGTTTTTCGTGGCTGTCGGTATGTTGTTTGACCCGACGATTCTGATTGATGAACCACTGCATGTTTTGGCTGTGGTCGGTATTATCATCATCGGTAAATCCATGGCAGCAATGGCGATAACCTTGGCGTTTCGTTATCCGCTAAATACAGCATTAACGGTGGCAGCCAGTCTGGCACAAATTGGTGAGTTCTCTTTTATTCTTGCCGGTTTAGGACTGACTCTTGGGTTATTACCTCAAGAGGGAATGAACCTGGTTTTGGCCGGGGCTATTATTTCGATAGCATTGAATCCATTGTTATTCTCGGTGGTGAATCCACTGCGTAAATGGATATTGATGCGTTCATTTCTGGCCCGCAGGCTCGAACGTCGACAGGAGCCATTTGCGGAATTGCCGATGTCTACGGAGAGTAAATTTCTTAAAGGACAAGTGGTACTGGTCGGATTTGGTCGGGTTGGCAGTCGGGTTGCAGAAGCACTGAAGGCTCGGGATATTCCATTTGTGGTTGCAGAACAAAACCGCGAACAGGTCAAAGCATTACGTAAACAAGGTATAGCCGCTGTTGCCGGTAATGCAGCCGAACCCGCAGTATTAATTCAGGCACATATTGCAAATGCTGCCATGCTGGTTATTGCGACACCTGATCCGGTTGATGTAAGACAAATGGCTGATACCGCGCGCAAATTAAATCCGGGTATCGAAATTGTATTGCGAACCTACAACGCAGCCGAAGCACAATTGCTGACTAAAGATGGTATTGGTAAAGTTTTTTTCAGTGAAGATGAACTGGCGAAAAGTATTACCAGTCACATTACAACACGTTTTTCTCCGAAAAATAATGAACACTGACTCCTAACTGGAGCCTGAATTAAGAGGTCTGGATGACACCTGGAAAAGATGATTTTTGGTTCCTACCGCTGGGAGGCTGCGGTGAAATCGGTATGAACCTGAATGTATATGGACATAACGGGCGCTGGTTAATTGTTGATTGTGGGGTTACTTTTCAAGCGGAAGTCGATGAGTTTGGTGAACCGATTAATAGCCAAAACCCACCGATTCAGATGGCCGATCCGCAATTTCTGATTGACCGTCGTCAACAGTTAGATGGTCTTATCATTACTCACGCTCACGAAGATCATATTGGCGCCGTGCCCTATCTTTGGGAATATTTCCGCTGTCCGGTGTATACCACCGCATTTACCGCCGAAATGCTACGCCGTAAATTAGTCGAGCAGGGTATTGCTGACAAAGTACCGGTAATCATCGTCGAAGCGGATGCCAAACGACAGATCGGCGTATTTCATGTTGAATGGCTACGCCTGACACATTCTATTCCAGAACCTTATGCATTATTAATCAGCACGCCGGTTGCTAAGGTATTTCATACCGCAGACTGGAAGCTTGATAAAGCCCCAGTGGTTGGTAAGACCTACGATGCCAGCGCGTTTCAAAAGCTGGCTGAATATCAGGTTGATGCGATGGTTTGTGACTCCACCAATGCCAATGTTCAGGGCTGGTCCGAATCAGAAGCCAATCTATACAAAGGCCTGAAATTTCATGTTGAACATGCCAAGGGCAGAGTAGTGGTCGCCTGTTTTGGCAGTAATATTGCTCGTTTGCATACTTTGGCAAGAATTGCTGAAGAAACCGGCCGACACTTAGGTTTACTCGGCCGCTCGTTAATCAATACAGTATCGGCTGCCAAAAATGTAGGTTTGTGGACCAGTGTGAAAACATCTGTAGATTCAGCACACTTGGGTTACCTGCCAGCACACACTGTTCTATTGGTAGCAACCGGCAGCCAGGGCGAGCCTCGTACGGCATTAAATCGCCTGAGCCAGAACAGTTTTCGTGATTTGCAATTATCGCCTGGTGATACCGTTATTTTCAGTTCTAAAGTCATTCCCGGTAATGAATTAGCAATAAGCACATTGATAGAACGGCTTAAAGCCATGCAAGTAGACGTGATTGATATTGATAACAGTGCTTTACCGATACACGCCTCGGGACATCCCGCCAGTGAAGAGCTGAAAACCATGTATCAATGGGTACAACCACAATGCGCTATCCCGGTTCATGGTGAATTGATGCATATGAAAGCGAATGCCAAAATTGCCAAGGCGAGTGGTGTCAGACAGCAGTTACTGGGACAGAACGGTGATTTATTTTATATTGCCCCGGTAAACGGTATTCGCCGTGGAGCAGTTAAAACCGGAAGGTGGGGTTTGTTTGATCGAAAGCTGCTGAAAAAATTGTGAAGTCAGGCTTTCGCATCAAATGCGGGGCCACGACGTTCTGAAGAAACCCGTCTTTCAATCAACGTTTTTTGTTTACGTTTACGACGTTCACGACGTTGCCGCCGTTCTTCCTGAATAGACGGCTGGGTTTTATCCGCAGTCGGTTGTCCAGGATTGACTGGTTGAGTGCTGTATGTGATCAAAAAATTGTTATGATAAATTCGTGATATATCCATTGTGTCGACCTAGCTTTACACGAGCTCACAAAACATATCGGCTAATTTGTTTATAACTTTAATTCTTTCATTAAGTTAACGTTGATATTAACTTTACGGATATAGAAAATAAATGAAAGATTCCCTAAAAATTGGTTTGGCTTTGGGTAGTGGTGCTGCGCGTGGCTGGGCACATATAGGCGTGATAAATTCACTGGTAAACGCTGGAATTAAGCCCGATGTGGTGGTAGGGACATCTATCGGGGCCTTAGTCGGCGCAGCTTATGTCAGTCATAAATTACCGGAATTGCAACAGCGATTACTTAAACTGACCAAACTTGAAACGGCTCGTTTTTTTAAAATTGGCTTTCCATTCAATGGCGTGGTCAACAAAGATAAACTGCATGAGTTTTTAAATCTGTATGTTGCAGAAGAAACATTATTAATTGAATCGTTAGCTCAGCGCTATGCCAGTGTGGCAACAGATCTTCATTCAGGTCAGGAGGTTTGGAATACTGAAGGAAAATTGCTGGAAGCTGTCTGGTCATCTATCTCTCTGCCAGGGCTGTTTCCGGCGATAAAACATCATAATCGCTGGTTAATTGATGGCGGGCTGGTCAATCCTGTACCAGTTTCAGTCTGTCGTGCATTAGGTGCGGATATTGTGATTGCGGTCAATTTAAATGGCGATATTTTAGGCAAACACTTACATCAGAATCCTCCCATAGCTAAAAACGATCAAAGCTCCAGCTTGCTTGGCAATCGTATCAGTGAATTTATTACTAACTACGCTGGGAATTTTTTTGCTGAAGATAAAACAGTTAAAGAAGATGTGCCCGATATGTTTGCGGCAATCGCTGCATCGGTCAATATAACTCAGGATAGAATTACCCGCAGCCGCATGGCCGGAGATCCGCCAGATGTCGTATTGCAGCCACGTTTATCACAGATAGGTTTATTGGAGTTTTTCCGTGCAGCTGAAGCAATAGAGGCGGGCACACAAAGCGTAGAGAGAAACCTGGCAGAAATTCACTATGTGCTTCGCAACATGAAAGGCTGATTCATTTACATAGAATTTTAGCGGCGATAAAGAACCAACCTACATTTGCAACTGTCATGTCGTGAAGCTAAATTTGAGTAGAAATCTACTGACAGCAATTACATAAGCTGTCAGTCTGAGCAAAACAATAAACAAAAATAACGCACATCTACAGAGATATAGGCAAATAACGCATGAAAAATGGAAACGTGGGTATCAGTAAGCTCTGGTTCTGGCT
>NZ_JAUSCC010000064.1 GCF_030651745.1 Methylophaga sp.
AATGGCTACACGTAGACATTTAGCAAATGCAATCCGTGCGTTAAGTATGGATGCAGTGCAAAAAGCGAATTCCGGCCATCCGGGTGCCCCTATGGGTATGGCGGATATCGCTGAAGTATTGTGGAATGACCACATGAAACACAACCCGAACAACCCGAAATGGGCTGATCGTGATCGTTTCATTTTGTCTAATGGCCACGGCTCTATGCTGATTTATTCATTGCTGCATTTGAGCGGCTATGATTTGCCGATGGATTCCCTGAAAACATTCCGTCAACTGCATTCACAATGTGCGGGTCACCCTGAATATGGTTATGCGCCAGGTGTAGAAACGACAACTGGTCCATTAGGTCAAGGTATTACCAACGGTGTTGGTTTTGCGATGGCTGAAAAACTGATGGCTGACCAATTCAACAAGCCAGGTCATGACATCGTTAACCACCACACCTACGTCTTTATGGGCGATGGCTGTTTGATGGAAGGTGTTTCTCATGAAGCCTGTGCTTTGGCTGGTACTTGGGGCCTCGGTAACCTGATTGCATTCTGGGATGACAACAACATCTCTATCGACGGTCATATTGATGGCTGGTACACCGATGATACGGTCAAGCGTTTTGAAGCTTACGGCTGGCACGTTCAATCTGTTGATGGTCACGATGCTGATGCAATCAACAAAGCGATTGTAGAAGCGAAAAAAGTCACTGATAGACCGTCTTTGATCTGTTGTAAAACCATTATCGGTTTCGGTTCACCAAACAAATCTGCAAGCCATGATTGCCATGGCGCAGCTTTGGGTGAAGAAGAAGTTGCACTGACTCGTAAAGAATTGGGTTGGGAATACGAACCATTTGTTATTCCAGAAGATGTTTATGCTGGCTGGAACGCAAAAGATAAAGGCGATGCTGCAGAAGCTGCATGGAATGAAAAATTTGCAGCTTATGAAAAAGAATATCCAGAATTGGCTGCTGAATTCAAACGCCGTATGGCCGGTGAATTACCTGCTAACTGGAAACAAGCTACTGATGCTTTCATTGCAGAAACCAATGAAAAAGCGGAAAGCCTGGCTTCACGTCAAGCTTCACAAAAAGCGATCGCTGCTTTGGCACCGGTTCTGCCTGAATTCCTGGGTGGTTCAGCTGACTTGACTGGTTCAAACCTGACAAGCTGCTCAAGCTTCAAACATGTTTCTGGTAAAGAGCCAGGCAACTACATTTCATACGGTGTTCGTGAATTCGGTATGTACGCGATCATGAATGGTATGGCATTGCATGGTGGTTTGCTGCCATTCGGCGGTACCTTCCACATGTTCTCTGACTATGCAAAATCAGCTCTGCGTATGGCTGCGTTGATGAAACAACGCACTATCGCTGTGTTGACACATGACTCAATCGGTCAGGGTGAAGATGGTCCTACTCACCAACCAATCGAAAACACTGCTGGTCTGCGTTACATTCCAAATATGGATGTATGGCGTCCTGCGGATTCAGTTGAAGTTGCGGTAGCCTGGACATGTGCTGTTGAGCGCATGGATGGCCCGACTAGCTTGGTTCTGAGCCGTCAAGGTATCCCAGGCCGTAAACATGAAGCGTCTGACTTTGATGCTATCCGTAAAGGTGCTTACGTTCTGTCTGAAGCGAAAGGCGGCAAAGCGGATGTGATCCTGATTGCAACTGGTTCAGAAGTTGATCTGGCTGCTAAAGCTCAGGAAGCATTGGCAGAAGAAGGTATCAACGCTCGCGTTGTTTCTATGCCTTCAACCAACGTCTTTGATCGTCAAGATCAAGCTTACAAAGACAGCATCCTGACTCCTGGCGTAAAACGTGTTTCTGTTGAAGCCGGTGTAACGGACTTCTGGCGTAAATATGTTGGTCTGGAAGGTGGCACTGTTGGTATCGATACCTTCGGTGAATCAGCGCCAGGTGGTGTTTTGATGAAACACTTCGGCTTTACAGTCGAAAACGTAGTTAAAACTGTTAAATCAGTTCTGTAATAAAGAGCTGTTTTTAGCGAGCTAAAAGGAAATGGCCGGTAGATATCCATCTACTGGCCATTTTTCTAAATAATTTAATCGTCTGTTTGTCTGATAACTGCAGTTTTAATTAAGATTTCAGTTCTGAGACACAATATCAAAATGATTCAAAGGAAATAGAATGGCTATCAAAGTAGGTATTAATGGTTTTGGTCGTATCGGTCGCATGGCATTTCGCGCTGCAGCAAAAGATTTTCCTGAGATAGAAATTGTGGCAATTAACGATTTGCTGGATCCGGAGTATCTGGCATATATGCTCAAGTATGACTCTGTTCACGGCCGCTTTGATGGTGACGTCGATGTCAAAGACGGACATCTGGTGGTGAATGGTAAGACCATTCGTGTTACTGCTGAACGTAATCCTGCTGATTTGAAATGGGATGAAGTTGGCGCAGATTTGATTATCGAATGCACCGGTTTTTTCCTGACCGAAGAATCATGCCAGGCGCATATTGATGCCGGCGCTAAAAAAGTAGTGCAGTCTGCACCTTCCAAAGATCACACACCAATGTTTGTCTATGGGGTGAACCATCAATCTTATGCGGGTGAAGCGATTGTTTCAGCCGCTTCCTGTACCACCAATGCATTGGCACCGGTTGCCAAAGTGCTGCATGACAGCTTTGGTATCAAGCGTGGTCTGATGACTACGGTACATGCCGCAACAGCTACACAAAAAACCGTTGATGGACCGTCCATGAAAGACTGGCGCGGTGGTCGCGGTATTCTCGAAAATATTATCCCTTCATCTACCGGTGCAGCAAAAGCAGTCGGTAAGGTGCTACCTGAATTAAATGGCAAATTGACAGGTATGGCATTTCGCGTACCCACATCTGATGTATCAGTGGTTGATTTGACCGTTGAATTGAATAACGAAGCCAGTTACGAAGCAATTTGCGCAGCCATGAAAACCGCTGCAGAAGGTGAATTGAAAGGCGTGTTGGGCTATACCGAAGAGAATGTAGTATCTACCGATTTCCGTGGCCATACTGCACCATCAAACTTTGATGCGGGAGCCGGAATCGCTTTGGATAGCACCTTTGTCAAAGTCGTGGCCTGGTATGACAATGAATATGGCTATACCTGCAATATGATGCGTCTGGTTGAGCATGTAGCTGGATAAACATTTTTTTTAGCCTTTTCAAAAGCTAATTCAAGGCTTCCTGCAAAGGAAGCCTTTTTTTATGCAACGCGAAGGCTATAATCAGAACTAGTTCACAAAAATTACCTACTAGAGGGCAACACTTTATGTCAGTAATAAAAATGGCCGATTTGGATTTGGCAGGAAAACGCGTGCTAATAAGGCAAGATTTGAATGTTCCACTCAAGTCTGGCGTTGTGGCAGATGGCACCCGTATCCTCGCCTCGTTGCAGACCATTAAACTGGCATTGGAGAAAGGTGCAAAAGTGATGATCATGTCGCACCTTGGACGGCCGACCGAAGGTGAATACGAGCATAAATACTCATTAGCACCTGTTGCCAATTTTCTTTCTGCCTTACTGGAAATGCCGGTTCGTCTGGAACAAAACTGGCTGGAGCCCGAATTTATTCCGGTGGAAGTGGGTGAGGTCGTGCTCTGCGAAAACGTGCGTTTCAATATCGGCGAAAAAGCCAATGATGATGCACTGGCAAAACGTATGGCCAAAATGTGTGATGTTTTTGTAATGGATGCCTTTGGTACAGCGCATCGAGCACATGCTTCTACTCACGGTATTGCCAAATATGCGGGTATTGCCTGTGCAGGACCTTTGCTGTCAGCAGAATTGGATGCATTATCAAAAGCACTGGATAACCCAGCCCGACCGTTGGTCGCCATCGTCGGCGGTTCCAAAGTTTCTACCAAGCTTACCGTGCTGGAAACACTGTCGAAAAAAGTCGATCAATTGATTGTTGGAGGAGGGATTGCCAATACCTTTATTGCCGCGGCTGGCCATAATGTCGGTAAATCTTTATACGAACCTGACTTAATCGATACCTGTAAAAGGTTGTCTGCAGATGCCATTAGCCGGGGTGGCAATATTCCGGTACCGAAAGACGTGGTTTGCGGCAAATTTTTTGCGGAAAATGCCGAAGCAGAATTAAAAGCCGTTGATAAGGTGACTGACGAGGATATGATTTTTGATATCGGTCCTAAATCTGCTGCAGAGTTGGTTGAAATTATTAAAAACGCTGGTACGGTAGTATGGAACGGACCGCTGGGTGTGTTTGAATTCAGCCAATTCAGTGAAGGCACCAAGGAAATAGCGATGGCAATCGCTGAATCCAAGGCGTTTTCTATCGCAGGTGGCGGTGACACCTTAGCGGCAGTGTCGAAATACAAAGTTTGTGATGATATTTCTTATATTTCTACTGGTGGTGGTGCTTTTCTGGAATTTCTTGAAGGTAACAAATTACCAGCAGTGGACATTCTTGAGCAACGTGCCCGCGAGTAATCAATGAGTATTTAATATGTCTGCCCGTCGAAGAACGAAAATTGTTGCAACCTTAGGCCCCGCGACAAAAGATCCTGCTGTTCTTGACGCGATGATATCGGCCGGTATGGATGTAGTCCGGCTAAATTTTTCGCATGGATCTGCTCAATCACATATCGAGATGGCGGAACGGGTACGTAATCGTGCCAGAGCCTTCGGTCGTCAAGTCGGTGTGCTGGTGGATTTGCAAGGGCCCAAAATTCGCATTGCGCGGTTTAAGCATGCCGGTGTAAAACTGGTTGAAAATGAAATGTTTATCCTCGATGCTGACTTAGCGGATGATGTCGGCGACAACAATCGAGTTGGAGTCGACTATAAAGCTCTGCCTCAGGATGTAAAACGCGGTGATACCTTGTTGCTTGATGACGGCCGCATTGTCTTGTGGGTTGACTCGGTCATTGACCAGCAAATTCATTGCCGTGTGACGGTTGGCGGAATGCTGACAGATAACAAAGGGATCAACCGTCTGGGAGGCGGTTTGTCTGCTTCAGCCCTGACCCCGAAAGATATGGCAGATATACAAACCGCTGCCGATATGCAGGCAGACTATTTAGCCATCTCTTTTCCCCGATGTGCCGATGACATTCATTTGGCGCGTCATTTACTGCGAGAAGCTGGTGGTTACGGTGGCATTATTGCCAAAATCGAACGCGCGGAAGCGCTAGATGATATTGATGCCATTATTGAAGCTTCAGAAGGCCTTATGGTCGCCCGCGGTGATTTGGGTGTCGAAATGGGGGATGCAGCATTGCCTCCCATTCAAAAACAATTAATTGCCAAAGCCAGGCGTATGAACAAGCTGACCATTACGGCAACCCAGATGATGGAGTCGATGATTCTCAGCCCCATTCCAACCCGTGCTGAAGTTTTCGATGTCGCCAATGCGGTATTGGATGGCACTGATGCTGTGATGCTGTCCGGAGAAACCGCGGTTGGGCATTTTCCGGTCAAAGTAATCGAAGCTATGGATCGTATCTGCCTGCAGGCAGAACAGCAGCGTGAAATACGGGTTTCACGGCATCGGATGGATTCAGAATTTCAACGGATAGATGAAGCCATCGCCATGGCGGCTATGTACACAGCGAATCATCTTAATGTTAAAGCGATTGCTGCTTTAACTGAATCCGGTTCATCAACGTTATGGATGTCACGCGTCAGCTCAGGTATCCCGATTTTTGCGTTAACGCCACATGTGGCAACAAGACGCAGGGTGACATTATATCGTGGGGTGTATCCAGTCAGTTTTGTTGTGGAACATACTGATCATGCCGCCTTAAACAAAGAAGTCATTGAAGAATTGCAACGGCGCGGTGTGGTGAACGATGGTGATATAGTAATCATCACCAAAGGCGATCTCGAAGCTCAAGGCAGCACCAATGCGATAAAAATTGTACGCGTTGGCGAACTGGTGGAACCGAGAACCCAGGCAAATCAAACTGAATAAACCGCTTTAACCGGAGAGTAGCAAATGGCATTAGTTTCAATGCGACAATTACTGGATTATGCAGCAGAGTACCAATTCGCCATACCTGCATTCAATGTCAGCAATATGGAACAGGTACATGCCATTATGCAGGCTGCTGATGCTGTTGATAGCCCGGTGATTATGCAAGGCAGTGCCGGTGCGCGAGACTATGCTGGGGAACCGTTTCTCAGACATCTTATTCTGGCAGCAATTGAAGCTTATCCGCATATTCCTTTAGTCATGCATCAGGATCATGGGGCCAATCCCGCTATCTGTGCACGTTCTATTCAATCCGGTTTCAGCTCGGTGATGATGGATGGATCGTTGCTGGAAGACATGAAAACACCTTCCGATTTTGACTATAACGTGAACGTCACTCGTAAAGTCAGTGAAATGGCCCATGCTTGTGGGGTTTCAGTAGAAGGCGAGCTTGGCTGTCTGGGATCACTGGAAACGGGCATGATGGGTGAAGAAGACGGTCATGGTGCTGAGGGAAAACTGGATCATAGTCAGCTGTTAACTGATCCCGATGAAGCGGTGGAGTTTGTCAAACTCACCCAAGTCGATGCATTGGCGGTTGCGATTGGCACCAGTCATGGTGCCTACAAATTTACTCAGCCTCCCACCGGAGATGTTTTGGCGATCAGTCATTTGAAGACTCTGCAACAACGTTTACCTACTACACATTTTGTGATGCACGGTTCCAGCTCTGTGCCGCAAGACTGGCTGGAAATCATCAATACCCATGGCGGTAATATTGGTCAAACCTATGGTGTACCGGTTGAAGAAATTGTCGAAGGCATAAAATATGGTGTGCGTAAGGTGAATATTGATACTGATTTGCGCATGGCTTCAACCGGTTCTATCCGCCAGTTTTTGACCGATGAAAAAAATGCTGCGGTGTTTGATCCGCGTAAGTTTTACAAGGAAGCAACCAAAGCGATGCAAGCAATTTGTCAGGCACGCTATGAAGCATTTGGTAGTGCTGGACATGCCAGTAAGATCAAACCAATCTCATTGCAAGACATGGTGGAACGTTATCGCAGTGGAGAGTTGGCACCCAAGTTAAATTAAGGTTGATTTGCTTGGGATACATTCGCTGCCAGTCTTTATCACGATTCAGGTAAAATACCTCACTTAGTCTTTTCAGGGCTTATACCGTGTTACAAATTTTCGCTATCGCTGTTGGCGGCGCTGCTGGTGCTCTATTGCGTTTTTTTATGTCCAACGGCGTTTATAAAATGCTCGGCCGTGATTTTCCTTATGGGACATTGGCGGTTAATGTTTTAGGCTCTCTGCTTATCGGAGTGTTGTTTATTCTGTTGATTGAAAAATTGGCGGTTGCAGCAGAGTGGCGGGCGGGATTGATGGTTGGCTTGCTTGGTGCTTTTACTACTTTTTCAACATTTTCTCTGGAAACTTTTAGTTTGTTGGAAGATGGTGCATTTCTTAAAGCGGGATTAAATGTGTTTTTAAGTGTGGTGTTGTGTCTTGCTGCAACTTGGTTAGGTATAAGCTTGGGAAGACAGTTATGAACCTGACATTGGTTAGAATCTATTTATCTGATGGACGCAGTGAAGTACGTCAAGTTCTTAAATGGCTGGAGCAGAATAAAATTCGTTTTACCGTGTTTCGGGGAATTGCCGGCTTGGGTTCTGACGGACTGGTGCATAAAGCTTCGTTATTAGATCTGTCATCAGATTTGCCAATGGTTATCGAGTTTTTTGATAAACCAGAACAAATAAACGATATCATCAATACAATAAAAACTATGGTGGAGGCTGATCATATTGTCAGCTGGCCAGTACAAAGCGGAATTTAACATGTTAGACCTCAAATTATTACGAACTGAACCGCAGTTAATGGCGAAAGGTTTGGCTCGTCGCGGTTTTCAACTGGATGTAAGTTTGTTGGAAACCCTGGAAGCTGAGCGCCGTCAGGCACAGCTGGATGCGCAGACATTACAAACCGAGCGCAATGCTCGTTCCAAAATGATTGGTAAAGCGAAAGCTTCCGGTGAGGATATCGCTCCATTGCTGGCGGAAATTGATGATCTAGGCGATCAACATAAAGCTGCTGAAGCAAGACTGGCCAAAGTATTAGAACAATTGAATGATCTGGCGATGGGCCTGCCGAATATTCCGCAGGATGACGTGCCGGCAGGAAAAGATGAAACCGATAATGTCGAAGTTTCTCGTTGGGGCACACCAAGACAATTTGATTTTGAACCTAAAGATCATGTGGATCTGGGGGCCGGTTTACAGCAAATGGACTTTGAAACAGCTGCTAAGATAACCGGAGCGCGGTTTGTCACCTTAACCGGACAATTGGCCCGACTGCAGCGAGCGTTGATTCAATTGATGCTTGATATTCACATAACTGATCATGGTTATACTGAAACTTATGTGCCTTATCTGGTCAATGCCGATTCTTTACGTGGAACCGGACAGCTGCCCAAGTTTGCCGAAGATTTGTTTGCAGTTGATGATGGTCAGCTTTATCTGATCCCAACCGCTGAAGTTCCGGTAACCAATATTGTGCGTGACAGCATTGTCGATGCTGCCCAGCTGCCATTGAAATTTGTTGCGCATACGCCATGTTTTAGAAGTGAAGCTGGTTCACATGGCCGTGATGTCCGCGGTTTGATTCGTCAGCATCAGTTTGAAAAGGTCGAGCTGGTACAGATTGTTGCACCAGAAAATTCTGCTGAAGCACACGAACAATTGACCGGACAAGCTGAAAAAATCCTGCAAATGCTGGATTTACCATATCGTAAAATGCTGCTCTGCACTGGCGACATGGGCTTTGCCTCCAGCAAAACCTATGATTTGGAAGTCTGGTTACCGAGCCAGAATACCTATCGCGAAATCTCTTCATGCAGTAACTTCGGTGATTTCCAGGCACGCCGCATGCAGGCGCGCTGGCGTAACCCTGAAACCGGCAAGCCCGAATTGGTTCATACATTAAATGGATCTGGTCTAGCCGTTGGTCGGACCTTATTGGCCATATTGGAAAATCATCAGCAAGCTGATGGCAGTGTGATTATTCCTGAGCCACTTCGCGCTTATATGGGCGGCGTGGATAAACTTCATGGGTGATGAGTTTACGCTGATCCAGAAGATCATCATCTGGACATTGCCCGTATTGTTTGCCATTACCGTGCATGAAGTCGCTCACGGTTGGGCTGCGTTAAAACTGGGCGATAAAACTGCTCAGATGATGGGGCGTCTGACACTTAATCCGATCAAGCATATAGATCCTCTGGGTACCATTCTGGTGCCCGGATTACTGTTGATGTTTACCGGCTTTATGTTTGGCTGGGCCAAACCCGTACCAGTTACTTTCCAGAATTTAAGAAACCCTAAAAAAGATATGGCCTGGGTCGCGTTGGCCGGCCCTGGAGCCAATTTAGTAATGGGCTTTTTATGGGCGATGGTTACCAAGATTGGGCTATTGTTGGCGGTGAATGACGTACTGATTTCCGGACCGATGATTTACATGGGCGTGGCAGGTGTATTAGTCAATGGCATGCTGATGTTATTGAACCTGTTGCCATTACCTCCACTGGATGGTGGCAGGGTTTTGGTCAGTATTTTGCCACCGCATTTAGCCTGGAAAGTTGAAAAGATAGAGCCTTACGGCTTTTTTATCTTGTTAGCATTACTCTATTTTGGCATCGTGATGATGATTTTATGGCCTATGATGCAGGCATATATGGGATTGCTGGCATTTATCTTTGATATGCCGATGCAGGTATTTTTTATTCTTTAAAACACTGAATTGAGCCAGCTCATCAGGAGATTATTTTGGACACGGTAGCGTATCAGTCACGTCGAATCGTTTCAGGCATGCGCCCTACAGGGCAATTGCATTTGGGGCATTATCATGGCGTTCTGAAAAATTGGATTAAATTACAACACGAATTTGATTGTTTCTTTTTCGTTGCTGATTGGCATGCCTTGACCACGCACTATGAAGATAGTCGGGTGATTGAAGACAGTGTCTGGGAAATGGTTATCGACTGGCTGGCGGCGGGTATTGAACCTTCCTCAGCATCATTGTTTCTGCAATCTCGGGTGCCTGAACACGCTGAACTGCATTTATTGTTATCGATGATCACGCCTTTATCCTGGCTGGAACGGGTACCAACCTACAAAGATCAGCAGGAAAAACTTAAAGAAAAAGATCTCTCGACCTATGGCTTTTTGGGTTATCCCTTACTGCAAAGTGCAGACATTTTGATTTATCGTGCGGGCCAAGTGCCGGTCGGTGAAGATCAGGTCGTGCATGTCGAGCTGACTCGCGAAGTCGCCCGCCGGTTTAACCATATTTATGGCCGTGAAAAAGACTTTGAAGAGAAAGCTGAAGCGGCAGTCTTAAAGATGGGTAAGAAAAACGCCAAGTTATATAACACTTTGCGTAAAGCCTATCAGGAGCAAGGCGATGCAGAAGCTTTACAAACTGCTCGTGAGTTATTGAAAAATCAGCAAAATCTGGCGCTTGGCGATATGGAAAGGCTGTTTGGTTTTCTGGAAGGTGGCGGTAAAGTCATTTTGCCAGAACCCAAAGCACTGTTAACACCGGCCTCAAAAATGCCAGGACTGGATGGGCAGAAAATGTCCAAATCCTATGGCAACACGATTTCGTTACGCGAATCGGATCAGTCCGTTGCCGAAAAAATTAAACGTATGCCAACCGATCCCAATCGGGTGCGTCGTACCGATCCGGGTGAGCCGGATAAATGTCCTGTGTGGCAATTACATGAAGTTTATTCTGATGAAGATCAGAAACAATGGGTTCAACAAGGCTGCCGTACGGCTGGGATCGGTTGTCTGGATTGTAAAGGTCCACTTATTGATTCGGTGATTGCCGAACTCAAACCTATCCGTGAACGAGCGGATGATTTCAGCCGGCATCCAGAAGATGTACGACGTATTATTGATGATGGCAGTGCTGCAGCAAGAGAAGTAGCTCAGGAAACATTGAGTGAAGTTCGTGCAGCAATGGGTCTGGCTTATAAATAGCCCAAGTAAATAGACCAAGGAAAATAATTATGGCTGAAAGAATACAAAAAGTACTGGCTCGTGCCGGTTATGGTTCGCGTCGATTGATCGAGAGTTGGATCAAAGATGGCAAATTACAGGTGAATGGTGTGCCTGCCACGCTGGGTGATCAAATTTCTGAGAAAGATCGTATAACCCTAGAAGGCCGACCTTTATCCTCCAAGAGGATCTGGCAGCAAGCTATGCCGCAGGTTTTGCTTTATCACAAGCCGGTAGGTGAAGTGTGTACCCGTAATGATCCGGAAGGTCGCAGAACTATTTACCAATCCTTACCGGTTCCAGAAGAAGGTCGTTGGGTCAGTGTCGGTCGTCTTGATTTGAATACCAGTGGTCTGATTATCCTGACAACGGATGGTGAACTGGCTAATCAGTTAATGCATCCTTCCAATGAAATGGACCGTGAGTATGCGGTACGTGTTTTGGGTGAAGTCACTCCGGAAATGATGCAAACCTTACGCGATGGTGTTGAGTTGGAAGATGGGAAAGCGCATTTTTCAGATATTCAGCCCGGTGGTGGTGAAGGTGCAAATACCTGGTTTCATGTAGTTATCCAGGAAGGTCGTAACCGTGAAGTAAGACGTTTATGGGAAAGTCAGGGTGTGCAGGTGAGTCGCTTGGTGCGTTTGCGTTACGGACCGGTCATCATGCCAAATAAACTTAAACCAGGCCGCTGGATGATGTTGGAAGGTAAAGATTTGGAATACCTTTATGAAGAAGCGGGCTTAAAAGCTAAAGCTACTAATAAACGCGGAGCACCGGCAGAAAAGATTCCGGTTAAAAAAGAAGTGCCGGTCGAAAAAGAAAAACCGACAAAATCAACAAAGTGGCCAGATAAATCTGCAAAAGCGGCAAAAAAGACTGCTCCAAGATCTGCTGGCAGTGACACGTCACCAAACAAAAGAGGTCCACGTATTCGTGGGCGTGGTGACCGCTAAATATTCACTCGGGATGTAACTACCTGATTGCGACCGGCAAATTTTGCCTGATATAACGCTTCATCGGCTTTTGAAAACAAACTATCAGCTGACTCGCCTACACAGAGCTCTGCCAGACCGATACTGATGGTGATAGGGAATTTTTGATTGCTGTTATTCTGGTTTAACTCATAAATAGCGTTACGAAGCCGTTCTGCAGCAAGCAGAGCGGCTTCATGATGGCTATGGCTGAGCACGATAGCGAACTCTTCTCCACCAATACGAAATAAAGCATCACTGCGTCTTAAGCTCGTTAATAAAGTATCAGCAACACGACAAAGCGTTTCATCACCGACCTGATGACCGAAACTGTCGTTGATATTTTTAAAGTAATCGATATCGATGATCAGTAACGACAATGGCAATCTCAAACGATGAGCCAGGTCAATTTCACGTTCAATAGTATTGTTATAGGCTTGTCGATTGGGAAGTTGCGTTAATGAATCTGTTAATGCGGCATCTATGGCGCGGGCATATTGCAGGCTGTTCCGTAACGGGTAGACAAGTTTGCAAAGCAAATCCTCTAACAACCGGATTTCACTTTCGGAAAAGCGATAGGCACGGCTGAAGGTTAACTGCCCAAGGTACTCGTGGTCTATCTCAAGTTGATAGTTACATTTATGGTGGCGGTTATTCCCCATTCTGAACTCAAACTTGTTATCAGGGTGAGTAAATTGCAAACCACTGTGGGCAAGTAAAGGTTTTATCTGCTCATCAAACAATCTGAGTAACTGTCTGGTATCGAGCGATGTCTGCAGAATTAATGGCAGTTTGGCTAAAGCATCATCACGTTCAGCCGAAACGGGTCCTGCTTGAATGACAGATACCGTATTTTGCTCAAGTCGCCGCAAATTTGTAGTGTCTGATGGCAATGAATGGATCATATACACGCTCGTATAAAAGAAAATTTACAATAACCATGCTAAAAATATGCCATGGATTTAATCTTCAATTAATACAAGGGGTTATATTGTTATGCCAAAACTTTGACAGGCAATTCCATCTGTGCATTCAAACATTGGCCGTGTAAGTGGCCGCTTTGGTCGCTGGCAAGGTAAAGATATGCCGGTATGACAGCGCAGGGTTCAGGCAAGTGTTGAGGGTCAGCAGCAGGGTAAACTCTGGCATGCAATTTGGTTTTTACCTGACCGGGATCGATACAATTGACCCGGACTTTTCCAGCGTCTTCCATTTCCAGAGATAACTGGTGGCAAAAACATTCTAAAGCGGCTTTGCTAAGGCCATAAGCGCCGCGATACGCTTTATCATGTTGACTGTCCGTGGTGAAAATAATAAAGCTTTGTTGCTCAGTGGATTGCAATAAGTGAAGACAGGCGTGAGTCAGTAAATAAGTAGCCGTCAGATTTACTTGCAGGGTTTCTGTCCACTGTTTGATGTCTTGATTGGCGATTGGAGCTAACTGGCCGACATCTGCTGCACAATGAACCAAGCCATCAAGCCGGCCAAAGGTATCTTTGATGGTTTGAGCAAGTTGCTGGTAATCCTCGGCAGTTGCGCCTCTGAAATCCACCGGAAAAATAGCTGGTTCAATTCCAGTTTCTTGCAGGATAACGTCGTACAGCTTTTCTAACTGGGCAATGTTTTTATCGAGCAAAATGATGGTTGCACCATGTCTGGCGTAAGCCATGGCAACTTCGCTACCGATGCCGCCAAGGGCACCGGTAACCAGGACAACCTTATTGCTGAGAATAGATTGCTCAGCTTGGGACAACATCACTGACTTTATTCAGATTTTGGAACGATACGGCCGTAGGTGACTTTACCATCTAACAATTGAGCAATGATTAACGCATCATCATTGTGCCATTCCAGTGTTTCCATGTTCATTTGGTCTAAGGTTCTTTCTTGAGCAATATCAGGTTCGCCGTAAGCTGAGATAAGTTCATCTCGTGACATACCAGCTTGGATGGCATTTGCACTGTCACCAGTTGCTTCTGCTGCTTCAGGTGCAGATTCAACTGTTGCAGGAGCAGTAGTCTCTGTTTCGCCGCTATCGGTAACAGCGGTATCGCTTTCATTACTGCAGGCAATCAGTGCCATGCTCAGAAAAAGACCGGTAAAAATTAAACGCATACGATTTAACATGACATCCCCTCTTTAGGTTTAAATAGACTAATTGGCGAGTATAACAAGCAATTACAAGTATATCGACATGTTGTTAGGGCTTATTTATTTTTCATATCCACCACTGCTGGCGGCTATTTTTGTGTCCGGTAAGGCGGAAAGCGCGCAGTGTAGCTGTTCTACATAAGCGATTGACAACGCTGTCGGAGGTAAAAATAGCCCCAGCCCATTGGGTTGTGACTGAAAGAGCGCCGCTCCGCGTTGCTCGTCGTTTGTTTAGAATAACTAAATTGCCCTTCTCGTGCCTTGATTGGCGCTCTTTCAGCTCACAACAGAGGCGGGGATGAAAGAAAAATAAACCCTAAGGTAAATTTCCCACTAAAATATTTTCTGCTGCGCGATAGCCATTCATTACAGCACTTTCCAAAGTGGCTGGATAAGGATTTTCAGCATAGTCTCCGGCGATCCATAACCGTTCGATGGCTGTTTTGCAGCTGGGTCTTTGGCTGTTTTCAACCACTCCGCAACAGAATGTAGCTCTTTTTTCACGTATGACATGTACCGCCAGATATTTGTCAGGTAACTCGAGTAAAAGTTTTGTTAGCTCTAAAACGACCTGGGTAACTAATTGCTGTTTAGTGAAGGATTCATGCTCGCCCGGGCCACTAATAACAACGGCAATTAATCCGGGAGATTGATCGGAACGGTCGAATACCCACTGCGGCAGGGAATTGCTCAAACCGATAATAGGGGCTTTCAGGCGAAATGTTGATGAATATTGCAGATAGACGGTGCTTATTGGGTAGTCAGTAACTTTCGGAAGATTAAGCTGCTTACCTAAAAGTTTATAAAGAATGTTGGGTGAAACGGCTACAATAACGTTGTCAGCAGCAATATATTCGTCTGTGCTGGTTACGATTCCAACGACTTTACCGCTGTCGATAACAATTTTCTCAACGCGGGTTTGCAGTCTGATTTCGCCACCGTGGCTGGAGATAAATTGCATAGCGGGTTCGGGGATTAATTCACCCAAAGGTTTTTTCGGGATCAGTAAGTCGGCAGCTTTTCTATTTGAAGCCAGACTGTCTTTCAACGTTGTTGCGAAAACACTGGCCGATGCCTGTTCTATTGGCGTATTCATGATCGCCAGACATAACGGAATCCATAACTGTGAAATGAGTCGTGGGGATTGCCCAGTCTGCTGGCACCACTGAGCCACCGTTATGTTCTGCGTTTTGGATGTTGCACTAAACTGACGGGCTAAACGCAAAAAGCTCATCAACCCCTGCCAGCCCAGACTGGAATAAATTGACGGTAATATTGCGAGTGGCCAAGGTATGGCCGGGTGGAGAGCTAACCGTAGTGGTGCAAAGTGCGGATCGAGGATTTGCAAATCCAATGCTTTGCGTTGAAAAACGCTGCTTTCATCGATGGCTATTCTATCGAGAAGATCCAACATATTCTGATAAGCACCGATCATCAAATGCTGGCCATTATCAATGTCGATACCCTGCCATTTGACTGTTCGCGCCCGTCCACCAAGTTGTTTAGCGGCTTCTAAAACGATGGGCTTTTGACCCGCTTCAGCTAGACGAACCGCAGCAGCAAGACCACTCCAACCACCACCAATTATGATGTGCTGCATGTTATTTGTAGCTTTTAGCGAGCTTTTTTTCACGTCTAAAGGTGCACCAGGCCAGCCATAATTTACGGATGGGGGTGAGAGAGATACGCTGTTTCATCACCTGAAAATTATCTCGAGCAATTTCCTGCAAGGTGGTTCGGTAGATTTCAGCCATAATCAGCGCAGTAAACTGATGCTGCCGATCTTGTTCAGGTAACAGCTGTAAGGCTTCCTGATAAAACTGTTCAGCGCGTTGGGTCTGGAATTGAAGCAATTCCGTCAACGCATCGGTTTGTTGCAAATCCAAAATACTTTGTTCCGTGACACCAAACTGCTGCATCTCGTCTAATGGCAGATAAATCCGCCCACGTTCGGCATCTTCACGAACATCACGAATGATATTGGTCAGTTGAAATGCAAGGCCCAGTTTTTCGGCGAACTTTAAGGTCTTGCGATCGGTAAAACCGAAGATCTGTGCTGAAAGCAGGCCGACAACACTGGCAACACGGTGACAATATAAGGCTAGGTTTTTATAGGCTGGATAACGATGTTGGCTTAAATCCATTTCCATGCCGTCAATGATCTCGTGGAAATATTCTTCA
>NZ_JAUSCC010000104.1 GCF_030651745.1 Methylophaga sp.
TTTTACCAAGCGGGTAATCAATTCCGCAAGCTCTTCTGTAAACATGACGGACGGGGCAATGGTTTCTTTCATCTTTGTCGGCCTGAGGTATTTCGCAAAATTACCATTATGACGGGATTTTTATGCCTGCGGTATCCCTTAGAATTCGACAGCAATCCCATTTATCAAACAGATTTGCTCGGTGAAAGTAACGATACCAGCGAAACATCGGCGTTGATTGATGGCATATTGGGCGCGAACCAGTTGCTTATCCAACGCCAACCCGACAGTTGGGACATTAAGCGCGTTGACGAAGCCGATAGCCGCATCAAGGAGGTGTTGAAGCTCTTGCGCGAAACCCTCATCCGCAAACGTGAAAAACCTTATCCGGTTGTTGACTTGCGCGAACAGTTGGTTTCACCGCCTTATGGCATTCCCGCCTGTAACTTAGCCATGCTGGCTGCTATCGCCATTCGCCATGATGTCCCCCGCTTGCGCTGGGGAAGTTGCGGCACTGAAACCGATTTTGCAGTGAATTTGAACACGGCTTTCGTTGCTGGCAGTAAGCTTACTATTCGTTTGCATGATTTCAGTCCGAAACAATTAAAAAGTCTGCAAGCTGTTAGCCAGTATTTTGGATTGACAAGAGAAACCGCGCAAACTGACGAAGATTTTGCTGGGCAAGCGGTCGCTAAATTGCGTGATTTTATCAGCCACAAACCTGGCGTAATCAAACAATCGCCACAATTGCATCAGCACGCCAAAGAGTTGGTGAAACTGTTTAATGCTGTCGGCAAGACACAGCAGGACATTGCCGAAAAACTGCTGGAATTGTTCGGCACGGAAAACGCCGGATACGCCTTAAAAACCGCACTGGATGATTTTGCCAGACTCGAAGATGCCAAACGCCATGAAATCGAACAAAGCTGGCAGGCGTTTTTGTCTAAGATTGGGTCAAACAAAACCAGTTTAATATTGCGCTTAACGCATGAGCAAGCCAGTCCCTTGGCTAAAAAGGTAGGCCATTTATTAGGGCGAGATAGTGTTAACTCGGATGATTTGGCTTTGGCGTTATTGGATAAAATTGTTGAGAGGTGTGAGGAGCGGGATATTCATCGGTGTCTTGGCCAATTAGATTTGTTGGTTGATTATCATCCGCCGCAATCGCCCTCTATTGTATCGCCACACCCACACACTTCGGCTGGTACAGGGCGAACAGATGGTTATCCTTTTGTCCGTGAAGAGCAATTCCCTCCGGCAAGCGCCGGGGGAACAGACTCCGCACCGACTTGCACCGCCGAATTAGTGGCAAAACTACGCCAACAAATTGATCCGTTAAATCTACCCTCTGAGGTGATAAAGTCTGCCTTGCACGAGTTGTTGCGCAACTACGAGGTTTAAACCATGCCCGTACAACTCATTTTGGATTATTTTGGGGTTGATACCGATGACGCGCTTTGTGTCGAGCCTTCTGAACAGGCCATTGACGCGACAACACGGCAAATTTACCAATATTTACGCGAGCAATCCCCTTCGCTGCACCGTGTGCGTTTGACGAGCGCGGCGTTGCATCGCCGTTTTGAACACTTTGAAGGTTTGGAAGGAGTCCTGAAAACCAAGGTGTTAATACCCCGCGCTGTGCTATCCGAAACATTTAAAACGGCCCTTCCCGATTGGCTGACGAATGAGGCTTGTGTGGCGTTGGGGTTATTAAAAAATGCGTTGATTGAACTGCCTTTTAAAGCATTTGAGAAAAATTTATTACACGTTTGTAGCGCGGATTTAATTTCTGGTCAAGATTTCCATGTGTTTATCGAGGCTTTAAAAAAACAACCCGATGCTTTTTTGTCGTTGCTTGAATATGAAGCGATAAAAAAAATCCTACTTGCCCACCTTGAATTTGATTTAAGCATTGAACACAACACCGCTGTGATATTTATTGCTGAATTAGTGGTGAACGGCGCTATACACGGATTTTTAGAAACACTCACCTACCAGCAACATTTATTTTATTTACGCCGCTTTGTTAGTCGTCATCAGTTAGAAATCGCTCTTCCGGCTCAAGCCTTACCCTCGCCGTTATTGACATTGCCGCTGTTATATTTGAACGAAACAACAGCAAATTCACTGGTCGAAAAATTTTCTTTGGTATTAAATGCTGCGGTGCGAAAAGTTTTAGCTAATGAAATGCCGGCTGAAGCATTAGCTGATTTATTTATCGCTGATTGGCCTGGGCTTTGGGCAGACACAGCAGGCTTAATTGAAAACAATCCGGCGATTGTCAGCGAAGCACTGGCACACAAGCTAGCCATTTTTTCCAGTCCCGAAGCATCCCAGTTAGCTGAAAAATTAAAACAAACCTCGTATCCTTTGCTTGCTAATTCCGCCAGCGTAGAAGATGTGTTGGCATGGAGTGAAGGTTATTTTGAGTATTGCCGCCATGCGTTTTCGTACAAGCGAACACTCGACGAAACCATTAACGGCAGTTTTACCGACTGGCTACTTTCACAAACCGCACGAATTTCACGCTCTGAATCCTATTGGTTACGTTGTAGCCAACAAATTACTAAATTTCTGCAAGCTGATAATTACGCAGTCGTTGTGGTAATGGTCGATGCGCTTTCGACGTTGAATCAGGATGTGTTGCTGGCTGAACTGGAATCACTCAGGCAACAGGAACAGTTGACATTGATTTGTGAAACCTTATTTGCACCCCTTCCGACTTTAACCGAAGTGGGAAAAATGGCGGTGCTAACAGGAAAGCCTAGCCATCAACTGCCTAACGATCAAGAAACCGCGTTACGGGAAACTTATGAGACTTTTTTACCCGAAGCGCAGTCGTTAAAAGTTGCGCGAAGTTGGCGCGAATCTAAAAATGAAAATTTGGACGCACACACTAAATTATTCGTCATTTTTGAAAATGAACTGGACGACCGCTTGCATAAGGGTATTAATTTTGAAAAGCTTTGCAGCGATTTGAAGCCGATTAGCCATCAGATAAAAACTAAAATTAAAAGCTTAACTAAAGATGCGCAGGTGTTAGGGCGTGACATTGTGTTTTTCATTACCGCTGATCACGGGATGACCGTCACGCAAAAATTTTACCGTGGCGAATCGTTTGGCGACATTAAAGATCGTGTTTTTAAGCTCAAATCACCAGTCACCGAAATCCCGTCTGATTTTGTGCTTATCAATAATTATCTCATCCCCAAACAACGCTGGCGTTTAACCGCTGACGGGCATCTTGCCCACGGAGGCTTAACACCCGAAGAAGTGTTGATTCCTTTCATTACATTAACGACTAAAACACCCGAACAGGCTAAAACGTACATTGACGTTAGCCTTGAAAGTAAGCAAGCCCGACGCATTGGTGACAAATGCTGGCAAATTGATTTGTTACTAGCTTCAAATGTGGCAGCAAACGATATTCGGATTAAAATCAATGATGCGAGTTTTTCAGGTTGCGAAACAGTGGACAGTTTGCGTGTCAATAAAAGCCAGAAAGTGGTATTACGGTTTAATTGCATTAATGAACAAGAAGGATTGGTGCAAATGGAACTGGCTATTTCTTACCTCCGTTCTGGTGCAAACGAACAGATTAATAAATTCATCGACGTTAATTTCCCCGCATCATTGCTTGAAAAAGATGTAGGCACGCAAAGTTTTGAGGATATGTTTTGACAGCTATAGACCCGCAACAGCTCGATGCAAAAATAGCCGCCGCTTTCGGTGAATTGACCATTGATAAGGCATTAGTCCGGCAATTAAAAATCCGTGAAAAGCGTACCATTCCTAGTTTCGTTGAGGAATGGCTGATTTCCCGTTTTAAGAAACCAGATCAAACGGATGCGGAAATTTACCAAGTGATAACCGACTTTATGAGCCGACATTTGCCAGCTAAAAATGAAAAAGAAAAAATCAAATACCGCTTACAGTCAGGTGAATCCATTGTTTTGCTGGATCGCTTTGATGTCCGCATAGACATTAAAAAAAGCGAAAAATTATTGACCATTCCTTGTCTGGATGAACGTAACGCCCGTGTTTCTGATGACGTATTGAATGCCAACCAAATCCTATTAGAAGGCGGGCAATGGGGGGCTGGGCGTTTGTTTGTCAGGCCTGAAGGCAAAATAAACGTGATTGAACTGACCGAATTCCACCCTATGCAATCGGGTAAAGTTCGGCTTGAACAGCTGGTAAAAGCGCGGGAAGAATTTACCACTCGGGAATGGATAGCGTTGTTGATGAGGACGATGGGCTACGAACCCGCCGCTTATAACGAAGACCAGCAAAATCATGTCATCTTGCGCTTATTGCCGCTATTGCAAAACAACCTTAATTTAATGGAACTGGCGCCAAAAGGCACGGGCAAGTCTTTTATTTATTCAAACCTAAGCCGTTATGTTTGGCTGAACAGCGGCGGGGCATTAACCCAAGCGCAACTGTTTAAAAACCTAAACACCAAGGAAGTTGGTTTATTAGGTCGCCATGATTTATTGGTGCTTGATGAAGGCCAGTCGATTAGTTTTA
This sequence comes from Methylophaga sp., assembly GCF_030651745.1. The sequence continues at coordinate 4,510 of NZ_JAUSCC010000104.1, forward strand.
AGGGCGAAGACGACATACAGGCCAAGTTTAAGGATTATTTGGAATCCGGTCATTTCAGCATCGGCAACGATAAAATCACCAGTGAATGCGGGTTGATCGTATTGGCGAATATTGAGTTGTATCAAGGTCTGCCCCGTCAAAGCGACTATATCCGCCATTTGCCGGACATGTTTCATGAAAGTGCCTTGATGGATCGTTTTCACGGCATTATTCCTGGTTGGAAAATCCCGCGTTTTAAAGTCAATTGTGTCGCCCAAGGATTGGGAATTAAAGCGGATGTGTTCGGTGAATATCTTCACCAGTTGCGAACAGTTAGCTATGCAGAATTCCCATTTGGCAAACCTCCAGTTTTCACCGGCGACAGTGACAGCCGCGATGTCAAAGCCGTATCCCGCCTTGCTACTGCATTATCAAAATTATTGCTGCTCAATCCTGACCATCCTGATTATGAAGCTTATGTATTGAATCCGGCGAAGGATTTAAGGGCAAGGGTAAGGTCACAACTGGCTGAATTAGACCCGCATGAGTTTACGGCGGAGTTGAGGGTTTATTAATGAAAACAAAAAAAAGCTAAACGTTTTTTACTAGTCTCCGCTTCCGCGGAATTTGGCATCCCAAATCCGTCATGACTAAATCCACATATTCCTTTTTCTGTACCAGACCGAAGCTTACGTGTATGGGCCGATTTTCTCCATAGAAGTACAGGCGATCATAAGGCGTATTCTCGGCAATCCAATCGGCAACTTCCCGCATGTTTTCATCATCGACAATGAAATCAATTGCAGCGCCAAGCCTCGGGCAAATTAAATTTTTCTTGCTATTGAGTTCGTGCGCAGCATGTTGATCCAATTTTGGAGCAACTCGTTTTTTAATATGCTTACCCAATTCATGCGAACAAAACCCGTAGGTCAGCCTGATCATGCCAAAATATTCGATCACCGGGTCGAGTATATTGATGGCTAGATCATATAGTGCATTATAGCTATCGGCTTGTTTGGGGAGATTGGATATGCCCGTAGCTTGTTGAGTTTCTCCGCATTCGATGAGTCCCCTATACGTCAGATAGCTTCCACACGACTCATCGAGATCAGGTATTGAACGACTACGAATCAGTTCAAAGCCATCAACTTCCCAGCGAGCGCGAGCTAAAGTTTGCCGAAACTCTTCGGGTTTTGGACCGTAACCGCTCAAATCAAATAGGTTTAACGCCTGCAACTGTTCATCAAAATTAAGTTGTTCAGCGTAGCGAGGGTATTCCTCGTTAATGAACCGTGATTTTAGATAGAGGTTAGTCGGTTCGAATGCGTCGCCGTATTCGTAAAGATCGAATGTCTGTTCTCGTAGATTGATTTTGACCCGTTCGAGCAAGCGTGGGATGGGCTGATTTTCAAAGTCGTCGTAGCGCATCAAGCTTAATTTGCCGGACTGGCTATGGATTTTGATTAAATCCGTTTGTTCAATATCGCCATACAAAATCGTGGCGCAGCCGATATAAATCCTCAGCAAAGCCGGAAGTTCATGAACCATGCGGGTGTGCAGATGTAACGCTTCGCCTTCATCCAGAAATCCCAGTCCTTGCTCTGTCGCGTGTTGACAAGCTTCAGCAATAAGCTCGGCATTACCAATCTTGAATAAAATCGATCGGGCTGTTTCGATGGCATTTTGATAATCGCCGAAAAAGGCTTTGATGTCTTTTTGCAGACCCGCTTCCAAATGTTTGTAGGGTTTTCGTTTTGAAAAAGTCTGTAATGCAAAGTAGGTGACTAAATCTTCGATTTTGCTGTGCCGAGCCTGTTCAAACAGCGCGTCTTCATTGTGGTCCAGTGTGAAGCGAATGGCTTTGCTGATACTGCCAAAGGCTTCGATGAGTTCAATCAGCGAATCGATTTCCGTTTTGTCGGGTAGCCGACCCAGTTCCAGAATAGTCTGCCACAGCGGGTCGATAAGGTGTTTGTACGCCAGATACTTCTTCTCATTTCGAGACAGTTTTGGCTCAGACAGCGAACGGGGTCTATGCGATAGGCGTAATACATTACGTTGGCTTCGTTGTCGGCCAAGCAAAAAGCGCTGTTCCGCGTCTTGATTTTTAAATACAAAAAAAATGCCGGGCGCGACGGGAATGGCGTCCGTTTCCAAGGTATCCGTTAAAAATTCTTTAAGCTCGCTTTGGGTAAAGTATTTTTGGAAGGTATTGCGCTGGGTAATGACGCCATCGTTAAAAGCCAGGCCTTTAAATGCATTCTGGTTGAAGAGCATGGCTGAAACCACTAAGACTTGGTTAGCCAGGTTATAAGCGCCAAGCAATGCTTCCAGTCTTTCCTGATAGTTTTCGATGACATTGATCACAAAGCCGAGATTCACAATATCTGCGAGTTGCTTTGGCTGCTCAGGCGCGTAATGCGGGTCCCAGCCGGATACCGGAATGGCATTGTCTGATAAATTGCGTATGTCATCGCCTTTGCCGCAACCGTAATCGAATACGGTTAATGAGCCATCTAAAAATCCGTGACGTGCCAAGCATTGCATCGGCGCAGATAAATTACTGCGGGAAAGTGCCGTGAGATGCCGGGCAATGCTTGCGCTTTCAGACGATTCAACCGTCAGGCTGTCAGTCGCTTCATCGTTGCCAATCGGGACAAAGTGGTAACCGATGAGTTGAAACCCTGTGTCGCGAATTAAGGCGTCCCAGGCTTGTTTGAAGCCGATTTTGATGGGATTTTCGAATAGGCCTAGCTGCTCGGCGGTCTCGGTCAATTGCTTAAATTGCTCAATGTTTGGCGTGTCGCGGCCCAGTAATAATTCCTTGCGATGTAAAATAGGCGGATTTAACGAGGTTTGATAACTGCGTTTTTCGACTTTTTGCTGGGTAAGGTCGATGCGAAAACTCGTTTCTAACGCAGGAAATGGCTCTTCGAAGAAATTGGGGTACCACAGTAAGGACAGCCTGTTTGATTTGCCATCGTACTTGATGACATTGTAATCCTGACTCGGTTTTAAATTGGCTAAGGTTTCAGCGGTCTTGATGGTCTCTTGAACCTCGGCAGCTTGTGATGCCGTAAGACTATAGTGCCAATAAACAGTGGTTAGAACTTTTTTGCCGAACATGCGGTTACGCCTTAATACCGTTTATGCCAATGCCAATTCCCTTAAACGCGTGACTTCCTCACCAATGCGTTGTCCGGCCCAGGTGATTTCTTCCAGGGTAGTGTATCGTCCAAAACTAATTCGAACTGCACCATACAGTCTATCCCCTTCAATGCCCATCGATCTTAACACGTGCGATGCTTCGACGGCACCGCTGTTGCAGGCTGATCCGGATGCTATAGCCACTTCGTCTCTGAGCGCAATGATTAACGAATCGGCACCAACGTTTGCAAAGCTGACATTGATGATATTAGGCAACTTGCACGCTTGGTTTCCGTTGAAATATACACCGCCTAGCTTCCCTAGTTGCTCGGTTAAGGCCATCTGCAAGGCTGTTGCGTGTTCGTAGCCAGCAGCACGGGTGTTATTGGCCAGTTCAAATGCTGCCGCCATCCCGGCAATTTGGTGTGTTGGCAGTGTGCCTGGTCGTAGTCCGTGTTCTTGACCACCGCCATGGAGCAGGGGGGCGAGGTGAGTTCCTTTTCGATTTCTAACATACAGGCAACCGATACCTTTTGGGCCGTAAAATTTATGCCCGGAAAGCGAAAGCAAGTCGATAGGCGATTCGGCGAGATCGATCGGCAGCTTACCCGCGCTTTGTGCCGCATCGACATGAAAGAAGACATCCTGCTGCTGAAGCGCTTGTGCAATTTGATCAATATCCTGAATGATGCCCGTTTCGTTATTGACGTGCATAATCGAGACAAGAAGGGTTTCGTCAGTGATTGCCGCTTGAATGCTATTTAAGTCGATACTGCCTTCACTGTTCGGACGTAGATAAGTGATTTGAAAGCCAATGGTTTCAAGATACTTGCAGGTGTCTAATACGGCCTTGTGCTCACTTGCGGCGGTGATGACGGAATGTGTCAATGACATTGAGACACCCAGTTGTTTTATTTAGTGTCTAATTGTTGTGTATTTATGGGTCAAGTTTCTCCCTTTGTGTTAATAGGCGGATTAATCCAAACGGCGTTAGGCAAGCTGGGTGGTAAAGGG
>NZ_JAUSCC010000068.1 GCF_030651745.1 Methylophaga sp.
GGCTTCTATCGTCAAGGCGGTTGATGCGCCAATTCATCTGTTTAATGATGCGATGCAGGCTGCAGAGCTTGCTGATTTAGTGGTTACTGATGTCTGGGCCAGTATGGGCCAGGAAGAAGAGCAACGTAAGCGTGAAGCTGCTTTTGCAGCGTTTCAGGTTGATAATAAAATTATGCAACAGGCTGCTAAAGATGCCTTATTCATGCATTGTCTGCCGGCGCATCGTGGCGAGGAAGTTACTGCCGATGTGATTGATGGTCAGCAAAGTGTGGTTTGGGATGAAGCTGAAAACCGACTGCATGCGCAAAAAGCCTTGTTGGAATTTCTCTGCGCCTAAGTTGCCGTTAAACGTCGAGTTGCTTAGCCAGTGCGGTTAAGCGCTCGACGGTTCCAATATCTGACCACTGTCCCTGATAATGTTGTCCAGTCACTTGTTTATGGCTCATTGCTTCTACCAGTAATGGTTTCAACGGAAGTTTAGTGACTTGATGACCGGCAAACATTTCTGGCCGGTAAATTCCAATACCACTAAATGTCAGTTTCGGTTCACCTTCGGTGGTTAACAAACCATCGGCATCAAGATAAAAATCCCCAGCAGGATTATGGGATGGATTATTCACCATAATCAGATGACATAGTTGCTGGTTTGCCAAACTAAGCTCCGCCACGTCAGCAAACGGGAAATCTGTCCAAATATCGCCATTCACCACCAGAAATGGCTCATTACCTAACAATGGTAAAGCCTGAATAATTCCTCCAGCGGTTTCCAGGCCGCCAGTAACTTCTGCTGAATATTGAAAGTTGGCTTGATACCGCTGACCATTGCCTAACAGCGGCTCAAATTGTTCACCAAGATGGGCATGGTTGATCACAATATCTTTGAGTCCGGCGTCGACCAGTTTTTCAATCAGATATTCAATTAAGCGTTTTGGACCTGCATGCAACAAAGGTTTTGGGGTGTGATCGGTAAGTGGTCTGAGGCGCTCACCGCGACCCGCAGCCAATATCATTACTTTCATTTTATGGCCACAATTTTGGGTTGTTCAATAAGATATTGATAGAGGTTTTGTAGCTCTGGATATTGCTCACAAACCTGATAAACATAGTTTAAAGTGAGCGCTAAATTATTCATATAATTAGGTTTATTGTCACGATAGTTTAAGCGGCAGAATATTCCCAGTATTTTCAGGTGGCGTTGTAGCCCCATTAAATCAAACCAGCGAGGGAAATGTTCAGCTTGCTCTGCAGATAACAATCCATGTTGTTGTGCCTGCTCAATATAGTATTCAACCCACTGTTTTTGTTGGGACGGCGACCACTGAATATAAACATCACGTAGTAATGACACTAAATCATAGCTAATGGCGCCTATCACGGCATCCTGAAAATCAATCACACCCGGTGCTTGTCCTGGCAAATACATCAGGTTACGTGAATGAAAGTCCCGATGTACCAGAACCTGGGGTTGAGATAAGGCATTGTCGATTAACAAATCATAGGTAGCGGTTAACCAGTCTGGCGGTGTTAACTGTAAATGTTTTTGTAAAAACCATTCACCAAACAACTGCATCTCGCGCTGTAATAATGCGGAATCATATTTAGGTAACGGCTGATTTTCACAGGGAATTTTCTGCAGGGTTATCAGGCTGTTGATGGCATTTTTATACAGTTCATCAGCTGTTGTTGCCGATAACATGGAAAGATAAGGAACACTGCCCAGATCACTGAGAATTAAAAAACCACGTTGCAAATCCTGTTGATAGATATGCGGGACATTTAACCCGTATTGCTCGAGTAATCTCGCGACTTTGATGAATGCGTGATTATCTTCATGTTCCGGTGGCGAATCCATGATGATATAGCTGCCACCTAGTTGTTCCAGTCTGAAATAACGACGAAAGCTGGCATCGCTGGAAGCAGGTGTTAACGAATAATTTTGATCAGTCACAAAGCTCTGCAACCATTGTTGCAACTGTTGAAAGCGTATATCTTGTGTATTGTTCATCTGGGAAGTGCGTTATAAGTTTGAGAAATCAGGCTCACAAAAGTGGTCACTGAATTTAATGTGGTGACAAATTGTAGCCTATTCGCACTGAATGGGATAATTTGCCCATTGCACATGGTCTCAGCATGGCACCAAAAAACTATAAATATCTGGAGAGGATGAAATGATTAAGCACTATCTGGCTGCTGGTTCGCTGGCTATCTTATGTTCAGCAGTAATGGCCGAAGAGTCTATGTTGACTCCTGGGGATATGCCGCAAGAAGCCATTAATGAAATGACCAACAATATTACCGCTTACAACAAATGCATGATGGAATCACGGTTAAATGCTAATAAAAGCGGTCAGGATGCCACGCAGAATGCCGATGATATTCTGCAATCCTGTGAGCCTAAGTTAGATGAGTTAAAACAATTACTCACTGATAACAACGTCAATCCGGGACTGACCGAAGGAATGGCCAGAACTTTACGTTCCAAAGCTGCTCGTCAATTGATGGGGCAGGCGATGAACAACATGGCAGCTCAAGCCGCCGCCATGGAAAATATGCAAAAAAGCCAACAACAATAAATTGATTTAACCGGACTGCTGCGCCAACACATCAATGCCTTCGTTGGCCAGCAGTTCAATCAAACGAATCAGTGGTAATCCAATCAAGCTATTGGGATCCTGACCACGCAGCTCTTGAAATAAACTGATTCCAAAGCCTTCAGATTTAAAACTCCCGGCACATTGATAGGGTTGTTCGGTCTGTAAATAAAAATCAATTTGTGCTGCAGAAAGTGGCCTGAAAATCACTTCAAAATAATCAACCAAAGACTGCATATTGCCAGTTGCTGCGTTATATAAAGCCAAGCCAGTCATAAAGGTAACCTTGTTCCCAGAGGCTGCCGAAAGCTGCTCAGTGGCTTTGGCATGGTTGCCGGGTTTACCCATTATGTGACCGTTTAAAACCGCAACCTGATCAGACCCAATAATCAGGCTGTCTGGATGCTGCTCTGCAATTTTACGGGCTTTGGCTTCCGCTAAACGTTTTACCAGCTGTTCAGGTTTTTCTTCGTTCTGCGGGCTTTCATCAATATCCGGTGAAGCAGTTGTAAAGTTCAAATGTAATTTAGCCAGCAGTTCAGCCCGAAAAGGCGAGCTGGAGCCTAATATTATTTTTTGCATAAATAACCTAGGTAATAACAGTAGGTGCAGTACGACCAGTAATTGACTGGATTCCAGCGAGCTCATCAGCCAGATCAATTAAATCTTCCAGTCGTGTTTGCGTGTCTTCAAATAATTTATCCGGATTATCTTCAATGGCTTCGATATACACTCTTAATGTAGCGCCTTGGGTGCCGGTGCCGGAAAGTCGAAAGATAATACGGCAACCATCGGTAAAGCCAATACGAATACCTTGTTTTTCAGAAATACTGTTATCGATGGGATCGTGATAACTGAAATTATCCGCATAATCCACTGTATGCCCGTTCAATTCCTGACCTGCCAATTGTGGTAACTGCTGTTGCAGACGTTCGATTAATTGATTGGCTTTATCGGTAGGGATCTCTTCGTAATCATGCCGGGTGTAATAATTCCGACCATATTTTTGCCAATGCTGACGAACGATATCACTGACCGATTGCTGTCTGACGGCAAGAATATTCAACCAGAATAAAACTGCCCACAAACCATCCTTTTCCCGGATATGATTGGATCCGGTACCAAAGCTTTCTTCCCCACATAAGGTAGCCATATCAGCATCAAGCAGATTGCCAAAGAATTTCCAGCCGGTAGGGGTTTCATGCATCGGGATATTTAATGCTTTTGCCACCCGATCAGCTGCCTGACTGGTTGGCATCGAGCGGGCTATCCCTTTAAGACCTTCCTGATAAGCCGGAATCAGTTCGGCATTTGCCGCCAGGATAGCCAGACTGTCCGAAGGTGTTACAAATATGCCATGGCCCAGGATCATATTCCGATCGCCATCGCCATCTGATGCAGCGCCGAAATCCGGCCCATTGTCAGCGAATAACTCAGCTACTAGTTCAGGTGCATAGGTGAGATTAGGGTCGGGATGTCCGCCGGCAAAGTCAGCTTGTGGAATACCATTAATCACTGTTCCTACTTCTGCGCCAAGACGTTTTTCGAGGATTTCTTTGGCATAAGGTCCAGTAATGGCATGCATTGCATCAAAACGCATTTGAAAGCGGCCATTACAAAGTAGTGCCCGAATTGCCGGAAAATCAAAAATATTCGCCATTAATTCTGCGTAGTCAGCAACCGGATCGATGATATCGATCTGCATATCCTGCAAATACTGAGTGCCTATTTCTGACAGGGAAATATCATCACAGTCAGCAATACGATAGGAAGTTATCTTTTGACTGAGTTGAAAGATAGCTTCGGTAATGCTTTCCGGCGCAGGGCCACCGTTACGGATATTGAATTTGATACCAAAATCACCATCTTGTCCGGCCGGATTATGACTGGCTGACAGGATCACCCCACCAAATGCGTGATATTTGCGAATAACGCACGAAGCCGCCGGTGTTGAAAGCAGGCCGTGTTGACCGATAATCAATCGTTTAAAGCCATTGACCACCGCCATTTTGACAATGATCTGAATGGCCGTGTCATTGTAAAAACGGCCATCACCACCAATCACCAGGGTTTGATCTTGCGTATCGCCAATGGCATCAAACATGGCCTGTACAAAATTTTCCAGATAATGCGGCTGTTGAAATACACGAACTCGCTTGCGCAGTCCCGATGTGCCGGGTCGTTGATCATTAAATGGCTGAGTGGTGATGTTGCTGATCGACATGATAGATCCTGAAAAGGCGAAATATATGGGTATTAAAAGCAGTTTATTACTGCTTTGCACAAAGGTTGCGTCTCACTATACTGAGAACATGTTACGGTCTCAACACTTCGATAATGCAACGCTAATGCGCTTAGCCAGCTATGCTTCTGTACTAACGGCTTTTGTGCTTATTACTGCAAAGCTTATTGCGTGGTATCTCTCCGATTCCATCAGCATTCTGGCCAGTCTGATTGATTCCAGTCTCGACTTACTGGCATCACTTATCAACCTGTTAGCAATTCGACATGCATTACAACCCGCTGATAAGGAACATCGCTTTGGCCACGGCAAAGCTGAGCCTTTAGCGGCGGTAGGCCAATCCATGTTTATCGCTGGTTCGGCGATCATGTTGTTATTTCAAGCGAGTGGTCGACTGGTTCATCCTCAACCACTGACTGCTGGAATAGAACTGGGCGTTGCGGTCATGGTGTTTTCCATGCTGGCAACAGTGGGATTATTGCTGTTACAGCGTTTTGTTATCAAAAAAACCAAATCTTCGGCTATCCGGGCAGATTCGTTGCATTACCAGTCCGATTTGTTAGTCAATTTCAGCGTGATAATCGCACTGCTGTTGACCCAGTTTGGTTTAGTCTGGTTTGATCCATTAATGGCGGTATTTATTGCTGTCTACGTGCTGTTCAGTGCATGGAAGATCCTTAGGGATGCCGTGGATTTATTGATGGATCATGAAATCACTGATGCAGAGCGTCAACAAATAACCCAATTGGTGTTAAATCATCCGCAAGTGAAAGGCATGCATGATTTGCGAACAAGACGTTCAGGGACCACGGTTTTTATTCAGTTACATCTGGAACTGGATGCGGAGTTTACCCTGCAGCATGCACACGATGTGACTGAGCAGGTAGGCCAAGCGGTTAGTGCCTTGTTTGATGAAGCAGAAGTTATTATTCATCAGGATCCAATAAGTGCTAAGGCAATTGAACATAGCCCAGCTTGAACGCCGTATAATAGTTAAAAACTTGAGGAGTGGTATTCGTTGCTTGAACAATTTTCTATAGAGTTAGCCGGCGGGCTGAGCTTGGTTTTAATCTTAATTGTCTGGTTACTCTATCGACGCTTTGTTCGGAAAAGTCATTCACAGATCCAGATAGAACAGGTGTTAAAACCTCATAAGCAGGATGAACTCAAAAATGTGATCTTACCGGATGGTATAGGTGGCTTACTGGAAATTGAAAAGATTTTTCTGTTGGAGCAAGGCATTTTGATATTGCGTGACTATCCGATAAATGGACATTTATTCGGTGCTGAGAAAATTGAACAATGGACTCAAATTGTAGATGGCCGCAGTTATAAATTTACCAATCCACTGCATCATCTTGAACATGCACGCCAGGCGATTCGTTCTTTGATTCCCAAAATGCCGGTTTTTTGTCATGTGGTGTTTACCGCAGACAGTAATTTTCCCAAGGGCAAACCAGCGTCAGTATCAGTACTGAATAGTTTTGAACAGGATATGCAAAGACTATTTAATAGCCCAAAATTACCCTCTGAATCCAGAGAGAAAATGTGGAATGTTATTAAACAAAATGCTCGTATTGACGCTCAGTCACTAATCCGGGAGTAAACGTGGAAACGCCGACAAAACCATTGGTGGTGGCAATTTCATCACGTGCTTTATTTGATTTGGATGAAAGCCACCGAATATACGAAGAGCAGGGCACCGAAGCCTATTGCCGGTTTCAGATTGAAAATGAAGATGAGCCTTTATCGCCGGGTGGCGCATTCAACCTGGTCAAAAAGTTATTGGCGTTAAATGACAATAATCCCAACACGCCGCGGGTTGAGATCATTTTGTTATCACGCAACAGTGCCGACACCGGGCTGCGAGTGTTTAACTCTATCCAACATCATAAGTTAGGCATTATCCGCGCTGTATTTACTTCCGGCAGCAGTCCTTATCGATACGTTGCCCCATTTAGCGCCAACCTGTTTTTATCAACCAGTCCGGAAGATGTTCGGATGGCGCTTGAAGCGGGTATTGCAGCTGCGACTATATTGCCGTCCAATCTGGGCAATAATTCTGAATCAGACCAACTTCGCATTGCCTTTGATGGAGATGCTGTTTTATTTTCAGATGAATCCGAACGTATATATAAAGAACGCGGGCTGGAAGCATTCACTCAGAACGAACAGCAAACTGCCAGACAGGCATTATCAGGCGGACCATTTAAAGACTTTTTAATGGCCTTGAATCAAATCCAAACCGAATACCCGGAAAACAGTTCACCGATTCGTACTGCACTGGTAACTGCCCGTTCAGCCCCGGCACATGAGCGAGTTATCCGTACTTTGCGCGAATGGGGTATTCGTATTGATGAAGCTATTTTCCTTGGCGGCATGGAGAAGGGGCCATTTCTGAAATCATTTGGTGCCGATATCTTTTTTGATGATCAGGAGCGTCATTGCATCTCGGCAAGAGATCATGTTGCGACCGGTCACGTTCCGCATGGCATCGCCAATCAGATTATTGTCAAAGAAGATACTGAATGACACTGACCCCGATGCCTGTCGCTGCTCAACGCTTTATCCGACAACTCACGGATAAACATATGCCGGTGTTTCCTAACACCATGCTGGAGATTAACAAGATCCTCGAACAGGAGGATAGTGCGGCAGTAGATGTTGCGCAGGTTATTTTGCGTGATGCCGCATTAACCGGCCGTTTGTTAAAAATGGCAAACAGTGTTTATTACAATCCTCAGGGACATCATATTAATACCGTGTCCCGCGCTCTGATGCTGTTAGGTTTTGAACAGGTCAAAGTGTTGGCGCTGACACTGGTATTAATTGATTCTTTAAAAGCCAGCAAACGCCACGATAAAGTGCTCAAAGAAATGGCGATATCACTGCATGCCGCCGTACAGGCGCAGAATATGGCAACGTTATGTCATTCGGAATTGCCCGAAGATATTTTCATTGCGGCTTTACTGTCGCGTTTAGGTTATCTAACTTTCTGGGCATTTGCGGATGAAAAAACGGTTAGCGCTTATGAGCAAGCAGAACCGACAGTTTCCGCTGAGATAGAAACATTGGGTTATTCCCTGCAGCAACTTACTCAGGGGCTGGCAGAAGCCTGGTCATTAAATGATCTACTGGTGCAAAGCTTTCGTTCCCATGATAAGTCCGAAGCCGTACAAATCATTCGTTATGCCGGACAACTCGCCTTTGAAACCAGAAAGTCCTGGGATATGACCAAGCTTGCACCATGGTTTGACCAAGCTGCTAAGCTGACACACAGTAATCCAGAAAGCCTGAAAGCTACCGTTTTTGACAGCGCCTTGGCTGCACAGCAATTGCTGAATCTGACAGGTATAGAGCGTGCTCAGGGATTGATTCCCTTACCTGACGACATTCAATTACAAGACGATACGCTTAACGAACCAATAGCTGAGGCTGAACATACAACCCTTTATTTTGCCCCCGATCAATCTATTCAATTACGTATCTTGCAAGATATTTCTCAAGCCATTCAGGAACGCAGAAGCATCAATCAGATACTCGAAATGGTGATGGAGGGGATTTATCGCGGGGCTGGTATGGACAGGGTGGTGTTTGCAGTTTTATCGGCTGATAAATCCCAGCTCAATTGTCGATATGCGATGGGACATCAAAATGAACAGTTTTGTGAGTTATTTAAAATAACCATAGATAACGAAAAAACCAGCCTTTTTAAAGAGTTGCTGTCAGCAGAAGATGCGTCAATGCTGGATAAATCACAACCGGCCCTGTTGAAAAAAATTCATCAGGAAAGTGACGGCGTATTTGAGGTTGAATCACTGCTGGCAATGCCATTGAAACGGTCTAACAAGCCCTTTGGCTTATTTTTAGCTGACAGACATGCTTCAAAAAGAGCATTGGAACAGCAAGATCTTATTGCTTTTAGGCAGTTTTGCCAGCAGGCAGCCTTGGCATTCGCATTTTTGACGATACAAGGCTAGTTTTGGTCAGTTTATCTGGCTATAATGGCCGACTTGATTAGATATGTATGCATATCTATAACGATTTGCGAGAGTGGCGGAATTGGTAGACGCGCTGGATTTAGGTTCCAGTAGGGTAACCTGTGAGAGTTCGAGTCTCTCCTCTCGTACCATTTACAATTGTTGGCGTTAAGACGTCAGCAATGCGCTTAATCCCCGTGTTTGAGGTTTAAAGAATGCAAGTAACTGTAGAAAATGTCAGCGAACTAGGTCGTAAAATGACCATCACTGTGGAAGATGCAAATATCGAACAAGCTGTTGAGCAACGTTTGGCATCTATCCGCCCATCGGTTCGGATGGCTGGCTTTCGTCCAGGCAAAGTACCGATGAAAATGCTGGTTAAAACGCATGGTCCCTCAGCACGTCGTGAAGTGATTGATCAAATTGTCCAGGAAAGCATGCGTGAAGCATTCACTCAAGAGAAAGTGAACCCTGCGAGTCCTCCGCATATTGATAGCATGAAAGAAGAAAAATCAGCGTTAGTCTACACGCTGAATTATGAAATCTTTCCTGAACTCGCCGAAGTAAAACTTGCTGATATTAAATTGGAAAAAACAGTTGCTGAAGTAACTGAAGAAGATGTTGATAAAATGCTTGAAACCTTGCGTGAACAACGCATGAGCTGGGAACCTCTGAAACGTGCAGCCAAAGAAGAAGATGGTGTAACCATTGATTTTGTTGGCAGCATCGATGGCGAAGAATTCCAGGGTGGAAAAGGTCAGGATGTGTTGGTGGTTATTGGTAATGGCAGCATGTTGCCAGATTTTGAACAACAACTGATTGGTGTCAAACCTGATCAGGAACTGACCGTTTCAATGACGTTCCCTGATGATTACCGTGCTGAACATTTACGCGGCAAAAAAGCTGATTTTGCTGTAAAAGTGAAACAGGTTGCCAAGAAAAAATTACCAAAACTTGATAAAGAGTTTGCCGAACTTTGTGGTGTTGAAGGTGGATTGGCGGCATTGAAAAAAGAAGTCCGTTCCAATATGGAGCGTGAACTGTCTGCCGCATTGAAAAATGTCAACAAACGTAAGGCAATGGACAGCGTTGCCGCAAATAATGACATCGCTTTACCGGAAGCCCCAGTGGAACGCGAAGCAAATTTCTTGATGGAACAAGCAAAGAATAATTTGCGTAATCAAGGTGTTAATGTTGAAGGCTTACCTTTTGAATTAAGTAACTTCAAAGAAAATGCTGAAAAACGTGTCAAACTGAGCTTACTTATCGGTAAGATTATTTCAGACAATAAGATTCAACCTGAAGAAAAACGCGTACGTGAAGCAATTGAAGCCATCGCTGCCAGCTATGAAGACCCTGAAGATGTGATGAACTATTACATGACAAATCAGGATAAATTATCTGAAATTCAAATGATGGTTGTCGAAGACACTGTTGTTGAATGGATCTACGATAATGTTAAAGTTGAAGAAAAAGCATCTTCATTCTCTGAAGTGATGAATGCAATAGCCTAAAGGCACTAGCAAGTTTTTTACAAAGACAGCCCGTGCTCAAACTTTTGGGCATGGGCTATTTTTTATTTGGCATTAAAACAGGAACGCTATGAGCACTATATTTTCTGAGCATCTCAATCCAGTTCAAAATGCATTGGTTCCAATCGTTGTTGAACAAACCTCACGTGGTGAACGTTCATACGATATTTATTCCCGCCTGCTGAAAGAGCGCATTATCTTTTTAGTTGGTCAGGTGGAAGACCACATGGCGAATTTGATTGTCGCCCAGATGTTATTCCTGGAATCAGAAAACCCTGACAAAGACATTCATCTGTATATCAATTCACCAGGTGGAGCCGTCACCGCTGGTTTGGCGATTTATGACACCATGCAATTTATCAAACCGCAGGTCAGTACATTGTGTATTGGTCAGGCTGCCAGCATGGGTGCTTTATTGTTAACCGCTGGCGCTAAAGGTAAACGTTTTGCCTTGCCAAATTCGCGCATTATGGTGCATCAGCCATTAGGTGGTTTCCAAGGTCAGGCATCAGATATTGATATTCATGCCAAAGAGATTTTAAGTATTCGTGATCGATTGAATGGAATTATGGCGCACCATACTGGTCAGGATATTGAGAAAATTGAACGTGATACCGATCGTGACAATTTCATGAATGGTGAACAAGCAGCAGAATATGGTTTAATTGATGCTGTAATGAATAGCCGACCTGCAGAAAAGTCTTGAGTAATCACAAACGTTAGGAAAGTAGAGCGATGAGCGACGACAAAAAAAACGACGACAAATTACTTTACTGTTCATTCTGCGGTAAAAGTCAGCATGAAGTAAAAAAATTGATCGCGGGTCCATCGGTATTTGTCTGCGACGAGTGTGTAGAGCTTTGTAACGATATTATC
>NZ_JAUSCC010000075.1 GCF_030651745.1 Methylophaga sp.
GAACCGGTTTTTGTTAACCGGCTTAGTTTTTTCTCTCTCATATATCCTCCTATTTTAACTGGATGTCAGCTTGCGCTGACCCTGTGTCTCAGCACACATTCGAAAATGCGGCTGTGCACCGGTGATATCATCAGTTTTTAACGGGGGCAGGGGATAGAGAGTAGCGCCATCGGTGTTATAGGGAAGACTTCACATAATTGTCAGGGTTAAATGCTTTTCTCCTGATTTTAGGGGATTTCAGGGCCTATTGATTATTGGGCGGGTGAATCAAACCAATCTTCTGGGCTAGAAAAATAATGTCTGCCAGTTTGGTTGTACCCAGTTTACGCATCATATTGGTCTTGTAATTCGAGACGGTTTTCGGTGCCAAAGTAAGGCTTTTGGAGATTTCCTCTATACTCATTCCTTCTGCCACCATCCGGAAAACAGCAAATTCCTGATGGGATAATGAGTCGATTTTCTGATCGGTTTTAATGAGTTTTTCCATCGCAATTGACCGTGCAACTTCAGCTCCAAGATAATGGCGTTTTTCCGCTACTGCCTTAACCGCCTCAATCAATACGTCTGAAGAACATGATTTGGTGATGTAGCCCATGGCGCCTAATTCAAGTGCGCGCATGGCAAGTGTGGTTTCCTCATGCATGCTGCAGACCAGAATACGGGCATCTTTCTCGCGGTTGCAGATCCTGCGGACACACTCCAAACCGCCCGTTCCTGGCATGGTCAGATCGATAATACAAACTTTGGGTTGCAATGCGATAAATGCCTGATAGCCATCTTCCGCATTTCCAGACTGCCCGATGACTTCAAACCCTGCGGATTCGAGTAACTGCTGATAGCCCTCGCGGAGGATGGCGTGATCATCAATTAATAAGATGGTAGTTTTTTGTTTGTTCATTTTGGTAACTGCCTCATCACTTACGTGAAATTAGATCCTGTTGATATTCATAATGGAATGGTTAATGTCAAAACGCTTCCGTTCGGTTCTGCTTGATGCAGGTTGAACTGTCCATGAAGAGCATGAACTCGTTCTCTTATGCCAATCAGTCCTAAACCTTTACCCATGCCTTCGGTGGGGTCAAAGCCTTTCCCATCATCACGAATGGTCAGGCTGATGTCATATCCATGAATGGAGGTGTTCTGGGTCGTCAGATTTATGTAGATGTTATGGGCGTCCGCATGTCGAGTAATATTGGTGAACGCTTCTTGCAGACAACGGTAAACCGTTAGTGCGATGTCATAGCCAACCAGCTTGTCGTCAACGTCAATTTGAATATCAATGGCGTAATTAGTGAATGACATCTGCCATTGAGAAATAAGATCTTCAATAGCTGCTGACAGTCCTACAGTCTCCAGGCCAGGAGGTTTAAGACTGCGTAGTTGAGAACGGGTGACGTTACGAAGATAACTGGCGCTATCCTGGATTGTTTTGAGAATAGCTTGAAGTTTAGGATCATCGGTCTGGTATTTAATCGCTACCGAAGCATTTACATCAATTGCCGCAAGATACTGCCCGAAAACATCATGCAATTCGGAGGCTAAGTGATTACGTTCTGCTTCTCTAACCTGCGTAATGTGTTTGATGAGGGCGCGATTCTGTATAAGCAGCTTTGCATTATCTGCATTTTGTATTTCAAGCTTGGTTTTAATTTCGAGGTTGCGCTTCAAGGTTTCCTGTAATTCGATATAGCGTCTTCTGCCAAACCACATTAAACCGGTGCTCAGCACCAGCAAAACAAAAATGATTTCATCCAGCTGATAAAACTCGCCTAATGCTGCCCAATTAATCCAACGTTCAGCTAAATCGAAATATCCAGCAATAAGATAGGTTAGCAATGATGCAGCCACAATGATCGCTAAATCAATTTTGCCCCTGTTTTTTTTCTCAGTTAGGGATAATTTAGTTGACGGCATTCAGACTAAGTCCATATATAACTTTAAATTAAACGCCTATTTTATGATGATTAATTTTAATCTGTATATGCCAAGATTGATGATAAATAGAAAAAAACATAAAACAGGAAAAAGTCATAACAATAAGCGTGACATCTTCCCTATTCTATCTGAGTCAACTGCTCTATTTGATGGCGGCTGACTATCTGTAGGATAGGGCAAGTTTTTATTGGAGCCCATTGTTAATGAAAAAACTTTCTAAAACGGTTGTCATGTCCGCCTTTCTGGCACTCTTCTCTTTCAATATTGCTTATGCTGATTCAGAGCTGCAAATACCTGTAGCAGAATTTGAATTCGTCAAAATTTTTTCCGGGAAGGATGCTGAATTTGTAAGGGATAAATTAGGTGAGCCAGAAGAAATAATGAAGCGGGAAAATGAAAGTGGGACCGTCGAGTTCTGGATTTATAAAGATATTGTTAAAGTTGGAAATAGTGACAAAACATATAAATATACTCAGATTGGAATTATAAATAATTATATTGAGACTTTAGGTAATACAAATAGAAGTCCGAAATAAGTTTTTATCTTAGCTAAATGAAAAAGGTTTGAATGTGAATACACTTATTAAGAAATTATCTCTGGCAAGTTTAAGCTTGGTTTTTATGAGCAGCAGTGTTTTTGCTCATGGCCCCACGCCGCAACGTGTTGATGAGCACATCATCATTGATGCAGATGTCGCAACGGTATGGCAGCAAGTCAAAGCCTTTGACCAACTGGATAAATGGCATCCTGCCGTGGAATCGATCACTATGCAGGACGATACAACCAGAATTGTTACATTAAAATCCGGTGGTGAAATCACAGAAAGTCTGGACGAGTCGGACGCTGACCGTCACTACATTGGTTACAGATTATTAACGGAAAACATTGAAGCCATACCCGTCAGTTTTTATACCATCGGCATTGAGATTGAAGCAGCTGATAAAGGTAGTAAAGTCAGTTGGAGTGGTCGTTTCTATCGTGCAGATACTGGTAATTTCCCACCAGAAAATCTAAACGACGAGGCAGCAGTTAAGGCGATGACAGAGTTTGCTACTTCTGGACTGGAAGGTTTGAAAGCCTCATTGGAAAAATAAGCTGTGATGCCTTTTAAGCCAGTTGTTTTTTGTCTCGCGTTATTACCAAGTGTTGTAATAGCAAATGATTTTTATATAACCAGCCAAGCAGGTAATCAATTATCTTTATTTGACTCTGATACCAAAGAAATCAAGAAGACTTTTGAGATCTCTGCCGCTCCGGTAATGATTACTATTGATAAGCCTGGTAATGCAATCTATTTGTCTCATCCAGAACAAGGAAAAATATCGGTATTTGATCTCACAACTCATGAGTTAATCAGTGATATTAGAACTGGCGGACAACCTTTTGCCATGGTTCTTGATAGTCAAAAACCGCAAATGTTTGTTACGGATTGGTCACGCAATACGGTGCTGGTAATCAATACCACCAGCAAACAATTAGTGGATTTGCTGGCGGTTGGCGATAGCCCTGCAGGTATTGCGATTGATCCAGTTGGACGCAAAGTGTTTGTGGCAAACCGTGAAAGTAATTCTTTAATGGTATTAAATGCCGATACACCGGATTTGCACGCAACGATTGAAACGGGTGAACGTCCCTATGCGGTAGCTTTTAATCCACATAATGGTCATGTATATGTGGCTTGTGTACATGATGATTCGCTGACGGTTATTGACTCGAAAACCTATCAAAAAATTGCTGATCTCAAACCAGGTCGTGCACCTTATGGGGTAACTGTCAGTGAAAATGGTGAGCAGTTTTATGTGGTAAACCAGAATGATAATACTCTGGTCGAGTTTGATGCTAAGACTTTAGAAATCACTAAGACTATTCGTACCGATAAAATGCCGGAAAGTGTGGTGCTTTCAAACGATCAGCAAAATGCATACGTTACCAACTGGTTCAGCAATTCATTGTCGGTAATTGATTTGCAACAAGCGAAACAAATTCAATCTATTCCACTTAAAGATGGGCCGCGTAGTATCAGTTCAGCCCAGTAAAGCCAGTTCTAGCGGGGCGGTATTCACACCGCTCCGTTATATCCAAGTTGTCTCCAAGCCTCATAAAGAATAATTGCCGTAGCATTGGAAAGATTCAAACTGCGACTATTCGCATGCATAGGAATACGGATTTTCTGTGTATCGGGTAAAGCATCCAAAACTGTTGCCGGTAAACCACGGGATTCCGGTCCAAACAATAAAATACTTTCATCCAGAAAGCTTGCCTGATGGTGATACTGTTTTGCTTTGGTGGTACAGGCGAACAATGGACGATTTTGTTGCCATTGTTGGAATGTTGCAAAATCACCATGTACTTTTACATCAGCAAATTCGTGATAATCCAAACCAGCTCTTCTTAGACGTTTATCGTCCAGAACAAAAGCCAGTGGTTCAATCAAATGTAATTGCGCACCTGTATTGGCGCACAGGCGAATGATATTACCGGTATTGGGCGGAATTTCCGGCTCATAGAGCGCAATGTGCAGCACGACTAGCTTTTACTGATTTGCAGTGTTGGATCAACGTAAAGTGTTAATTTTTGCCCGGGTTGCAATAAAGTGCGATCACTTAAACCATTCCATTCTTTAACCTTGTCTACGGTCACATTAAATTTGCGAGAAATGGTCCACAGGGAGTCACCATTGCGGATGGTGTAATTAATGGCTTTCAGTTTTGAGGCAGTTTGGATCGGCTGCCAGATAACCAGTTGTTGTCCAGAATGCAGAACATCAGAAGGTGTTTTGTTATTCCATTGAGTCAGTTCAAGCACATCTACCGTATAAGCTTTGGCTATATTCCACCAGGTATCACCAGCTTTAACTGAATAATTAAGTTGCTTGCCCTGTTGTAAGCGGCGATTAGTGATAGCATTCGCTTCGGCTTCATCGGCTTGAGCTGTGGAAATCGGAATCAACAAATGCGCACCGGCACGGAGAAAGTTATTGGTGATTTTGTTCGCTTTCTTAAGCTCAGGAACAGTGGTTTGGTGTAGAGAGGCAATACTGCTGAGTGATTCGCCGGGTTTAACTTCATGTCGCTTCCAGCGCAGACGATCTTCAGCTGAAAGACCAGACAAAGCGGTTTTAAATGCACCGGCTTTTTCGGAAGGTAAAACCAGTTTATGCGGGCCTTGCGGCGCAGTTGCCCAACGATTAAAGCCGGGGTTTAACAAATAAAGTTCATCAAGCGTAATATCTGCCAGATCGGCAGCTAACGATAAGTCAATCTGACTGCCTATATTGATAACGCTCAAGTATGGTTCGTTTGCAATCGGCTTAAGCTTCAAATCATATTGTGCGGGCTGTTTTACCAATTGAGCTACGGCTAATAATTTAGGCACATAGGCAGTGGTTTCAGCAGGTAGCTCCAGAGACCAGAAGTCTGTTGGTAAGCCAGCTTCTTGATTACGTTTAATCGCACGACTGACGGTCCCTTCGCCGGCATTATATGCCGCTAAAGCGAGCTCCCAATCATTAAAGTCATTATGCAGTTTTTGCAGATAGTCTAAAGCGGCCTGTGTCGATTTGATAACATCGCGGCGGCCGTCATACCACCAGTTCTGTTCCAGTCCGAAAACACGACCAGTAGCCGGAATAAACTGCCAGATACCAGCAGCTTGACCGGATGAAAGTGCAAAAGGCTGATAGCCACTTTCGACGATCGGTAATAAAGCAATTTCCAACGGCATGTCACGACGTTCAAGTTCATCGACAATATGGAACAGGTATGGACGGGCACGCTCGACCACTTTATCGACATATTCCGGGTTATTTACAAACCAGGTGAGTCGGTTTTGTGTTTCAGGATGCAGGCTACGGTATTCAGACAACCCATAACCTTCACGAATCCGTTGCCAGACGTCATTAGTTTGCGGGCCAATAGCAGGTTCTTCATCGAGTACAGATAAACTCAGATCCAGAGGACTTAGATGAGTTAGCTGGTTCTTTTTCCAGTTGGTGTGTTTGGTGAGCGGACCGTAAGAGGTATTTTGAGATGGATCTGCGCTGACTGTTTCAGTGTGTTTTGTGGTAGTGCTACAGCCGGTAAAAAGCACTGAAAGCACTGCAAATAGGGGCCAAAGCCGATTTTTAAATTTTAACATAACGGTTTATCATAATGTCGTAAGCTTATAATTGTGCTCAATTTATACCGCAATAGATTGCTTATGACCAGTCTTTAACTCACCTTTACACTATTGGATTTTTAAAAATATAGCTGGCAACGCAATAAAATGACTTGAGCCGTAATCAGCACCATTAACATCATGATCAACTTACAAAATACGTTGTCGAATTGAATTGCTAGGATACTTTTTGTAACCCCTTTATCTGAGGCAAGGCAGTGCTTTCTCGAGCGGCATCCAGGTTATCAAGATACTGAGCCAGACGTGTCCGTAATAATTAATCTCAAGACTTTTATAGGTCAGTTTGTCAGGCTACGTTAAACTAACCGTTGGTTTAAACAAAAGGTTTAGCTGCGTGACAGAATTTGCAGGACAATTCAATAAGATGCAGGCAACACTGCCGGATCGAGATGCCCCCGTAGATTACAAAATGATTGTGGGTGAGCACCAAGTGCCGATGAATCCGCTTATTGGTGAAGACATACAACTGATTTATGCGGGCGAGATTCGTTGTCAACATTGTCAGCGTAAAACGAAAAAAAGTTACAGCGGTGGGTTTTGTTTTCCCTGCTCACAAAAACTGGCTCAATGTGATTTATGTTTTATGAAGCCGGAGTTGTGTCACTTTGCCCAGGGCACGTGCCGTGAACCGGAATGGGGCGAGCAGGTCTGTATGCAAGATCATATTGTTTACCTTGCCAACAGTTCGGGAATTAAAGTGGGGATCACCCGAATATCACAGATCCCAACCCGCTGGCTGGATCAGGGCGCCACTCAGGCGCTACCCATTTTTCGTGTCAGCAGTCGTTATCATTCAGGTTTGGTTGAAGTCATGTTTAAAAATCATGTTTCGGATCGAACCGATTGGCGGAAAATGCTGCTTGGTCCGGCCGAGTCAATTGATCTTGCTGAGCAACGTGATCGATTGCTAGCTGAATGTGCTAACGAAGTGACGCTATTGCAACAGCAGTTGGGCGAGGGGGCCATCACGCCATTAACGGGCGAGAAAGTGTTGGAAATAACCTATCCTGTGACGCAATACCTACAAAAAGTCAGTTCATTGAATTTTGATAAAACACCGGAAATTGCTGGTAAATTGCTGGGTATAAAAGGCCAGTATCTGATTATGGATATTGGCGTTTTGAATATCCGTAAGTTTAATGGTTACCAAATAACAATGAAGGTTTAAGTTTTATGTACCCGCTGCTACGAAATCTGATGTTCAAGCTGGATGCCGAGACATCACATCATATTGGTATGACCAGTCTGAAATGGCTTGAAATGACAGGGCTGCTGGGCTTAATAATGCCCAAAATGCCGACCGTGCCAGTGCATGTAATGGGGCTGCATTTTCCTAATCCGGTGGGGCTTGCTGCAGGCCTTGATAAAAATGCTGATTATCTTGAAGCACTGACGGCCTTGGGATTTGGTTTTATTGAGGTGGGAACGGTAACGCCAAGACCGCAGCCCGGCAATGCTAAACCACGTTTGTTTCGCATTCCTGAAGCACAAGCCATTATTAACCGAATGGGATTTAATAATCTCGGTGTGGATCATTTGCTGGAGCAGGTTCAGGCCGCTCAAACCAATGCAATAATCGGTATCAATATCGGCAAAAATGTAGATACGCCAGTTGAAAAAGCACTTGATGACTATCTAATCGGTTTGGAAAAATCCTATCCTCATGCTGATTACATCACTATTAATATTTCCTCACCGAATACTCCCGGTTTACGTAATCTGCAATTTGGCGAAGCCCTTGATAATCTGCTGGATGCATTGAAAAATCGCCAGACTGCGCTTGCTGAACAATGGCAACGTTATGTGCCAATGGCTGTTAAAGTGGCCCCGGATTTGACTCTGGAAGAAGTGCAGCAACTGGCAGAATGTTTTAGCCGATTTAAGATTGATGCCGTGATCGCTACCAATACCACGCTTTCCCGTGATGCGGTTGCCGGTTTAACGCATGCTGAAGAGATGGGTGGTTTAAGTGGTCGTCCGGTATTTGCCAAGTCAACCGAAGTTGTCCGACAATTCAGACAGGCCTTACCTGCTGATATGCCGATCATTGCCGCTGGCGGCATTATGAGCGCCGATGATGCGATGCAAAAGCTTGAGGCCGGGGCGCAGTTGATCCAGATCTATAGTGGCCTGATTTATCAGGGGCCGAGATTAATTCAAGATATTGTCAAAACGATTCAAGTGAGGAGATAACATGGAAACCGGAACAGGCAGCGTCATAGGTGACATTCTGCTGAACATTTTCTTTGCCGCCGTCATCGTCATCGTCGGACGCACACTGGTTAGTTGGCTGGTAAAACTGTCTCGCAAAGTCATGGTTCGGGCCAATATGGACCCTATCCTGATTAATTTCTGCAGTTCGATTATCAATGTCTTGCTGTTACTGTTTGTGTTGATCGCCGCTTTGGATCGACTGGGCGTAAACACCACATCGATGATCGCCGTGTTAGGTGCTGCAGGTTTGGCGGTTGGCCTGGCATTGAAGGATTCTTTACAGAATTTTGCTGCTGGTGTGATGCTGATTTTGTATCGCCCCTTCAGGATCGGTAACTTTGTAGAGGTCTCCGGAGTATTGGGCATCGTAGAACAAATCACTATTTTCAATACCGTGATGCGTACTCCGGATAACCGCGAAATTATTGTGCCCAATGGCAAGATTTACGCGAACACGATTACCAATTTTTCAGCTCGCGATACCAGACGAATTGATATGGTGTTTGGTATTAGCTATGACGATGATTTACTGAAAGCCAAACAAATCATGACTGATATCGTCACCGGTCATAAATTGGTATTAAATGATCCTGCACCGATCATTCGTATTGCTGAACTGGGCGATAGCAGTATTACCTTTAATGTCTGGCCCTGGGTAAATTCATCTGATCTGGCGACCGTGAGAGCGGATTTGATTGAGACTATCAAACTGGCGTTTGATGCAAACGGTATCAGTATTCCTTATCCGCAAATGGATATACATTTTAATAATGTAGATGCCGCCAATGAGTCGTCCAATCAGCACAATAACCAATCGGCTTAAAATTCGTCCTTCCAGGCCCGTAATACTTTAAATACGGCGAGTGGGGTATCAAGCGGCTGACCAGCATAAGCTTCAGCCGCTTGTTTAATTTCAGTAGTATCACATCGCAAAAAAGGATTGGTCATTTTCTCTTCAGACAATAACGAGGGCACGGTTGCGATTTGCTGCTCCCTTAATGCCTCGGTTTTTGTGAAGCGTTCAACTAATGCAGAATTGTCAGGATCAACCGCCAGAGCGAATTGCAGGTTGCTTAAGGTATATTCATGCGCACAATACAGTTTGGTATCGTCGTTCAATTGTTTGATTTTTCCCAATGATTCAAACAATTGCTCCGCCGTCCCACCGAGTAATCGACCACAACCACCGGCGAATATAGTATCGCCGCAGAACAGGTTGTCCTCTATTAAATAGCTGATGTGTCCGGGAGTATGGCCGGGTGTATCGATTATTCTGAAGTGAGGAAATGAAGGATGCAGTAATTGATCTGCCTGAGCATACAACGGGGTATCAACGGTTTTGATATGCTCACGTTGTGGACCGAAAACTGGCAAATCATACAAATCATCCAGCCGACGGATGCCGCCGACATGATCTGAATGATGATGTGTGACTAAAATAGCTGCCGGCTGCAGATCATTTTTTTCCACAAACTTGATCACCGGGCCCGCATCACCTGGATCGACAATTAATACATCATGATTCTGGGCTGACTGGATCAACCAGATATAATTATCGCTGAATGCCTGTACGGCATGAATTTGTAACATTAATTAACTCCGCCGGAATGGCCTATGTGTGATTATAAAGAGCATGACCAAGAGATGACACAATGGTGGCAATCTTCACTTGCTTGCTACTTGCAAAGTCAGGAGCAGCAATGGTTACAGCATCAGCAGACGAAGCTGCATGGTTTTTTTCAATTGCAGCTTGGCGGACAAAAACTCATCTTGCCCCCATCGTTGCGGCCTTGTTATCAGGCATTAATGGGCAGCCACGGACAGTTTCATACTCAGATTGAACACCTGCCTTTTAAATCTGACAGCGTCGATATCATGTTACTGCAGCATGTAGTGGAGTTTTCCAGACAACCGCATCAATTATTACGTGAAGCCGACAGAGTTTTGAATGAAGATGGAACTTTGATCCTGCTGTGTTTTAATCCATTCAGCTTCTGGGGCCTGCGACGATTATTCTCCTGGCAGGATCAACTGCCCTGGCGCGGTCAGTTTTTCTCACGCCATCGTTTGAAAGATTGGCTGGCTTTGCTGGATTTTGATGTAGTGGAAGCTCGATCAATCATTTACTGTCCACCATTGCAAAAAGAACGCTGGATAAAACGCAGTGGCTTCATGGAGAGATGGGGGCGCCGCTTGTGGCCTTATTTTGGCGGTGTCACGGCGATTGTTGCCAAAAAACGCACCTTGCTGGTAACCCCGTTACGCAGCAGATGGCAAAATAGAAATTTATTTCCCAGACCTCAGCTGGTGAATTCATCCGTAACACGGAAAGAGCATTAATTAATGGAACATGTTGAAATTTTTACCGATGGAGCTTGCAGTGGTAACCCTGGGCCAGGCGGTTGGGGAACCATATTACGTGCCAAAACTAGCGAAAAAGAATTATCTGGCGGCGAAAAAATGACCACCAATAATCGTATGGAAATGATGGCGGTAATCGCCGGATTGGAAGCCTTGAAAAGACCCTGTCATGTTACGATCACCACCGATTCGCAGTACGTGATGAAAGGCATGACTGAATGGTTGAAAGGCTGGAAAGCCAAGAATTGGAAAACCGCTGCCAGACAACCAGTTAAAAACGCTGATCTCTGGCAACGCATGGATGCTGCAGCCCAACCACATAAACTAGAGTGGCAATGGGTTCGAGGCCATGACGGTCATCCGGAAAATGAGCGTGCCGATCAATTAGCGGTTGATGCACGTACTTTAATTGCAAAACAGGATTAATCGATGGCAGAGCAAACCAGTTCACGGCAAATCGTTTTAGATACTGAAACCACCGGTTTAAGCACTGCCGATGATCATCGGATCATCGAAATCGGCTGTGTCGAACTGGTTAACCGTCGACTGACCGGTGAAACCTTCCATCAATATATTAATCCGCAACGTGCTATTGATGCCGGTGCTATGGAAGTGCATGGCATCACCAATGAATCATTAGCCGATAAACCGCTATTTGCCGATATTGCAGCAGATTTTCTAAGCTTTATCGAAGGCGCGGAACTGATTATTCATAATGCTGCGTTTGACGTGGGATTCCTGAATCACGAACTCGCCAAATTAGGTCAAACGCCAAAGATTGAAGATATCTGCAGTGTTTTAGACACATTGAAGATGGCACGCGACAAACATCCGGGCCAGAAAAATAATCTGGACGCATTATGTAAACGCTATGGTGTTGATAATTCCAATCGTGAATTACATGGCGCTTTGTTAGACGCCGAGATCCTGGCCGACGTATATCTGATGATGACAGGCGGCCAGGTTAGCCTGTCTTTGGCTGCTGAGCAATTTGAGCCTGAAAATGAGACTGATCATAATGAGATCACCACAGTTGAACGGCCTCGCACAGCATTAAAAGTAATTGAGGCCGATGCTACAGAATTAGCGGCGCATCAGGCAATGCTTGAAAAACTCCAGTCCAGCAGTGATGGAAACTGCGTCTGGCTAAAGCAAAGTTGAATTTGTTTTAACAAAAAGTTCTGTTTCCCGCTTGAAATCAGATTTTTGACCCCCAAATAAGCGCTTTGAGTTGAGCAAAGCGGAATCTGATTAATCATGAGCAATGAAGAAATCGAAAAATCAACGACTGAATCTGAATTAGTCGAACCCTCCCCTGAGATGGCAG
The DNA here is from genome assembly GCF_030651745.1 of Methylophaga sp. Next base: position 12,018 of record NZ_JAUSCC010000075.1, read on the forward strand.
AGCAACAACCAGAGACGGTATCCGACAGTGATGTAGTCAAACAACTGGAAGATGCACGCAATAAAGCCGATGAACATTGGAATGAATTATTGCGAGCCAGAGCGGATCTGGAAAATATGCGTCGCAGACACAGCCGTGATCTGGAAAACGCCCACAAACATGCTTTGGACAAGTTCATCGCCGAGCTGTTGCCAATCGGTGACAGTCTGGAATTTGGGTTGAACGCAGCAAAAAATGAAGATGCCAACCTTGAGACCGTGCGTGAAGGCATGGAGATGACTCTGAAAATGTTCATGAGCTCGATCGGTAAGTTCGGTCTTGAACAATTAAACCCAGAGGGTGAAGCCTTTGACCCTGACTTGCATCAAGCCATGGCAATGCAGCCGGCTGACGGTGTTGAAGCCAATCAGGTTTTGAAAGTGATGCAGAAAGGTTATCGCTTTAACGGGCGCTTATTGCGTCCAGCCATGGTTGTAGTCTCTCAATAACCGGACGAAATTTAAGGGCTTGAAATCAAAATTTCCTGCCCCATCTATATCACAACGGCTGGAAAAGCCAGACGAACTAAGTACGATGGAGTAAAAAAATTATGGGTAGAATTATTGGTATTGATTTGGGTACAACCAACTCATGTGTCGCGGTGATGGAAGACGGTAAAGCGCGTGTTATCGAAAACAGCGAAGGCGATCGCACCACCCCGTCAATTGTGGCATTCAACAAAGATAACGAAGTAATGGTCGGTCAATCTGCCAAACGTCAGGCAGTGACTAATCCTAAGAACACACTTTATGCGATCAAACGTTTAATCGGTCGTAAATTCAAAGATGACGTTGTACAGCGCGATATTGATATGGTGCCGTATAAAATCGTTGAAGCAGATAACGGCGATGCCTGGGTCGAAGCCAACGGTAAAAAAATGGCACCGCCTGAGATTTCAGCACGTGTTTTGATGAAAATGAAAAAAACTGCTGAAGAATTTCTGGGTGAAGAAGTCACTCAAGCAGTAGTTACTGTTCCTGCTTACTTCAATGACTCACAACGTCAGGCAACCAAAGACGCTGGTAAAATTGCTGGTCTGGAAGTAAAACGCATCATCAACGAACCAACTGCTGCGGCTCTGGCCTACGGCATGGACAAAAAACGTGGTGATTCAACCGTTGTTGTCTACGATTTGGGTGGTGGTACATTTGACGTATCGATCATTGAAATTGCTGACATCGAGGGCGAGCATCAGTTTGAAGTATTGGCTACCAACGGTGATACGTTCCTCGGTGGTGAAGACTTTGACCAACGCATTATTGATTTCCTGGTCGCTGAATTCAAAAAAGACCAAAGCGTTGATTTGAGCAAAGATGCCTTGGCATTGCAACGTCTGAAAGATGCTGCTGAAAAAGCAAAAATCGAGCTGTCTTCCAGCTCACAAACAGACATCAATCTGCCATACATCACGGCTGATGCGTCTGGCCCAAAACATTTGGAAATCCGTTTGACCCGTGCCAAGCTGGAATCCTTGGTCGATGATCTGATTACCCGCAGTATGGAGCCATGCAAAATGGCGCTTAAAGATGCTGGTCTGAAAATCAGTGATATCAACGACGTTATTCTGGTCGGCGGTCAAACTCGCATGCCTAAAGTTCAGGAAGCGGTTAAAGAATTGTTCGGCAAAGAACCACGTCGTGACGTCAATCCAGACGAAGCGGTTGCTGTTGGTGCTGCGATTCAGGCTGCGGTATTAGCCGGTGATGTAAAAGACGTATTGTTGCTGGACGTTACCCCATTAAGTCTGGGTATCGAAACCATGGGCGGCGTGATGACCAAGCTGGTCGAGAAAAACACCACTATTCCGACTAAAGCGAATCAGGTGTTTTCAACAGCAGACGATAATCAACCTGCGGTAACAATTCACGTATTGCAAGGTGAACGTGAGATTGCCTCAGCGAACAAATCACTGGGACGTTTTGATTTGGCAGATATTCCACCAGCTCCACGTGGTACACCGCAAATTGAAGTCACCTTTGATATTGACGCCAACGGTATTTTGAACGTGTCTGCCAAAGACAAGGCCACTGGCAAAGAACAGTCGATTGTGATTAAAGCATCTAGCGGTCTGTCTGACGAAGAAGTGGAACAAATGGTTAAAGATGCTGAAGCGCATGCTGATGAAGACCGTAAGTTCCATGAATTGGTCACTGTGCGTAACCAGGCTGACGGTTTAATCCATGCAACCAACAAGTCACTGAAAGATTTGGGTGATAAAGTGGAAGCGGATGAAAAAGCCAAGATTGAAGCGGCCATTGAAGAGTTACAACAAGCGCTGAAAGGTGAAGATAAAGCGGATATCGAAGCCAAAACTGCTGCATTGTCAGATGCTGCTGGTAAATTAGCTGAACGCGCTTATGCAGAAAATGCAGAAGCCGGTGATGCTGCGTCAGCAGACGCATCAGCACAAAATGATGATGTGGTTGATGCTGAGTTTGAAGAAGTCGATGACGAAAAGAAAAATTCGTAATCTTTAACACAATTAACCAGAAACAGGCGTAGGCATTGAGCTTGCGCCTGTCTTGTTTAAGAGATACAAGAAAAATAAAACATGGCCAAACAAGACTATTACGACCTACTTGGTGTATCGCGCACTGCGACTGAAGCTGAAATCAAAAAAGCCTATCGTCGTATGGCGATGAAATATCATCCCGATCGTAATCCGGATGATGCAACCGCTGAAGCCAAGTTTAAAGAAGCTAAAGAAGCTTACGAAATTCTCTCTGATTCCCGGAAACGTGCAGCATATGATCAGTTCGGCCATGCTGGAGTGGATAACAGTGCTGGCGGGGGTGGGTTCAGAAGTTCGGGCGGATTTAGCGATATCTTTGGCGATGTATTCAATGACATCTTTGGTAATAGCGGTGCTGGTGGCCAAAGCTTCCGCGGTGCGGATTTACGCTATCGACTGGATTTGACGTTAGAAGAAGCCGTTGCCGGTACCACGGCGAAGATCCGCATTCCGGTCAACGTCGAATGTGAGACCTGTGATGGTTCCGGAGCCAAACCCGGCACCCAACCAGTCACCTGTACCACCTGTGGTGGTCATGGTCAGGTACGCATTCAGCAAGGTTTCTTTACCGTTCAGCAAGCCTGTCCGCATTGTCACGGTACCGGCAAGATGATTCAGGATCCTTGTCATGATTGCCATGGTCAGGGCGTTGTTCAAGAACATAAAACGCTTTCCGTTAAAGTGCCTGCCGGTGTTAATACCGGTGATCGTATCCGTCTTGCCGGTGAAGGTGAAGCTGGATCGCGTGGCGCACCTGCTGGTGATTTATATGTTGAAGTAGCGGTTAAGCGCCATGATGTGTTTACCCGTGATGGCAATAATTTATTTTCCGATGTGCCCATCAGTTTCACTACCGCCTGCCTGGGTGGTGAACTTGAAGTACCGACATTGCAAGGCAAAGCCGTATTGAAAGTCCCGGAAGGCACACAGACTGGCCAGCAATTCAAACTGCGTGGTAAAGGTGTCAAATCCGTACGAACGGGTGAGGTTGGCGATTTACTGTGCCGTGTTATTATCGAAACCCCGGTGAAGTTATCGAAAAAACAAAAAGAGTTGTTGCAGGAATTTGCTGAAACAATGGAAGGCTCTGGTGCTACCCATAGCCCGAAACATGAATCCTGGCTGGATGCAGTAAAACGTTTTTTTGAATAACATATTTGCCAACAGGAAGCTGACTGGGCTATTTTTGCCAGCCAGCTTTTTTATTTTCTAAAAAACCGCCATTAAGGATATTCGTCATGGCCATTAACATTGCAATTAACGGTGCCGCTGGCCGCATGGGCCGTTGTCTGATCCAAGCTGTCGCCGAAACCGAAGGCTTGCAGCTATCCGCTGCTATTGATCGGCCAGAGTCTTCACTGATTGGCGTCGATGCTGGCGAACTGGCGGGTGTTGGTAAACTGGGCGTTATGTTATCAGCTGATCTGGAGCTGGCCACTCAGCAATCAGATGTGATCATCGACTTTACTATTCCTGAAGCCACCATGGCGTTATTACCGTTATGTGCAAAGAATCAATGTCGGCCAGTGATTGGTACCACCGGTTTTGATGAAACTCAGAAACAGCTTATTCAACAAACCGCCGAGCAGATTGCCAGTTTGTTAGCGCCGAATATGAGTGTTGGGGTAAACCTGTCGCTGAAACTAATCGATATGGCCGCTCGTGTGTTAGGCGATAGTGTGGATATAGAGATCATTGAAGCACACCACCGCCATAAAGTGGATGCGCCTTCCGGCACTGCCTTACGAATGGGTGAAGTGGTTGCTGAAGCGTTGGGTCGCGACTTAAAAGAATGTGCTATTTATGGTCGAGAAGGCCGCACTGGCGAACGTGATCGCAATACCATTGGTTTTGCGACGGTAAGAGCTGGCGACATTGTCGGTGATCACACCGTATTATTTGCTGCCGAAGGTGAACGCGTTGAAATCACTCATAGAGCCTCAAGCAGAATGACCTTTGCTTATGGTGCGATGCGTGCATCCAAATGGCTGATGCAACAACAAACCGGTTTGTTTGATATGCAGGATGTTTTAGATCTACGAAATTAGCTATTCGAGCTCGGCGAAGTGGACCTAAACCGCTCAGATGTATAAGCCTTTTCTATGTACCATGATGTTTATCATTGTGGTGGTATTAACAGGATGTGCAGATATTTCTCTGACTAAGAGAAATGAAACCGCAGATAACCTTGCTCTCAAGCATGGATGGCAGAACAGCACGCTGCAAACAGCCTTTTTTTCTCACCGGACATATTTTCCTAAATCGACTCACGGTGATCACTTAACTGTCTACATCGAAGGCGATGGCCTGGCCTGGATAAGCAGAAATAAACCCTCGTCCAATCCCACTCCAATAAACCCGCTGGCACTGAAACTAGCGTTGTCAGATGGCACAAACAACGTGGCCTATCTTGCGAGACCCTGCCAGTACGTAAACTCCAATCAATGCGAGCAGCGTTACTGGACTTCTGCCCGTTTTGCAGAGGAGGTGATTGCCTCAACTGACGAAGCTCTCTCTCAACTAAAAAAACAGACTGGTGCACAGGAATTAATGCTTATCGGTTATTCGGGTGGAGGTGCTGTTGCTGCTCTGGTTGCTGCCAGACGTGATGACGTGGTTAAGCTCGTCACGGTTGCAGGCAATCTGGATCACAAAGCCTGGAGTGATTTACACAATATTTCGGCGTTAACAGACTCGCTTAATGCCGCGGATGAATGGCAAAATTTGGCAGATATTTCTCAAACACACTTTGTCGGTGCACAAGACAAGATAGTGCCGTTGGCCGTGGCTCAGTCTTATCAGCGACGGTTTACCACAGGATATAAACCTGAGGTGAAGGTGATTGAAGCCACCGACCATCACTGTTGCTGGCTTGAGCTGTGGCCGGAGTTGCTTGAAAGTAAATACTGAATCCCCTATCTTGTTCAATCGATAAGGTAAGGTAGGAAAGTTCAGTGGTGTTAGCCGATTTACGCACGCTGGTTTTGATATTGGCTATTACGTCATTTGTCTCAGCCATAGCACTTTACTTGTTCTACCGTTTGTTGCCGGAAGTACCTGGTCTAAAGCAGGCTGCTATTGCAGGTGCCAGCCAATCCATCGCATCAATCTTCTTATTGAGCCGTGATTTCATTGATCCGATGCTTTCCATTATGGTGTCAAACGCTGCATATTTCCTTGCTAGCGCCTTCTATTATCAAGCTGCACGACTATTTTGTAATCTTGCCATCGCGTGGCGTTGGCCAGCGATTATTCTCGGTACGCTGTATCCCTTGTTTATATTGTTTCCGGGCAATGAAAATCTGGGTGAACGAATTATTATCAGTTCAATTGGCTTGGCTAGTCTCAGCCTGATGACTAGTTGGGTGTTATGGAAAGACAAAGCGCGTTTGCCAGGACGTCGCGGACTTGCGATCACTTTTGGGGTGATCGCATTGATTTGTGGGGCCCGAATCTTATCCATACTGATCGAACCTATCGGCAGCATGAGTTTTCTGGACTTTAACAGAGGCTCCATGATCTTCATCTGGGGCATTGTCACCAGCATAGCCGTGACGGTGGGGGTGATCGTGATGACTTCCGAGCGGCTGCGTGAACAGCTGAAAATTCAACTGCGAGAAGTCACGGTCGCTCATGACGTTGCGAACAATGCTTTACGTGAGCAAAAAAACTTTCTGGCCATGCTGTCACATGAGTTCAAAACACCCCTGAGCATTATCAAAGCCAATGCCGATGCGGTAACGACTATAGACAATCCACCCGCATCATTCATAAAAGAAAGCCTGGAGCGAATACAACAAACATCCATGAGATTAAATGGCCTGGTTGATGGTTGTCTCAATGATCAATGGATTTCCCACACTATCGAAGATAATGAACTGTCCATGACAGCGTTGAACTTGGCTGAAATGCTGAGAGAGCTATGCCATGAGTATGGCATCCGCTTTATCGAAAATAGCTCAGCTGACACTGCTCAGGTAAAAGGCGACCGTAACCTTATCCCCATTCTATTTTCCAGTTTGTTCGACAATGCTCGTAAATATGCTCATCACCACGACTTTATTGAAGTCCGGCTATTGCAAACCGCAGACACGATAACAGTACAAATCTACGACGATGGCCCTGGCATTGCTGAGCAAGAGCACGAACGGATCTTTGATAAATATTACCGGGTACCAGGCGAAACTCGGCAACATGGCTCAGGATTAGGGCTCTTCTTTGTCAAAAGGATTGTTGAGCAGCATGGTGGCATGATCAATGTGGAATGTCGGCAGGGCACTACTTTTACGGTGATGCTTCCAGCTTTGGGGGGCTATTAAATGCCCAAACTTCGAGTGTTAATCGTTGACGATGAAGAGCATTTTCGCGCTCCGATTAGGGCCGTATTAGCCAGTCGTGGCCTAGAGGTCATGGAAGCTGGAACTGCAACGCAGATGGATACCTTACTGAGCCGTTTCGAGATAGACATTTTATTACTGGATGTCAACCTGCCCGGCGAGAGCGGTTTGCAGATCGCCAACCGACTTAAACAAACAAGAAATATCGAGATCATCATGCTATCCGCCTCCGGCGAGGTTGAACATCGGGTGAACGGCCTGATCTCCGGCGCCGACTACTATCTGCCGAAACCGGTCGATATCAGGGAACTGCTTGCGGTCATAGAATGCTGCAAACGACAAACCTATGATGAAAGTGCCGCACCAGCGTCATGGCAGTTTGATGCTGCAAAATGGTTGCTGATTACACCGGATGGTGTGGAACATTCACTTTCCAAATCCGAACTGAATATAGTGAATGCCTTAATTTCTATGGCCGGTAAAACAGTGACACGCGAACAACTCTATGCCGCCATGGGCATCCCTGATTATCTTCCCGAAAGCAGAAGTCTGGATATCCATATCACCCGGATCCGTCGTCGCTTTACCACTGACAGCTATGTCATCCCGATTATAACGGTGCGCAACGTTGGCTATCTTTTCAACGACACGGTAAAAATCCACCGTTAGTGTCCAGTTCTCCGTTACTTCAGTGATAAGTTAGTGCTTTGTCCAGTGAGGGGAAAGTCATAAGTCAATGTAATTGATGAGCGAACATCATGCTTTCATAAACTATTCGGCTTCTCACCTTTCTGTTCAGCACCAAGGCTCCTCCTGCACCTGCATCCTTCTGAAGCTGATTGATAACAATGATCTCAGCCGAGGTTTTCGTGAGCCCTGCCATATAGAGCGACGCTGCGGCAGTTCTATCCTCCCATCAAAATATCTAGACCTTCTGCAGACAACCTCGGTAAAAGCCAAAGAAAATGGGGCTGATAACCGTAAAGCTGTTGTTTCAGTTTTTTATAACCTACTGAACAAAATATAGTTTTAACGCTGTGTTACATACTGAAACATAGATTTTTCGCGCGCTGTGCTAACGTAAAAAATCAGTGAAAACCCCAACAAAAGTTCCCGTCACGCCATGCCCCAAAATTTGATAAATCTAAGGAACAGGTCACAGCAATGAATCGAGTCTATAAAGTCATCTGGAATATGAGCCGCCAAGTCTGGATGGTTGTTGGTGAATACACAAAATCACGCGGTAAAAGTAAAAGCACCGCTTCCAAACGACCTCATGGTCAGCATTTAACTGGTGTGGCATCCGCCCTGGCACTGGCCTTGAGCGCTGGCCCATTATTGGCAGAGGTGGAAACAACTGGGAATGTAAATCCAACACTGGATCCCAATCCAAGTGCATCATGGGATCTTGGCGGAAATAATCTATTCGTTGGTGATACAGGAGTCGGCTCACTACTTATTGATGATGGCAGTACGGTGAGTAATAATTTTGGCTACATTGGCAGATACGATGGTGACAACGGCAGTGTCACCGTGGATGGCAGCGGCTCTTCCTGGACGAATACTTCAATTTTATTTGTGGGCTTAGCTGGTGATGGCAGTCTCACCATCAACAATGGTGGTACCGTTAGTAATACTCTCGGCTACATTGGCAGTAGTGCTAGCAGCTCCGGCTGGGTAACCGTCGATGGTGCGAACTCCAGTTGGATCAATAGTGAAGAATTAACAGTGGGTCGTTCTGGCACCGGTAGTCTTACCATTAGCAATGGTGGCGCGGTCAGCAATACATTTGGCAGCATTGGTGGTAATTCTGCTGGTAATGGTAGTGTCACGGTAGATGGAGCGAACTCCAGTTGGACCAATAGTGCAAGTATCTATGTGGGCGAATACGGCACTGGTAGTCTTACCATTAGCAATGGTGGGACAGTGAGAAATACTATTGGCGTCATTGGCCGTTGGTCTAGCAGTAACGGCAGTGTGACCGTGGACGGTACAGACTCCAACTGGATCAATAGTGCAGATTTAACTGTGGGCCGTGCCGGCACTGGCAGTCTCGATATCAGCAATGGTGGAGTGGTAGGTAGTAACGTTGGTTACATTGGCTATGGGGCAACTGGCAGCGGCAGTGTCACGGTGGATGGCATGGATTCCTCCTGGATCAATAGTGCGTCTTTATATGTAGGTAATTCCGGTAGCGGCAGTCTTACCATCAGCAATGGTGGTGAGGTGAGTAATAACTTAGGCTACATTGGCTATGATGATGGCAGTTCAGGCAGCGTGACCGTCGATGGCCTTGACTCCAGCTGGACCAATCGAGCTGATTTGATAGTGGGAGGGTTCGGTACTGGTAACCTCACTATCAGTAATGGTGGTAGTGTGAGTAATGAGGAAGGCCTCATAGGCTATAATGCCGGCACCGGTAACGTGACTGTGGACGGGGTGGGATCGAGCTGGGACAGCAGTTTAAGTTTGTTTGTGGGCTTTGAAGGTATTGGCAGTCTCACCATTAGCAATGGTGGTGTAGTCAATGTGGATTCTGGCGCTGGCATAGCGTCGATAGGGTGGGATCCCGAGAGCACTGGCACCATCAATATCGGCGCAGCGGCGGGTGCTACTGCAGTAGCAGCTGGTACCTTAAATGCAGGAGTAGTGTCCTTTGGCGCTGGCACCAGCAGTTTGGTGTTCAACCACACCGATTCAGCTTACACGTTTGCTCCCAATATAACAGGCACAGGCGCCATTAGCTTGCTTTCCGGCACCACGCGCTTTACTGGTAACGGAGGGGTCTTAAGCGGTTATACCGGCACCATGACCATTGATGGTGGTACCTTATCGGTGGCTGATGGCGAGACCTTGAGTTTAGGTGGCAACTACACCCAAACCTCCACCGGTACACTGCGGATCGGAGTTAGGGATGACACCACCTACGGCAAGTTGTTAGTGGGTGGCACAGCGACATTGCCGAGCAACGCAAAAATCGACGTGAATGTTGCCGACGCGAACTTCAATTTCACAGCCGCCAGCTTAGTCAGCGTCATCAGTGCCGGTACGCTGACGTCAGACGGTACTTTTGCTGTCACCGACAACTCTGCCCTGTTCGACTTCAGCGCAGCCAAAAACGGTAACAATGTTGATCTCATCTTGGCAGCCGCTGCCAGCAACGACAACGACAACAGCAACGATAACGGCAACGATAACGATAACGATAACGATAACGACAACGACAACGACAACGACAACGACAATAGCAGTGGTAACAGCAGCAGCGGTGTGCTGAATGCGGTGACCAGCACAGGCAACTTTCCAGCCACCGGAGCCGCGGTGGCATTTGATGGCATTATTGATGTTTTTATCGCCAACGGCAGTAGCGGCAACACAGATATGGATACCGTGATTAATGCATTAGGCAGGTTTTCTACATACCAGCAAGTCAGTGATGCCGTCGCCGAAACGCTGCCCTTACTGGTCAGCGGTACCACCCAGATTGCGACCGGTACATTGCGTAGCACCAATCGCGTTATACAGGCCCGCCAATCCGGTTTTAGCGGTATGTCATCGGGTGATGGTTTTTTCATCGACAAACACCTGTGGGTCAAGCCGGTGGGCAGTTGGACTACTCAGGATGAACGAAACGGTGTGGCTGGTTATCGGGCAGATAGCTACGGTCTGGTCGGCGGTATCGACAGTGAGTTGGGCACACACACCCGCTTAGGTTTTGCACTGTCTTACATGAACAGTGATGTTGATGGCCGCGGCAGTGCCTCAGGTAACAAAGTTGACATCGACGCCTATCAAGCGATTTTCTACGGCAGTCGCAGTTTGCAAAATCATCCGGATATCGAAGTCAATTGGCAGGCTGATATTGGTATCAACAAAAACCAAGGCCGCAGACACATCAGTTTTATGAACCGCACAGCCAAAGCCGATTATGACAGCTACACCGCCCATATCGGCATAGGTGCAGGCAAACGTTTTGAGCTGAATGACACAACCACCATCATTCCAAGCCTGAGAGCCGATTATGCTTACATCAAAGATGAAAGTTACACGGAAACAGGCGCAGGAGCGTTGAACCTGGATATCGGCAGCAACCACGTTGACGAGCTTATTGTGATGGCGCAAGGTCACCTCAACCACCAACTTAACGACAGCACCAGCCTCACTGCCAATGCTGGACTTGGTTATGATTTCATTAACGACACCGCCAGCCTGACAGCCAGTTATACCGGTGGTGGTGTGGCGTTTACCACCAAAGGCTTTGACCCAAACCCTTGGTTGGCCAAAGCCGGTGTTGGAGTGAATTATCAACTCAGTGATAGCTCAGAAATTACTGCGAGTTATGATCTTGAAGGCAGAGAAGATTTTCTAAACCAAACTGCTTCTGTCAAGTTCCGCTGGATGTTTTGATAATGGGCCCCACGGTGATTCGTGGGGATAAAAAGGGTTTTTTATATTGTCCCGATACCTGTTGCAGGGTATCGGGATTTTATTTATCTGGACGGGAAAAGGGATCGATGATGGCGTGTTTTAATTGTAAAGCGCCGACGAAGGATCTCTAAACCTAGTTCCCACGCTCCGGCGTGAGAACAGTTATGCGTCAGAAGTGAGATTAAGTAAGCTTCCCCTGAGGGCTGTGGGAATCAGCAGATCATATTAGTCTAGTAGCGTGCGGCTTGCTCTCGCGCTGTTTTTGCCCCGGCACTATCACCAGTTTTGTTACGAATATCAGCCAGCAATAACCAAAAACGTTTCTGCTCGGCATTGTTGCCTTGTGCGTAGGAAACGCCTTTTAAAGCGACTTGTTCCGCCAGTCGATAGTCTTCCAGTTCATAATGGGTCTGGGCTAACTGGTAATAAACTTTTGGGTCGCGAGGTGCAATGCGTTGGGCCCGTTGTATACGGGATTGTGCTGCGGCCATATCACCTTGTTGCTGATATTTTTCTGCATCACTCAATAGCGCCAATACTGCTGGATTACTTGGTGTTGCTGCGCGTTGAGTGGCCGGCAGATCGGTCGATGTAGATCCCGGTGGTGGTACCGGTAATGCCTGTGGTGTTGCTGGTTGTAATGGTTCAGGTCTGGTTTGTGCAGTCTCCGGCGTTTGCGGCCGGGAAGGTACATCTCTGCTTTCCACCGGTGACTTATAAGTCACCGGTGCGGTCGTACAGGCGGATAAAAACATGGCCATCAGGGCCATAATAAAAAAGGGTTTTGATACATTGTTTAACATTTTAAAACCTATCTGAAGATGTCTTTAACCCAATCTATTGAGCGTTTAATCGGGTTTTCGGTAAATGTTTCTTCCGGCATGGCACAGGCGGCTGTTTCGGTTGGTTGTGTGCCTGCGATAAAAGGTATTTGAGTCGCATTCTCGCACAAACCATCGGCAAGTTTTCCGCTTAGCGGATCAATCCATAACATTACAATACCTTCTGGTATTGCCGGCTCAAACGATTGTAAGGGCTCTTGTGCAATAAACTTTGTCCAGGCACGCAATGCACCAGATGAACCGGTAATGGGCATTGGACTGTTATCATCAAGCCCCAGCCAGACCACGGCAAGACGATTACCGGTAAACCCTGCAAACCAGCTATCGCGTTGTTGATCCGAGGTTCCGGTTTTGCCAGCAGAGTTAATATTCATCGGTAATTGTTGATAGATGCTTCTAGCAGTTCCGCTACGGGTAACTTGCTGCAGGTTGTATTGCAGCAAATACATGGCTTTTTCATCGATGGTTTGCTGTAACTGAAATGGATAGCTGGAAAGTGCTTCACCTGCACTGTCTGTTACCGTGCGAATGGTACGCGGCGGAATTTGAAATCCGGTGGCAGCGATAGTCTGATACATGGCGGCCACCTCTAATGTCGACAAACTCTGAGCACCCAACAGCAATGAGGGGTAGGCATCCATTCGACGTTCAACACCAAGTCTTTGTAAGGTATCAATGACTTTATCAACCCCGATTTCCATACCTAACTGCGCCGTTGATAAATTATAGGAATGGGTGAGTGCGGCATGCAGCGGAACCAAGCCATAGGACTTGCCATCAAAGTTTTTGGGTGTCCAGGCTTGCTGGTTTGGTAACGTAAGGCTAAAAGGTGAATCATTCAATTCACTGATTAAGGTATATCCCTGTTCGAGAGCCGTCAGGTAAACAGCAGGTTTCACCAGAGAGCCAATTGGACGCATCGCATCCAAAGCACGGTTAAACCCGTGAAAGCGAGTATTTCGATCACCAATTAATGCCAGCACTTCCCCGGTTTGTGGATCGGTAACCACCATGCTGCCCTGAAGTTTTGCCAGTCTTTCACCATGGGTTTTGCTAAGATCGTCAATGGTGCTGATAAGGGAAGCTTCGGCTTTATGCTGACTGATAGGATCCAAACTGGTAAAGATCTGTAAGCCTTCTGAACCTAAATCTTCATCTTTATATTCACGACGTAACTGACGTTTCACCAAATCGATATAGGCCGGATAAGCCTCTTTCATGGAGCTTCCGGCGGCGACAACTTCTAGCTCGGCAGTCGAGGCCAACATATACTCTTCATCGGAGATAGAACCTTGCTGGTGTAAAACGCTTAATACCAGATTACGACGCTGTTTGGCGCGCTCCGGATTACGCCGCGGATCATAATAAGAAGGGCCTCTGACCAGACCGGCAAGCAGCGCTAATTGGTGTAATTTGAGTTCTTGTATCGGCTGGGCAAAATAATGTGCCGCACCCAACCCAAAACCATGGATGGCACGATTACCGGATTGACCGAGATACACTTCATTTAAATAGGCTTCAAGAATTTCTTCTTTGCTGTAATGCCACTCAAGGATCATTGCCATCGGCACTTCCAGCATTTTGCGCATTAACGTGCGATCGGCTGTCAGATAGAAGTTCTTGATTAATTGCTGGGTCAAGGTGCTGCCACCTTGCACAAATGCACCTGCCCGAATATTGGCCAATGTCGCGCGAGCCATGCCTTTGGGTGAGATACCAAAATGATCGTAAAAATCTCGATCTTCGATCGCAATCAGTGCATCAATAAAGGCCTGCGGCGCATCTTGTAGTTGGATCAGATCCCGGTCTTCATTATTCAGCGGATAAATACCACCAATCAGTGCGGGCTCCAGACGAATTAATGTCAGCGCCTGCTGATCTGCTGAACGCATCTGACTTAAGGTGTCACCACTAAAATCTAAAATAAGTTCTCTGGCAGGTTCATGCTCATCGGGAAAATGAAAACCGCGGGTGGACAGCGTTGCGCTGGAAGCTGAAAAAGCAACCTGGCCCGGCAGATTAGCCTTATCGACAAACTGATAACCTAAAGCTCTTAATTCAATTTTCAGGTCGTTGAGAGATAAAGGCGCGCCAGTGTAGAGTTCCAGTGGTCTGGCATACACTTTGGCAGGTAATGCCCAGCGTTTTCCCTCAAATTCGCTGCGCACTCGAAAGTCTAATGTCGCGATAGCAATAGCAGACGCGACAGTAATAAGTACCAACAAGCTAATAATGACTTTTGCGCTTATCAAACGGCGAAACACAGATTTCGATTTTTTGGTTTTGGACGGTTTATGTTTGGTCACAATGGGTTCTTAAAGTATTAAGTTTATGTAAATGGTATAGGGCTTAGGTCTGCAAAGCTTAATGTAAGTTCATCACGTTTTTGGTTAATGTGTTCTTGTCATTCTACTTTTGGTTTAAAGACACATAAGACTTGCTGACAAACTTTGGCGGTAACATATTGTAAACTGATTCGACATTGTCGCCATCTGCTACTAAGTTCTGGTTTCTGCTGAGATTCCTAATTTAGCGTTGTTAAATTTTTTCTGGTACGATCCCGAGTCGCAATTTATTTCCATAACGGTCATTTTCGGCGGAATGTGCGCCGAAAATCTTAAAAATTCTAACGGAAGCCTATGGTTAGTACAGAAACACCAATATGTGAATTTGGCCAGCCAGCCATCGACTTTTCTTTGCCAGGCACCGACGGCAAGATTTGGACTTTAGACAAATGTCGTGGCGAAAATGGCCTGTTGGTGATGTTTATCTGTAATCACTGTCCTTACGTTAAAGCTATATTGGACAGGCTGGTCCGTGATACTCGCGAACTCAAACAACTTGGCATCAACTCTGTGGCGATTTCCGCTAATGATGTCGCTGATTATCCCGAAGACTCATTCGACAACATGAAACTGGTTGCCGAACAAAACGGGTTTTCTTTCCCTTATCTGTATGACGAAAGCCAAGAGGTTGCTCAAGCCTATGGCGCGGTGTGCACGCCAGATTTTTTTGGATACAACAAAGATCTGACGTTGCAATATCGTGGTCGCCTTGATGCCAGCCGCAAAGAAGCCGCTCCAGCGGACGTACGCCGTGATTTGTTTGAAGCGATGCAGAAAGTCGCTCAGACAGGTCATGGTCCAGAACAACAGATACCCAGTATGGGCTGTTCCATCAAATGGCGGGCAGCTTAATTTTTTTTAATAGGAGAACGTAGATAATGGCTACACGTAGACATTTAGCAAATGCAATCCGTGCGTTAAGTATGGATGCAGTGCAAAAAGCGAATTCCGGCCATC
>NZ_JAUSCC010000076.1 GCF_030651745.1 Methylophaga sp.
GGCATTTGTCTTGGCATGCAAGCTTTATTAACTCATAGTCAGGAAAACCAAGGTTCTGATGGTTTAAATAACATCAGTGGTGATGTGGTGTATTTTGACAAAGCGGTAGAACAGGGACTAAAAGTGCCCCATATGGGTTGGAATCAAGTTGAACAGACTTATGCTCATCCTTTATGGCAGGATATTGAACAAAACAGTCGTTTTTACTTTGTTCACAGTTTTTATGTTAAACCTGTAGATGAAGGGAAAGTGTCGGGCCGTAGTCAGTACGCATTACCGTTTGCAGCGGCACTGGCACAAGAAAACCTGTTTGCCGTACAGTTTCACCCTGAAAAGAGCCAGCATGCCGGCTTGCAGTTATTGAAAAATTTTATTAACTGGGACGGTCAGTCCTGACAAATTGTTTGATGGAGAAAGCGTTATGTTATTAATCCCTGCCATTGATCTTAAAGAGGGTCACTGCGTTCGATTGCGTCAGGGACGCATGGAAGATAACACTGTATTTTCAGAGGATCCGTTGGCCGTAGCAACCCGCTGGGTTGAAGCTGGTGCCAAACGATTGCATATGGTGGATCTGGACGGTGCTTTTGCGGGAAATCCTGTTAACGCTGATGTTATTCATCGAATCTGTGCAGCTTTTCCTGACTTGGATGTTCAGGTGGGCGGCGGCATACGTGATGAAGACACCATTCAAACCTATCTTGATGCCGGCGTTCGTTATGTGATTATTGGCACCAAAGCCATTAACGCACCGCACTTTGTCGGTGATGTCTGTGCTGAGTTTCCAGGCCATATTATTGTTGGACTGGATGCCAAAGATGGCAAAGTTGCCATTGATGGTTGGTCTAAATTATCCAACCACGATGTAATCGATATTGCCCAGCAATTTGAGCAGGACGGGGTAGAAGCCATTATTTACACTGACATCAGCCGTGACGGCATGATGCAAGGGGTCAATTTGCAGTCCACTCGTGATCTGGCACGCGCCATCAATATCCCGGTCATCGCTTCTGGCGGCGTAACCAACTATGACGATATCAAAGCACTTTGCCATTACGAATCAGAAGGTGTGATGGGCGCTATTATTGGTCGAGCCATCTATGAAGGCACTATTGATTTGGCAGAAGGCCAATCATTAGCCGATCGTTTAAATCCGCCTCTGCAATTCTGATATGGCTCTGGCAAAACGCATAATTCCCTGTCTGGATGTTGATGCCGGTCGTGTTGTTAAAGGCGTTCAGTTTGTCGATATACGTGATGCCGGTGATCCGGTAGAAATTGCCAAACGTTATGATGAACAGGGTGCCGATGAGCTGACCTTTCTGGATATCACCGCAACACATCACAACCGCGATACGATGGAAGATGTGGTCAAAGCCGTTGCCAGCCAGGTATTTATTCCACTCACCGTTGGGGGCGGCATTAGAACCGTCGCGGATATTCGTCGCATGCTAAATGCTGGCGCCGATAAAGTAGGCATTAATTCCGCTGCGGTTAAAAATCCGGATTTTGTTCGTGAAGCAGCTGAAAAGTTTGGTTCGCAATGCATAGTTGTAGCAATTGATGCCAAACGAGTTTCTGCGGTTGGGGAAACACCAAGATGGGAAATTTTTACCCATGGAGGCCGAGAAGCAACCGGTATTGATGCGGTTGAATGGGCCAAAAAAATGGTTGAACTGGGTGCTGGTGAGATCCTGTTAACCAGCATGGATAGAGATGGCACTAAATCTGGTTTTGATTTGGAACTCACCCGTGCTGTTAGTGATGCTGTTGTTGTTCCTGTTATCGCTTCCGGCGGTGTCGGTAAATTGCAGGATCTGACTGATGGCATCAAGCTGGGACATGCTGATGCCGTGTTGGCCGCTAGCATTTTCCATTTTGGTGAACATACCGTGGGTGAAGCCAAACAGCAAATGGCTGAGCAGGGTATTGAGGTTCGATTATGAGTGCATGGCTGGATCAAGTAAATTGGGGTGGAGATGGGTTAGCCCCCGTTATCACACAAGAATTTTCGACCAAGCAAGTACTTACTTTAGCCTGGATGAACCGAGAGTCATTACAACTAACCGCTGAAACCGGTCATGCTGTGTACTGGTCACGCTCTCGTCAAAAAATCTGGCATAAAGGTGAACAATCCGGACATCAGCAACTCATTAAGTCGATACGCATTGACTGTGATCAAGATGCCATTTTGCTTGAAGTTGAACAGCTCGGTGGCATTGCTTGTCATACTGGTCGCCATCATTGTTTTTTTCTCGAACTAAAAGAGGGAGAATGGCAAACCACAGAACCAGTCCTCAAAAATCCTGACGAGATTTACCGATGAGTGATACATTGCAGAAGCTGATGCAGGTGCTGAATGAGCGTAAAAACGCCGATGCTGACAGCTCTTATGTCGCCAGCCTGTATACTGCAGGCACTGATAAAATCCTCAAAAAACTGGGCGAAGAAGCCACCGAAACGATTATCGCGGGAAAGGCCGGAGACAAAGATCAAATTGTCTACGAAACCGCCGACCTTTGGTTTCACTCCATGGTTTTACTGGCGCATAATGACATTCCGCTAGATGCCGTTTTAAAGGAGCTGGAGCGTCGCTTTGGCTTGTCCGGGCATGATGAAAAGGCCAGTAGGAGCAAAAAATGACCGACTGTATTTTCTGTAAAATTATTGCTAGTGAGATCCCGTCCTCAAAAGTATACGAGGACGAGCTGATTTATGTATTTAAGGATATTAACCCAAAAGCCGATGTGCACTTGTTAGTCATTCCAAAACAACATATTGCACGACTGGATCATCTGGATCAGACTCATCAGACGCTGATTGCACATATGTTCCTCAAACTTCCAGCTCTGGCAATGTCGCAAGGTCTGGAAACCGGTTTCCGTACCATTATTAATACTGGTCCCGGCGGCGGACAGGAAGTAGATCATTTACACATTCATTTGCTAGGCGGTAAAAATCTGCCCGGCTTTCATTAGGAGCACATCATGGGTTTTGGTGGAATCAGTGTATGGCAGTTGTTGATCGTTCTGGTCATTGTCATCTTACTTTTCGGCACTAAAAAACTTCGCTCTCTGGGCGGTGATCTCGGCAGTGCTATCCGTAGCTTTAAAGCCTCTGTACGTGAAGGCGAAGATGAGAAAAAAGATGAAGCCGGTAATCTGAAACATGACAATGAAACCGAGCAGCATAAACAGCAACACGAAGAACACGACTCTACTAAACGCTAACTATTGTGTTTGATATAGGTTTTTGGGAACTGTTGCTTATTGCCATTGTGGCATTGGTGGTTGTCGGTCCTGAAAGATTGCCGAAAGTGGTTCGTGTATGTGGTTTATGGATTGGCCGTGCCAATGCATCCCTGCAAGCGGTCAAGAATGATATCGCCAAAGAACTGCGAGCAGAAGAAATTAAACAAGCTTTCAAGAAGCCCGATGATTTACCCGATTTGAATGAAATCATTGATCTTGATGAACCAGTAAAACCTAAATCAAATCCAGAGAAATCTTTAGACGACTCGTTAGATAAAAAACAGGCCGATGATGGAAAATAGTGAACAACAACCACTGATTTCTCATCTGGTCGAGCTGCGGGATCGCCTGCTGAGAGGTATTCTGGCTATATTAATCGTAGCGATTTGCCTGTTGCCGTTCGCTAATGATTTATATCTTATTTTGTCTGCTCCATTGCTTGAGCACCTGCCAGAAACCAGTTCCATGATTGCCACTGAGGTGGCTTCACCATTTTTAACCCCGTTTAAATTGACCTTGACGGTTGCCATTATGCTGGCAATGCCCGTCTTGCTTTATCAGCTGTGGGCTTTTATAGCGCCCGGCCTTTATCAGCATGAAAGACGCATTGTTTTTCCACTGATGTTTGCCAGCACTGTCTTGTTTATCCTGGGGATCCTGTTCGCTTATTTTGTGGTGTTTCCACTGGTATTCGGCTTTCTGACGCAGGCTGCCCCCGAAGGTGTAGCAGTGATGACCGATATCAGCAGTTATCTTGATTTTGTATTAAAACTGTTTTTTGCATTCGGCCTGGCGTTTGAAGTGCCCATCGCAACACTGCTTTTGATCTGGACAGGTATTTCTACCCGAGAAAGTCTGGCTCAGAAACGTCCATACGTGATTGTCGGTGCGTTTGTTATTGGAATGCTGCTAACCCCGCCAGACGTCATCTCACAGACGTTATTAGCCGTACCAATCTGGTTATTATTTGAATTGGGGTTACTAGTTTCGCGGTTTATCCCCAGAAACAGAGATAAGTCAGAAACAACAGATTAATCTTTGTAGCGCAATCTGGTTCCATGCTGCAATGAAAGGGTTATTTCTTCGGCAGTTAACGGCGTCGGAAAATAAACTCCCGATATTTTTGCACCATGAATACTGGCACCGCGAAGACTGATTGCCTGACTGAAATCAATACCACGCAAATCAGCCTGACGGAAATAA
The DNA here is from genome assembly GCF_030651745.1 of Methylophaga sp. The sequence goes on from NZ_JAUSCC010000076.1 coordinate 4,455, forward strand.
CTATTGCTGAAATCCAGTCCGCTGGCAATCAACCCCTGAAGATTAAGATGACGAAAATCACAGCTGGTTAAATCAACCGTTTCTCCCTTGGCGATCCGATGATTAAACTCTTCTATTTTTCCATCGCGCAATAACTGATAGAGAGGATCTTGAGTGATTTTTGGTTCCGCCATCTTAAACCTCAAACAGTAATATCAATTGTGCCACCCGGGTTTTCTGTATCAAAACCAGCCGCTTCGCTCTGAGTTGTTTCATTAACAACAGCAACGGTTTGCAAGCTGGTTGGCTCCTGCTCCTGAGCAACCGTTGTTGATGCTGTTTCACTGTTCTGTTGCACAGAGGTCTGACGCCCCACCAACTGATTTTCTGAAGAAAGAGGGTTGGTCAATGTGGGCTGGCCGCTGAAAGGGGCAATACCTGGAATTTCCATTTTGCTGCTCCTGAAACGATATTTAGGATTACAGCTTACTCCGATCATTACTCAATTGTAAACGCAGGTTATTGAAAAACCATGTGTTTTCTCTCACTTTTAAGCAATCTAGGCAAATACTATTCTTCGTCTGTTTTTATGCTATCGTTAAGCTGACCTCAAACTGAGGGGGAGCAGGTCATGCGCTTGGGTAAACAGGTGGTTTTTCTGTTGGTTATTACCAGCTTATTTGCTTGTGATTGGCAAATTGAAAAGCCGCTTAGGGTAGGGACTATTCCATGGGCCGGCTACGAGATACTTTATCTGGCGCGCGATCTTGCCTATTACGACGATTCTCAGATCCAGCTCAAAGAATTAACCACTACCACCGACATCTTGAATGCATTTCGGCAAGGCCAATTAGATGCCATTGCTGTAACGCTTGATGAGGCACTGCGATTAACGGAAAGCCAAGCTGATCTGAAATTTATTCTTATTTTCAATATCTCCGATGGCGCCGATAAGCTGATCGTGAATCCCGACATAACGTCTCTTGCAGAACTGAAAGGGAAACGTATCGCAGTAGAGCAAAGCGGTGTCGGGGCTTATATGCTGTCTCAAGTGCTACAAATAGCAAATTTAGCTCCAAGTGACACTATTATCATTCCATCCACCGTCAATCAGCATTCGATGATGCTAAATAGCGGAGAAGTCGATGCCGTTATCAGCTTTGATCCCATTGCCTATCAACTGCAAAAGCAGGGATATATAAATCTGCTGGATAGTCGCATGTTGCCAGGTCAGATAGTGGATGTTCTTATCACTAAAGACCTCGTGCTCAAGGAGCAACAGCAAAATCTTCAACATTTACTTCATGGTTACTGGAAAGCTCGAAAATACTTGGCGGACAATCCAGACGATGCTTTAAGCCGAATTGCGCCGCGTTTAGGTGTGTCAACCGAAGAACTCAGTCTTTTTTATCAAAATCTGATTTTGCCGGAACGCGAACAGCAACGGACGATTTTTAATCAACAGCTGGAAAAGATTATCGAACAGATGAGTGCGTTAATGATTGAATCCGGCCTGTTAAAAAATGCGATTGATAGTCAACCATTATTGGTTCATGACTCTTTGGAGTAATGCATGCATCCAATCAAGACCTATCAACTCACTTTATGGTTACCTCTCACCGTAACCTTATTATTTCTCAGTATTTTGGTGTTTTCTTCTGTCAGTGAATACCGGCATCGTCTCCATGATATAAAACAAGCATCGAAAATCCAGCTTCATGAAGCGGGATTGCAACTTGGCCATAGTATTGAATATGCCATTGCTAATAATGATAACCAGCAAGCCAGAAGCAGTGTGGCACGTTTTTCCTTGCGTGCTGATTCTCAATTGGCCATCTTGATCAACAGCAATAATGTGATTGAATCTGCTTCCTATTTTATCTGGCAAAACCAACCAGCAGATAAAGTACTTGATGAAAGACTTCTGCAATATATTGAGCTTGCACGCTCGACCGAAAGCATCTTTGACGATGAGAATGCTAAAAAGGGTTTATTGACCGTTGTTTTTCCATTATTAACATCAGATCAAGGCCACATTCTGGTTCTGCAGAGCTCCGTTAAACTTAAGTTACAAAAAGCTCGAATAGATACCATTACCGCGCTGATTCCAATTCTTTTGCTGATGGTACTGGGTAATCTTTTTTTAATCGCTCTGATTCGTAGACTGGTCACCACCCCGTTAAAGGCACTGCAAACTCTCTCGCAACAAATTCAAAACCAGCAATTTGATTTGACCAATCCGCTCACTGGCAACACCGAGCAGGCCCATATAGGCAAAACATTGGTTGATGCCGCTCGCCAGTTACAATCGCATATCAGTATTTTGACTGAAAATGAACAGCGTCTGAGAATCACCTTGGAATCGATTGGTGATGCCGTAATCGTCACCGATGCATCGGGCAATATCACTCGTATGAATCGAGTAGCCAGTGAATTAACTGCCTGGCATGAAAAAGATGCTATCGGCCAACCCTTGCCCAAAGTTTTTGATATTTATCAGGCTGATACCGGTGAAAAAATGACTAACCCGGTGGATCTCGTGCTTCAGAAAGGTGTAGTAGTTGAATTATCCAACCATACCGTTCTGTTGGCTCGTAACGGTGAGCGTTATCACATATCGGATAGTGCGGCACCGATTCGGGTAGATCATCTTCGGCAAACTGAAATCCTCGGCGTGATTCTGGTTTTCACCAATGTCACCCGCCAGTACCAGTTACGTCAGGAGCTACGTCAATCGGTAGATTTTTTGAAAAATCTACTGACGATAAGTCCATGTGTCACCTACATTCTGGACGTGAAACAGGGAACGCCTCCAGAATTTCTGCTTAGCTATATCAGTGAGTCGGTGAACCATTATTCGGGGCATGACGCTGAATATTGGTTAAATAATCCACAGGCTTGGCAGCAATGCATCCACCCGAATGATATTAATAAAGTCCGCAGAACCTTATTCACTGTTTTACAAACCGACAAACCCATCAGCAATCAATTCCGCTTTCGTCACCGTGACGGTCATTACATCACTGTTCAAGACCATCTCTCTGTTGTAAGAGATGAACAAACGTCAATGCTGCAGATTGTCGGCGTAGCGTTGGATATCACTGAACAGAAGCAGACTGCCGAGCAAAATGCATTATTTGGTGAAATTCTTGAGCGCTCATTAAACGAAATCTATGTGTTTGATGCCCAGACTTTTAAATTTATTCAAGTAAACCATGGAGCAAAAACCAACCTCGGCTACAGTAGCGAAGAGTTACAAGAAATGACGCCGGTTGATCTTAAAAAAGACTACAACATGGCCTCTTTTAAAGCGTTGATTTCACCACTGTTAAATGGCGAAACAGCAAGACTGATTTTCGAGACCAATCATAGCCGTAAAGATGGCACACGCTATGATGTCCATGTGGATTTACAGACAGCAGAATATGGCGATAAATTGGTATTTATTGCGATTATTGAAGATATCAGTGAGCGTAAACTTGCCCAAAAAAACCTGCAACAGGAACGATCCTTATTAAGAAGCATTATTGATTCGTCGCCCGATTTAATTTTCTGTAAAGATGGTCAGGGAAGATACATTCGATGTAATCAGGCCGTGATGAGTTTTCTGGGTGCGGACGAACAAGAGATTATTGGCAAAACCGATTTTGACTTTTATCCGGAAAAAGAAGCACGTAAATTTCGGCATAGCGATCAACTCACATTACAGCACGGATCCAGTCAATTTTATGAAGAGCATAAATACACCGCCGATGGCCAACAGGTGTTTTTTGAAACACTGAAAACCCCGTTTAAAAATGAGTCTGGAGAAACCATTGGTGTGCTCGGCATCAGTCGTGATATCAGCCGCCAACATGAAACAGAAAAAGAATTACGACTCGCCAGTCTGGTATTTAACAATAGTAACGAAGGCATCATTATCACTGATCAGGATAATGTCATTATTACCGTCAATCCGGCTTTTACCGCCATGACCGGCTTTTCATTGGAAGAAGCGGTGGGCAAAAATCCTTCCATCTTAAGCTCTGGAATTCATGACCAATTTTTTTATGAACAAATGTGGGCTCAGCTGGAACAACAGGGCTTCTGGTCTGGCGAGGTACAAAACCGACGCAAAAACGGCGAAACCTATCCGCAATGGCTTTCCATTAGTCGCGTGGAAAATACCCAACAGCAAACACATAACTATGTCGCCATCATGTCGGACATCAGCAAGTACCGCGAAGCGGAAGAGCAAATTAATTTCCTGGCCCACCACGACGTACTGACCAGTTTGCCCAACCGTGCCTTACTTAAAGATCGTATTGGCCAGGCGTTGATTTCCGCAGAGCGTCATCAGCAAAAACTGGCATTGCTGTATCTGGATTTGGATCGGTTTAAATTTATCAATGACAGTCTAGGCCATGCGATAGGCGATAAATTACTGGTTAAAGTTGCCGAGAGATTATCCAAGCAGGTACGTGAAGAAGACACGGTATGCAGAACTGGTGGTGACGAGTTCATTATCTTACTGCCCGATACCGACGCAGATGGGGCCGGCCATGTTGCACAGAAACTAATCGAAAACATCACGACGTTGTTTGAAATTGACGGTAATCAGTTATTTGTCACGTTATCAATTGGTATCAGTATTTATCCTGATAATGGAGAGGATGCGGAAAGTCTTAACAAACATGCAGATACCGCTATGTATCGGGCAAAACAGGCAGGGCGCAATCAATATCAGTTTTTTACCGCAGAAATGCATTCACAAATTGTTTATAAACTGGAACTGGAACATGCCTTACGATTTGCATTGAGTCGCGGCGAGCTTTCGTTGGTTTATCAACCGTTATTGGATATCAAACTGAATAAAATTACTGGCGCTGAAGCATTATTACGCTGGAAACATCCTGATTTAGGCATGATTTCGCCTTTCGATTTCATTCCCATTGCAGAAGAAACCGGCATGATCAATCCAATAGGCCAATGGATTTTGCATACGGCAATAGCACAATGTAAACAATGGATTGAGGCTAATCATGATTTAGTCATTGCGATAAATCTCTCCGCCGTACAGTTCAATAACCCGTTATTAGTCAGCATGATTACTTCCATCCTGGATGAGTACCAATTTCCTGCAAACAATCTTGAGCTGGAGATTACCGAATCGGTCGCCATGATTAATATTGATTTGACTATCAAACAACTTAAAGCTCTGGCTGAAGCGGGGATCCGTTTATCTCTGGATGATTTTGGTACCGGTTATTCCTCTTTGAACTATCTGAAAAAATTTCCCATTGATAAGCTCAAAATTGATCAAAGCTTTGTATTTGACATGTTGGTTGATGAAGACGACGAGGCGATTGTCGATGCCGTAATAACCTTAGCCCGTTCATTAGGGCTTAAAACTCTGGCTGAGGGCGTGGAAACAATGGAACATTTGCACGCATTAAGAAATAAAGGTTGTGATTATATGCAGGGATTTTTGTTCAGTCGCCCGGTTCCTGCAGAACAGTTTATGCGTTTATTAAATCATCCACCGTTGGGTAATTTAGGCGTAGACTGAACATACATTGGTAATGGAGCCGGATATGCAACAGCAAAAAATTGATCAGATCGAAGTCTTATTACAATTTGATCCCAGCAATACGCTGCAAGGTATAAAAATTCATCATTCAACTGCGCGTGATGGTCTGGTTGAAGCGGCACAGCAATTATTTAACAACGGTTTGATTACCCAACCTGATGGCGGTTATCTGACCGATCTGGGCCATGAAACTGCTGAACATCTACATACGGCAATACAACTGATGTCTCCGGCAAATTAGACGCGCTGGTAAACCTCAAAACTATAGGCATAGTCGTTTTTTTCATCGGCCGGGTGCGATTCCTGGCTGATTAACTGCCACTGTGTTTTATCCCATTCAGGGAACCAGGTATCACCTTCCAATTCAGCATGGACTCTGGTGAGATAAAACTTATCGGCGATATCAAACATTTGTTCAAATAACGATGATCCGCCAATGACCATGATTTCATCGGCATCTTTAGCAACCGCTAACGCTTTATCTATCGAATCAACTACATCACAACCCGCTGCCTGATAATCCGGCAGAGAACTGACCACAATATTCTGTCGTCCAGGTAATGCTCTGCCAATCGATTCATGGGTTTTGCGGCCCATCAAAATAGGTTTCCCCATCGTAATCCGGCGAAAATATTGCAGATCAGCAGACAGTCGCCATGGCAGATCATTGTCCCGTCCAATTAATCCCTGTTCATCCATCGCCACTACAAACGCCGTTTTCATTACACACCTCATTGATTTACTGGTCATAGCATAGCATCGCTTAATTTTTATCCGGTATTATCCATTAAACGATAAATCAATCAGGCAGGTGAAGTATGGTGAATATGCTGGGGTCGCTGTTAGGCGGCTTAGGTTTGTTTATGTTGGGGATGTGGTTGATGACTGACGGCCTTAAACAAATTGCCGGGGATAAGCTCAATCAAATCCTGCAAAGCTGGACTAACACCCGTCTACGCGGTCTCAGTGCTGGTTTTCTGCTCACTGCTATTATTCAACACTCCGGCGCCGTTACTCTTGCCACTATTGGTTTTGCCAATGCAGGCATTATCAGTCTGCGAAGAGCTATGTGGATTGTGTTTGGCAGTAATGTCGGAACCACGGTTACTGGTTGGTTGGTGGTACTAGTCGGTTTCAATCTGAATATTGAAAAATTTGCTTTACCATTAATTGGTATCGGCATGGCTATGCGTTTATTAGGCAGTAATCGTGGTTATGCCAATATCGGTCTGGCATTAACCGGTTTTGGTCTGCTTTTTATGGGAATAGCAGCCCTAAAAACCACTTTCAGTGGTGCCGACAGCTTGTTTGATTTGCATTTCTCCAGTGGTTTATTAGCCATTGATATTGTGTTGTTTGCTTTTGCAGGTTTAATCCTGACGACGTTACTACAATCATCCAGTCTCACCTTAACCTTGGCGTTAACCTCTCTGGCTGGTGGAATAATTGGTTTATTACCTGCAGCTGCAATTGTAATTGGCAGTAATCTGGGCTCCACTACAACGTCCATTTTTTCAGTTATCGGCAGTCAGCCAGTAGCCAAGCGTATTGTTGCCAGCCATGTAATTTTTAATCTTTTAACCGCCATAGTCAGCCTTCTTCTGCTGGTGCCGTTAATCTGGCTGATCCACTGGTTTCAGCAGTTAATTGTTGACGATGTGCAGTTCACCACCACATTAGTACTGTTTCACACAGTCTTTAACGTATTAGGTGTTGCCCTTATCTGGAAGCTGGCTGATCCCTTGGAAAACTGGCTGAAAACCAAATTCTCCAGTGTAGATGAAAGCATTGCCGAGACGAAATATCTGGATAAAACCACGTTAAAAATTCCGAATTTAGCCCTTACCTCAATCCGTCTTGAATTAATTCGATTAAATCAACATGTATTAAAAATGGCGACCCACTGTATTCATAAAAACCGGCCTGTGAGTTGGTTAAAACAGCAGCACAGTTTCACTGAACAAAATGTTTTAAAAATAGGTGAGTTCAGTCGTCTACTCTACCAGCAACACATTAATGAACAGATAGCAGAAAAAACCGCTGATTTGATACGGGTATCGCAATACTGTGACGCTATTTCCTCTCTTACCGTTGGTATTGCTGAAAATCGGGCATTATCTAATCAGCCTATTGAAGCTGAATTACAACAACAGCTGGCACATTTTAATGTCGACTGTTTAATGCTGATTGATACCGCCACACTCGATAAAGCCAGTTATGACTTATCCAATCAGCTGGAAACTCTGGAAAAATCCTATATTTCATTAAAATCATTATTGTTGCGGCGTGGTGCTGAAGGGAGACTTTCTATTGCTCGCATGGAAAAAGAATTACAGGCCATATCTCAACTCAGACGACTCTGTCAGCAGGCTGTAAAAGCCACATCATTTTTTAAAACCAGCCAAGCCGATCCCCCTATTGATAACCTGGTAAAACAAGCTTAATAACTACGGTATGCTTTGCTTATAAAACAGATCATAAGCTGTGGATAAAATTACCTGTGGATAAGTCACCTAGTTATCCACAAGAGATCGATCCCGCAAGGGTAAAGTTATGCACAATTAAACCATTAATTAACTAGCTGAATAAAAAGACTTTTCAGGATTAGTACAGCTATACACAGGACTAAAGCATTAACATCATTAAAAAGATCTCTTTTATTTAATTTAGTATTGTTTAATGAGCTGCATCGTCGAAATCGCCTTATCCTGTCCATTACGCCAAAGTTTTGATTATCTGAGTGATGATCCAGCTGAGAATTGGCAAATAGGCATGCGCGCATCGGTATCATTTGGCAGCAGACAGTTGATCGGAATTGTTATTGCTATAAAACCAATAGCCGAAAAAGCCGTCGATAAATTAAAAAAAATTGATCAGCAAATTGATAAACAGCCATTTCTACCCCTAGAGATAATGCAGCTGGTGCAATGGGTGAGCCGTTATTACCATCATCCTATCGGCGAATGCTTTCAAGCTGCTTTACCTAAACGATTACGGCTTGGCGATGCTGATGAAATGCAAACTGAAACTTATTGGTCTTTATTACAACAACCAACTAGTAAACCGGGCAAGAAACAGCAACAGATCCTGGATTTGCTTGAAGACTATCCTGATGGTTTAAGTGAAAAAGCACTAAGAGTTCAACTGGGTAATGTAAAAAGCAGCTTGTCAGCACTGGAACAACAGAATGCAATTATTGCCAGAGAGCACATTGCCTTACCGGTACCTTGTTTAGAATTACAGCAGCAGGTTTCACTAAATAACCAACAAAAACATTCAGTTGAAACTATTTGCAATACAAAAGGGCAGTTTTCAAGCTTTTTGTTACAAGGTATTACCGGTAGCGGTAAAACAGAGGTTTATATTGAAGCTTGCCGTGAATTTGTGGAAAACCAACAGCAAGTTTTAGTGTTAATTCCAGAAATAGGTTTAACCACACAGTTTGTTGAACGTTTCAGGCAATCGTTGAATGCCAGTATTGTGGTCATCAATTCATCGGTTTCAGACGCTGATCGCAAGCAAGCCTGGTTACTCGCCAGAGCCGGTAAAGCAGATATTATTATCGGCACCCGTTCTGCGGTTTTTACCCCAATGCTTAAACCGGGCCTGATTATTATCGATGAAGAGCATGACAGCTCATATAAACAACAGGATGGTCTGCGTTATCACGCCAGAAATGTAGCCTTAATGCGGGCTAAAAGTTTAAATATCCCTATTGTGCTGGGTAGTGCGACACCGTCCTTGGAAACCTTGTATCAAGTAAAACAGCAACGTTATCAAAAGCTTGAGTTAACGGAACGGGCTGGTGGCGCAAGTTTACCCAAGGTTTCGCTGCTAGCAGCACAAAATGCCAGTGAAAATAATGGCTTAAGTTCAAATTTAATCAAAGCAATAGAAAAACATATCAATAAAAACCATCAGGTTTTACTGTTTATCAATCGACGTGGCTTTGCTCCGGTATTGATGTGTCATCAATGTCATTGGCAGGCAAACTGCAGAAGCTGCGATGCCAAAATGGTGGTACACCAACATCAAAACCGTTTGTTTTGTCATCACTGTGGATTAATACAAATATTGCCAAAAAGCTGTCCAGAATGTGGCAACACGGAACTGAAAAGTTATGGCGTTGGCACTGAAAAAGTTGAACAGGCACTTACAACAATTTTTAAAGATGTACCTGTGTTACGAATAGATCGTGACAGTACCCAACGGGTGAACTCATTTGCCAATATGGTCAAGCAAATTAATCAAGGCCAGCCAGCTATTTTGGTTGGTACTCAGATGTTAGCCAAAGGCCATGATTTTCATGATGTCACTTTAGTTGGGGTTGTGGATGCTGATCAGGCTTTGTTCAGTGCTGATTTTCGGGCTACAGAAAGTCTTGCCCAATTAATCACCCAAGTGACCGGTAGAGCAGGACGTGGTCAAAAAGCCGGAGAGGTGTTAATTCAGACTGAACAGCCAGAACATCCTTTCTGGCAAAATCTGTTGCAACAAGGGTATGAAACCGTTGCCGATAATTTATTATCAGAACGCATTCAGATGGAATTACCTCCGCATGGTTTTTGGGCAGTATGGCGGGCAGAAGCAAAAGAGAAAGAGTTAGCGATGCAGTTATTGCAGCAGATCGCCGAACTGTTACATCAGTCAAACTCATCTGTATTAATTCTGGGACCGGTACCAGCGTTAATGGAAAAACGTGCAGGTCGATATCGGGCACAATTACTGATGCGATCCGCAGATCGCGGTGCACTGCATCAATTAATCGATCAGCACATCAATTCGGTAACCAAGCTTAAACTGGCGCGAAAAGCTCGTTGGTCGTTAGACATCGATCCTACTGAACTAATCTAATCCCCAGGATAGTGTCATCCATCAGCCTGATCGGTTAAAATTCGCCATCACATTTCTGTTACCTGGACTTCATTGCCTTGAAAGACCAATTGAAAAAAATTATCGAAAGCACATTAGCTTCGCTGATTTCACAACAAAGCCTTCCTGAAGATATTTCATCGATAGAGGTGAAGCTGGAACGAACCAAAGATCGCAGTCATGGTGATTTCGCCAGTAATATCGCTATGGTATTGGCTAAACCAACCAAAATGAATCCTCGTCAGATAGCAGGATTGATTGTTGATGCGTTGCCACAGCAAGATCTCATCGAGAAGGTTGAGATTGCCGGTCCGGGATTTATTAACTTCACTTTATCCGCTGCTGCCCGTCAGCAGGTGGTAGCTGAAGTATTGAAAAACGCCGGTCAATTTGGTCTGAGTGAATATGGTAAAGGCCAGAAAATTCAGGTGGAATTTGTTTCTGCCAATCCAACTGGGCCATTACATGTCGGTCATGGTCGTGGTGCCGCGTATGGGTCAGTGGTCAGCAGTTTACTTAAAGCTGTTGGTTTTGATGTACATCGCGAATATTACGTTAATGATGCCGGCCGGCAGATGGATATCCTTGCTACCAGTGTCTGGTTAAGATATCTGGAAAAATGTGGTGAACAGTTTACTTTCCCAAGCAACGGTTATCGCGGCGAATATGTGTTTGATATTGCTGAAACTCTGAAAAATCAGCATGGCGAAGCATTATTACATTCTGCTGCAGTGGTGTTTGACGGTGTACCAACAGACGAACCACAAGGTGGCGACAAAGAATTACACATTGATGGCCTAACAAATCAAGCTAAAAAATTACTCGGTGCCGAGTTGTACCGTGAATTATTTGATTTGGGATTGAATGCCATTCTGGGTGATATCCGTAACGATTTGGCGGAATTTGGCGCTGAATATGATGAATGGTTTTCTGAGCGTTCACTGGTTGAATCTGGCGTTGTGGATGAAGCAATTGAACAGCTGAAAGCTGCCGATATGCTTTATCAGCAAGATGGCGCATGGTGGTTTAAATCAACAGAATTTGGCGATGAAAAAGACCGTGTTGTGGTACGTGATAATGGCCAGGCAACTTATTTTGCTTCGGATGTTGCTTATCATCTGAATAAATTTCAGCGTGGTTTTGCAGAAATAATTGATATCTGGGGTGCCGATCATCACGGTTATATTCCACGTGTTAAAGCAGCCATGGCAGGTTTACGTCAGGATATCAGCAAACTGAAAGTGTTACTGGTGCAGTTTGCCGTGTTATATCGCGGTAAAGAAAAAGTCGGAATGTCGACCCGTAGTGGTGAATTTGTCACCTTACGTGAACTGCGTGAAGAAGTTGGTAAAGATGCTGCCCGTTTCTTTTATGTGCTGCGTGGTGCTGACCAGCATATGGACTTTGATCTGGAACTGGCTAAATCACAGAGTAATGATAATCCGGTATATTACGTGCAATATGCGCATGCCCGGATTTGCAGTGTATTCCGTCAATTGGCAGAACGACAATTGAACTGGGACCAACAAGCTGGATTACAGAATCTGTCTTTACTGACTGAAGATCACGAACAGGCTTTATTGACCATGTTGTCGCGTTATCCGGAAGTGGTAGAACTGGCAGCAATTACCTATACACCACATTTGTTAGCACATTTTCTGATGGATTTAGCGCGTGATTTTCACACCTATTACAACGCGCATCAGTTTATGACCGACGATATCAATGTCAGTCAGGCACGTTTAACGTTAATCACCGCGGTCAGACAGGTTATTGCTAATGGTCTGGGCTTAATGGGCGTTTCAGCGCCACAATCGATGTAAGAGGTTTTTGTGGCAGCGAGAAGAAATACCCGTAAACCGACACCAAAACAAGGCGGAAGTATGCCTTGGGGGCCTATGCTCATCAGTTTTGCGGTCGGTGCTTTTGTAATGTTTTTATTACATCTGAAAGACAATGTTCCTGCTGATCAACAACAGGCAAAAACCACACAGCAACAACAGAAAAAATCTGGCGTAGAACCGACTTTTGATTTTTATACCTTGCTGCCGGAAACGGAAGTAGTGGTGGAAAAACCCAAACCTATCGCCAACCAACCGCAAAAACCGATAGTATCTTCACCACCAGAAGAAGTAGCTGAACCAGCTCAGCCATTAAATGAAACTCCACAGCAGACTCAACAGGCTGCAGTTGAACAACCGGTTGATACCGTGACGTATATGATTCAGGTTGGTTCGTTTAAAAAACTTGAAGATGCTGATGGTTTTCGTGCACGGTTAGCCTTTTTAGGTATTGAATCAAAAGTACAAACCGTCACAATTGATAATACTGATACATGGCATCGTGTACAGGTTGGGCCGGTAGCAGGACGTGAAAAAGCTGACGCTTTGCAGAAACAGTTACGTGACAACAATATTGATTCGCTTTTATTACGAGCAAAACACGGTTAGCGGTTATCAGTATTGCTGCTAAAAGCCAGCTTGGGCTTGAAGCAGGTCATAAAGGCCCCAGTTTATTTTAAGAACTATCGAGGACAGCGATATGACAGAAAACAGCACGGCAACCGTTTGGCATGAAGTTGCCAGCCCTTTTTGTGGGATAGCGTCCGATGATCTGACCATTGAGGTTACTGGTCATCACGTTAAAGTGCTGGAAAATGGTGATGCTGTCACTCGACCGGGATTTGAAACCCCTATCGGCGATACCCAGCCTCGCATCAATGGCAAAGAAGTGACATTGGATCAGGCGGTATCACACATTGCGAATTTATTGATAAACAGTAAACAACCGCTGATTGCTGGTTTAGGTACCGATCTGAATGGTGCTCGTGCCGCCATGGCATTAGCCGATAAAAGTGGTGCCACTGTCGACAGTTTTTATTCTCCTGCTGCCTTTCGCAATATTCTGGTGTTGCAAGACACTGGTTATATGACAACCACTTTGACCGAAGTCAGAAACAGGGTCGATGTTTTGCTGGTGGTCGGTACTGATATTGAATTAACTTTCCCACGCTTTTTTGAACGTATGGTGTGGAATAAAGAAAGCATGTTTGGCCAGGAGATTGAATCTCGCGAAGTCATTTATCTGGGCAAACCACCTAGCGGCGATGCGTCCACTTCACCAAACGGTAAAAAAGCACAGCTTATCGCCTGTGACAATGCTGATTTACCAGAAGTCGTTTCGGTTTTACGAGCATTACTCAAAGGTAAACATATTCAAGCTGAAACGGTTGCCGGTGTAGCCGTCAGTGAATTACAGGCACTGGCCGAAAAATTAAAAGCAGCGAAATATTCAGTGGTGACCTGGTCTGCTGGACAATTGGACTTTGATCATGCGGAAGCCACCATTCAAAACGTTTGTGAAATGATTAAAGAGATCAATGCCACAACGCGCAGTAATGGTTTGCCACTAGGTGGCAAAGAGGGTGATACCACCGTAAATGCAGTGGCATCCTGGCAAAGTGGTTATCCAATGCGTACTACATTTAATCGACGTTTTCCCGATTACGATCCGTTTTTAAATGACAGCCGACGTATTCTTGCTGACGGTGAGAGTGATGTGGTTATCTGGGTTTCCAGTTTCAATACCACTGTTACACCACCAGAATCATCAGCGACAACCATTGTGCTGGGACGCAGTGGGATGCAGTTTGCAACGGAACCGGAAGTGTATATTCCAGTAGGCGTTCCGGGAATTGATCATGAAGGGCGAACATTCAGGACTGATAGTGTTGTGTCAGTACCTTTAAGAAAATTACGTGACAGCGGCTTACCTAGCGTGTTTGAAGTACTCAGTGCGGTCGAACAGGCCCTGTAAACGGAGATAAAGATGCTTTTAAAACTAACAGGCGGACGTATTTTTGACCCGGCACACGATCAAAACGATGTGGTGAGGGATATTTATATTCGCGACGGACGCATTGTCGAAAAACCGGCAGATGGTCGTGTTGATGAAGAAATTGATGTCCGTGGCAAAGTGATTATGGCCGGTGCCATTGATATGCATACCCATATCGGCGGCGGCAAAGTTAATATTGCCCGCACCATGTTGCCGGAAGATCATGCCCAAGCCGTTTACGAACGTACCGAGCTGTTACGTTCCGGTACTGGCCATGCAGCACCCAGCACATTAACCACCGGTTACCGTTATGCCGAGATGGGGTATACCGCCGGGTTTGAACCTGCGGTATTACCGGTTAATGCGCGCCAGGCCCATATGGAAATGCATGACACACCGATTATTGATAAAGGTGGTTATGTAATGCTTGGCAGTGATGATTTTCTGCTGCGGATGATGGCGGCCAATTCTGATCAGGAAGCCATTAACAACTATGTTGCCTGGACCATTAATCATGCTCAGGCTGTAGGTCTGAAAGTGGTTAACCCGGGTGGTATCAGCGCCTTCAAATTTAATCAGCGTAAGCTGGATTTAGATGAGAAGAACGATTTTTATGGCGTAACACCGCGCGATATTCTGCATAGATTATCTCGTGCTGTGCAGGAAATCGGTGTACCACATCCATTGCATGTGCATGGCTGTAACCTTGGTGTGCCAGGAAATATGCAAACCACATTGGATACCATTCAGGGTGCTGAAGGCATTCCGATGCATCTGACACATATCCAGTTTCACAGTTACGGCACTGAAGGTGATTTCAAATTCTCCTCCGGCGCAGCGGAAATTGCTGAAGCTATTAACAAACACAAAAATATAACTGTGGATGTCGGGCAGATTTTGTTCGGTCAGACGGTCACCGCCTCTGGCGATAATATGCGTCAGTTTGCCGGAGCCCCACATGCGCATCCAAACAAATGGGTGTGTATGGATATTGAATGTGAAGCCGGTTGTGGTGTGGTGCCATTCAAATACAAAGATCAAAGTTATGTAAATGCGCTGCAATGGATGATAGGTCTGGAAACCTTTCTGATGGTCGATGATCCCTGGCGTATATTCCTGACCACCGATCATCCAAACGGTGCGCCGTTTACCAGTTATCCACATCTGATTAAATTATTGATGGATAAGTCTTTCCGTAACGATATGCTGTCGACTTTGCACCCGGAAGCTCAGAAAGCAACACATCTGGCCTCATTGGATCGCGAATATTCGTTATATGAAATTGCCATTATGACCCGCGCTGGTGCTGCCAAACTGGTTGGCCTGGCAGATCGTGGACATCTGGGAATTGGTGCAGCAGCGGATATTACCGTTTACACCGATAACAGCGATCGCGAGAAAATGTTCGAAAAACCGGATTATGTGTTTAAAGATGGCCAGATGGTAGTGCGTTATGGTCAGGTGATCAAAATCACCTGGGGTACCACCCATGTGGTTAAACCGGAATATGACGTCAGTATTGAAAAACCGCTGCAGGAATATTTCGATAAATTCCATACCTTGAAAATGAGCAACTTCAAAATCAGTAACGATGAAATTATCGATGATGGTCGTGGTAGCTTAACGATTCAGCCGCTGCATAAGGGAGGCAGACTATGATCATCAATGGCGTCAGCATTGATAAAACCTTTGCCGAAGCTTTTCCAATGAAAGGCACGCGAATTATTATTACAGCCCAGAATCTGGAATGGGCAATGCATTCAGCAACAGCATTTACCGGGTTTGCAACTTCGGTTATTGCCTGCGGATGTGAAGCGGCGATTGAACGAACATTGGATCCCTCAGAAACACCGGATGGTCGTCCTGGAGTTGCCTGCCTGATTTTTGCCATGGGTGGCAAAGGTTTGGCAAAACAAGTGGAAACCCGCGCCGGTCAGTGCGTACTTACTTCTCCGACATCAGCATTATTTTCAGGTATCGAAGGCGATGATGGAAATGAAATCGCTTTAGGTAAAAACCTGCGTTTCTTTGGTGATGGCTATCAGATATCCAAGATGATTGATGGCAAGCGTTACTGGCGTATTCCGGTAATGGATGGTGAATTTCTTACCCAGGAAAATACCGGGGTTGTTTCATCTGTAGGTGGTGGTAACTTCCTGATTCTGGCTGAATCTCAACCGCAGGCATTGGCGGCGTGTGAAGCGGCTGTTAAAGCGATGAAACAGCTGCCGAATATCATTATGCCGTTCCCGGGCGGGGTGGTGCGCAGTGGTTCAAAAGTGGGTTCAAAATATAAAGCACTGAATGCGTCAACCAATGATGCGTTTTGTCCGACCTTAAAAGGCCAGACTAAATCCGAGCTTTCTCCGGAAGTAGAATCGGTAATGGAAATTGTTATTGATGGCTTGAGTAAGGAAGATATTGATAAGGCCATGCGAGTCGGTATTCAGGCCGCCTGTGAACTGGGCGCTGAAAATGGTATTCGCCGAATCAGTGCCGGTAATTATGGTGGCAAACTGGGCCCATTCCACTTTCATTTGCAGGAGATCATGGCATGAAAGCACTGACTCTTAAACTTAAAAACGATTTGGCGCAGCGTGTCGATTGCTCACCATTAACACCGGATAAACTGGCCGGTAACGATGTTGCAGATATTGCAGCGATGGAACTGGTCAGTGGTCGTTTAACATTGCGGGTTGATGAGCTGTTTGAGATCAGCGGTGATGATGTCAATGATATTCACTTTGAAAATAGTTCTGCCAAGCTGGACCATATTGGTCATGCCATGAGTCAGGGGCGTATTACCATTGAAGGTGATGCTGGTGCCTACCTTGGCCAATTTATGACCGGCGGAAACATTGAAATCACCGGAAACACGTTTATTTATACCGGCTGTGAAATGAAAGGCGGTCAAATCAAAATTAACGGTAATGCCGGTGATTTTGTCGGTGCGGCACGCAGCGGTTATAAAAATGGCATGACCGGCGGAACCATTATAGTGACTGGCAATACCGGCGCACGTACTGGCGATCATATGCGTCGAGGCATGATTTTGATCGAAGGCAATGCTGGTGAATACTGTGGCTCACGGATGATTTCCGGCACGATCGCCGTATTGGGTGATGTTGGCAAACATCTGGGGTATGCAATGAAACGCGGCACTTTGTTACTCACTAAAATGCCGCAGCATGGCATCACGGCTAATTTTAATGATTGTGGTTCACATACCTTGGCATTTTTACCATTGATGTTTGCATCGTTTAAAAAACTGGATAGCCAGTTTGCCAAGGTTGAGGGTTTTTCTCGCGTGCGACGTTATGCCGGCGATGTCGGTGGCATCGGTATGGGTGAGATTCTGGTTAAAATTTAAAGGCTTCAAACAGGGAATTAGCCTTCTAATTCCCTGAATACTCCCTATTTTATAACTCTGTCTTGGCATTTTTCCGCCTACTGGTTTACTCTCTCACTATCCGCTGTTCAGCAATCAGCCTTATCGTCAAACCCCCTGTAAAGAGAGAACTATATGTCTGATATCGGCAAATCTGTTAATCAGTTTATTGTTGAAGAACAAAGGTCTCACCCCGCTTCAACAGGTGATCTGACAGGCTTATTGAACGATATCGTCAGCGCCTGCAAAAAAATCTCACACTTGGTCAGTCGTAGCAATATCATTGGTCTGGGCGGCTATGCCGACAGTGAAAATGTGCAGGGTGAAACCCAGAAAAAACTGGATATCATCACCAATGAAGTGATGGTCGACCACTTGAAGTGGACCGGTCATCTGGCTGCAATGGCTTCCGAAGAAATTGAAGATATCATTCAGATCCCCAGCAAGTTTCCCAAAGGAAAATATTTGATCTGTTTTGACCCGCTGGATGGATCATCAAATATTGATATCAATCTGTCGGTAGGGACTATTTTCTCTATTCTGCGTTGCCCTAATGATTGCAAAAACCCAACCTTGAAAGACTTTATGCAAAAGGGCACAGAGCAGGTTTGTGCAGGCTTTACCGTATATGGTCCGGCCACCATGTTGATTCTGACTACAGGTAATGGTGTTAACGGCTTCACGCTGGACAGTGATATAGGTGAATTTATTCTGACGCATCCTAATATGCGTATTCCAAAAGATACCGCTGAATTTGCCATTAATATGTCCAATCAGCGCTTTTGGGAGGCCCCGGTACAGAAATATGTCGATGAATGTATCAAAGGTCTGGAAGGCGAGCGGGAGAAAAATTTCAATATGCGTTGGGTGGCCTCAATGGTTGCTGAGGTATATCGGGTACTGACTCGTGGTGGCATTTTCATGTATCCAATGGATTCCAAAATTGCCAAGCAGGGTGGCAAATTACGTTTAATGTACGAGGCTAACCCAATGAGTTTTATTGTCGAGCAGGCAGGCGGTGTGAGCTCAACAGGAACAGAGCGTATTCTGGATATCCAACCGGAAAATATTCATCAGCGGGTCCCGGTCATTATGGGGTCGAAAAATGAAGTCGATAAAGTTGTTCGCTACCATCAAGAAAAATGATTTTTAGTTTTTTTGTAAGGAAGAACACCAATGGAATGTTTGGTTTTTATAAAACCTTATGCCGTAATCATTGGCTTATTTTTAGATGTGTTTGGCGTAGTACTCATTGCTATGGGAATTTGGATAACCATTAATAAAGCTAACGCCTTAGAAAAAATAGCTTTACCAATGCTAATGGATGATTTGGGTAGTCCTGAAAATGAACAACGTAATAATTTTTTATCGAAAAAAAGAGCGGAAGAACGCATAAAAGCTAGAAACTTCACATTGTGCGCATCCCTTTTTTTTATTATTGGTTTTGGGTTCCAAATTTATGGTTCTTGGCCATAAAGCCTTATAGCGATTGATTTGTAATGATTTTCAACTCTGCGCCGATCTTTTGGTCGTAATAATCCATTCATGATTTTCAAGGAGATAGCATGTTGCTGAAAAAAGGCTTATTGCTGGGGCTCACATGGTTTTCGCTTTCGGCGACAGCTGGAAATATTGATTACCAGGTTAATGGTGAAAAATATGAAGGTTACTACGCCAGTCCTGCACAAAATTCACCGCTGGTTTTACTGATTCATGATTGGGATGGTCTGACTGATTATGAAATAAAGCGAGCCAATATGCTGGTTGAAGAAGGCTATGCAGTTTTTGCTGCTGATTTGTTTGGGAAAGGTATCCGTCCCACTGAGGACAAAGATAAAAAACAACATACCGGTGAGTTATATCAGGACCGGCAGAAAATGCGACAACTGATTAATGCTGCTATGGATAAGGCAGTTGAGTTGGGTGCTAATCCACAGCAAGTTGTGGTGATGGGGTATTGTTTCGGAGGTGCTGCAGCGCTTGAAATGGCACGCTCGGGCAAGGATTTACAAGGTTTTGTCAGTTTTCATGGTGGTTTAACAACACCGGAAGGTCAGGATTATGCCAATACTTCAGCAGAGATCTTGGTGTTGCATGGTGCCGCTGATAAAGCCATCAGCATGCAGGAGTTTGCCCAGCTGAGCGTGGAACTTGAAACACATAACGTTGCCAATGAAATGATTGCCTATGGCGGTGCAGATCACGCTTTTACCGTGTTTGGAATTGATCGTTATCACCCAGAGGCCGATGCGAAATCCTGGCAGCGTTTTTTAGCTTTCCTAAATGATAAGTTGGAGAAAGAGTAAAAAGTACAGGCAGAAAATACAGTACATGCTGAACCCGTGATAACCGTCTAACTCTCTGATATAAAAGCCGGCTTAATGAATTGATCCCAACGTTTAAAACAGATTTGTGGCATGATCCGCAGCTAAGGGTTGTAATAACAACTTTCATCCGATCAATTAATTTTACGTTCACTGGAGTGGTACATGCCTGCGTTGTTTATTGTGTTATTTATCGTCACGTTTTTTCCGATGATATTGGCATTTATCGGCGGTTATTTACGCTATAAACACGTTGATGTTTTTGATAACCGCCACCCAAGGGATCAACAAGCAGAGTTAACCGGAGTGGCTGCCCGAGTTTTAGCAGCACAGAAAAATGCCTGGGAAGCGTTGATTTTTTATTCGGCAGTCACTTTGCTGGCATTTTATTCCAGTGTGAATTTACGCGAACTGAGCGGTGCCGCTATCCTGTTTTTAGCTTGTCGAGTGTTACACCCCATCTTTTACGCATTGGATATGGCGGTGTTCCGTACACTGATTTTTATGGTCGGCTGGTTAAGTTGTGTTTATATTGCGATAAGAGCCTTTACCGCCGTTTAATAAAGAGCTCAGTAACAAGCTAGCGTGGTTTGTATTGGGTCGGGCAGTAGGCTCGCGAAATACGTGGATCACGCAAAGCTTGATGTTTGGTTTTTCGTCCCGCTACCCGTTCTCGCCATAAACGAAATGATCCCGGTTTCATTTCGCGTTGCATTAATTTAATCACCTGATTTTCCGCCAGACCATATAGCTGGAAGATCGCCTCGAACGGCGTTCGATCCTCCCACGCCATTTCAATGATTCGGGAAATATCCGCCAAACTTAGCGTTTCAGTCATACATGCTTCTCAGATATAAAATCCTAACTTAACCAAAGGTGTGTGAAATATGCGTCTATTTACTATTATCCTGCTCGCACTCGTATTAACTGCCTGTACTGGAACACCCAGAGGGGTCGAGCCGGTCAGTGGGTTTGAGCTGGATCGCTATCTGGGAAAGTGGTACGAAATTGCGCGCCTGGATCATTCCTTTGAGCGCGGCTTAACTTCTGTAACGGCTGATTACAGCTTGCGGGATGATGGTCACGTTAAAGTGATTAACCGTGGTTACAATCAGGAAAAAAATCAGTGGAAAGAGGCTGAAGGAAAAGCCAAATTCGTCAATGATCCTGACACCGCTCAACTCAAAGTATCGTTTTTCGGACCGTTTTACGGCAGTTATATTGTGTTTGGTCTGGACAAACAGGATTACCAATATGCTTTTGTGGCGGGCCCTAACCACGGCTATTTATGGTTATTGGCCCGTACTCCACAAGTTGATGAGGCAATAATTGAGCGCTTTATTAACGAAGCATCACAACGCGGTTTTAATACTGACGAGCTTATCTTTGTGGATCAAGATCAGGCGAGTGACGATTGAACTGGTCGATCCCGTTTGCGTTCTGTCCAGGATAAAATCGTGACCAATAAACTTGGCAGAAAGGTCAGCGTGATCAAGGTGGAAACCGCGATACCTACCAACACGACGATACCCACACCACGATAAAGCTCGGTACCGGCGCCAGGAATAAACACTAAAGGAGCCAGACCGAAAATGGTGGTCAATGTCGACATTAATATGGGTCGCAACCTTGTTGCCACGGCCTGATTAACTGCTGTATGCACAGAGATGGCTTTGTCAGTCAGATTGCGTCTTGCTTGTTCTACGATCAGAATCGGATTATTGACTACCGTACCTAATAAAATGACAAATCCCAGCATGGTAATCATGTCAAACGGTTGAATCACCGCGGGTAATCCGATGGCGTTTAATAAACTGCCGGAAGCATTCACTGCGACCAAGCCCACAATACCGCCGGCGATACCTAATGGCACGGTGGTCAGAATAATCAATGGGTAGCCCCAGTGCGAGAAGATCGCGACTAATACCAGATAAATTAAAATCACTGCGACCACGAGGTTTTCAGATAACGATTCCCGCGTGGCATCCAGCTGATCCGAAGCGCCGGAAATGGAAAGATTGATACCTTTGGCTACTTCACCTTCTGCCTGCATCGCCGGAATCATTTCGTTACGCACTTTTTTGACGGCCGTTTCCAGCGCTACATCACGCGGTGGAATAATCAACAAGGTGACAGTTCGACGTCCATCCACGCGTCTAAGCGTTGCACTATCAACGGTTTCGACCAAATCAGCCAGTGCATTTAATGGCAGAATATCGCCATTAGGAGTAAGTACGGGCAGACCGGCTAATCCAGATAGATTCTGCTGTTGGCCTGAGGTACTAAACAGAAACATATCCACTTTGTCATCATCGATAAAAAACTCATCAACATAGGCACCATCACTTAATGCGGCGACCGAATAGCCAAAATCATGGGCGGTAAAACCAACTTCGGTTAACCGAGACCAGCGAGGACGAACTTCGATTAATGGTTGGTTCAATGATAACGAGCCAGGAATGGAATCTATCTGTGGATTTTCAAATAACTGTTCAGCCCGTTTGAGGGCAAACTCTGCCGTGCTGTAGAGGTTATCCATATCCGGACCTGCAATATCCAGACTTACGGCGCGCGTACCGCCCTGATCGCTGGAGATGATGGAACCACGTCCAGAAAATGCCCGCATTCCCGGATAGCTTTCAAATAAATCCGTTATGGCATTCATCATCAATTCAATATCTTGCGGTCTGGTGGGCTCACTGAGCAGTCTCAAACCGGTTGGAGTGGTGCGAATAAAATAATATGCGAGTGATGGAAGGAGCGCTTCTCCGCGATCAAACAACGTTGGATCAGCCCCATTGGCATCACTGAGCACCTGAATGACTTCCTCACTGATCCGTAACATTTCCGAGAGGTTGTAGCCGGGAGGAGGGATCATGCTGGAAAAGGCTTTGGGTTCCTCACCTTCGGGCAGATATTCAGCGGGTGGCATCAAATACCATGCGGCGACCAAAGTTACCGATACAGTAACAATCATGGTGCTCAGGCGTCTGAAAAAACCACCAGTCATCCAGTTAACGGTATGTAAAATAATACCGCGGCGATGTAAATCTTCCTGCGAACCGCGGCTTTTTCCAAGTCCAAAATGGGCGCAGGCAGCCGGTACCACTGTCACAGCAAATATCATGGAGGCCAGGATCGCGACCGAAATTGCAATAGCGATATCGGAATACAATTGACCGGCTTCTTCCTGCACAAATAACACAGGGGCAAAAACCAATATGGTAGTCATGCTGGAAGCCAAGACAGCGGTCCATACTTCACGAACACCGGTAATAGCTGCTTCAATTCTATCGAGACCACGTCGCCGGGCCTGTTCAATGCTTTCTAATACGACAATGGTGTTATCCACCGTCATGCCTATTGCAAAAGCAATACCGGCCAGTGAAATGACATTAATGGTGCGATCAAACAGCAATAAGCCTAGAAATGCGGCAATAATACAAACCGGCATGCCCATCAATCCGATAAGTGTGCCTTGCATACTCCGAAGGAATAAAAACAGAATGACGGTGGCCAACAATGCACCGAGTAGCAGATTTTGAGAGACATTCTGTATTGAGGATTCAACATAGCGGACGTCATCGCCGATCAATACTAATTCCAAGCCGTTAGGGTGCAGCAAATCGCGGCGCATTTCCTCAATAACCTGCATCATCGCGTATTTAATATTAATGACGTTTGAGCCGGGTTCGCGTTTAACCGCCATTGTTAATCCGCGCTCATCATTGACCACGGCGACTTCCCGCACTTCATAGTGACCCAGATTAATCGTTGCCACATCTTTCAGCAGAATATCGGTACCGTTTCGGTGCGCCAGAATCAGGTTTTCCAACTCTTGCTGATTATCAAAACGGCCAACAGTTCTTATCAGATAACGTTTTTTGCCATCATCCAAATCGCCGGCAGAAGTGTCACTATTGCGGGCACGGATGGCGTCGCGGACCTGAGTCAGGCTCAATCCTCGTTGAGCCAGTTTGGCGGGATCAATAAAGATCTGCATTTGCCTTTCAGCACCGCCCCGCAGCTGTACCTCGGAAACGCCTGGCACGCGTTCCATCTGGGTACGGATATTGTCATCGATAAA
The DNA here is from genome assembly GCF_030651745.1 of Methylophaga sp. The sequence goes on from NZ_JAUSCC010000076.1 coordinate 28,511, forward strand.
ATCAGTGATCATATCGATATTCAGATTTAACGGATTACCGGGCAAAGGCGAAACTGCAAAATACATAAAGGCATTTTCTGAAAATGAGTTGCTGCGAATGCTGGGTTGATCGACATTTTCCGGATAGCTGGGAACCTGGCTCAACGCATTGGCAACTTCGATCAAGGTTTCATTGATCTCAACGCCAAACGGGAAATCCAATTCAACATAGGAAACCCCCGTTTCGGCAAAAGATTCCATACGACGTAAATTGGGGATATTGCGTAAATAACGTTCTTGCTCAATCAGGATTTCTTTTTCAATATCCTGAGGTGTTGCGCCCGGCCACTGTGTAACTACGCTGATGGTACGAACATCCAGATCCGGGATCATTTGTATGGGGATCATACGAGCCGCGGTAATGCCGAGCACACAGACAATCAGCACCATGACGGTTAATAGTTTTGCGTTACGAATAGGTGCTTCTAACATGTGCGATGAATTCCCTTATCTTGCGTCGCTGATGATTTCAACTTCATCGTTGTCTCGAAGTACCTCATTGCCACGGATCACCACCAAATCATCACCTGATATACCGTCGGTGATAATGATGCCGTCGGAGCTATCACTCCCAACATTGACACTGCGACGTTGTGCCCGGTTATCGTTATCAATAATAAAAACACTACGTCCACCATCTGGATGACGTAAAACCGCGTCCCGTGGAACAAGAAAGCCCTTGGACTTATCACCACCAATATAGATAACTGCACTGGCAGAAGTGCCGGGTAACAGTGTCACATCATCCGAATCAACCAAGATACGAACTAAAAACGAACGGGCCTGAGCATTGCTGACAGGAACTAATGCAGTAATTTTGCCGGAAAGTTTTCGTGAGGGCAGTGAGTCAGGCAGAATTTCCACGCGAGTTTCCGTGGTGATTTCTGAAAAGCGTTCCTGTGGCACATTCACATCAAGTCTCACAGGCTCCAGAGCGACTAATTCAAGCACTTGATCGCCTCGATTAACCCATTCGCCGGCTTCCGTCATTTTGGCGCTGATAACGCCAGAGAAGGGGGCTGGCAGTTCATGTCGACTAAGCTGTTCTGCGGTGGTGTTTTGCATAGCTTTAGCCGCTGCAAGTGAAGCCTGGGTTAATGCAAAATTTGATTCGCGATTGGCCAGTTCTGTCGCCGAGATATAATTTTCGCCACGCAATCGTTTTGCTTCCTTGACCAGGCGTTCAGCTTCACTGGCGCTGGCTTGTGCTTCGCTGGTTGCGGCTTTAGCCTGCTCCAGCTGTTGTTTGGCAATAGCGGGATCTTGTCTTAACAGAACCTGGCCCTGTTTAACCCGGTAGCCAGCATCCACTAATACCTCCTTAACTAAGCCATCAACCCGTGGAGACAGTAGAGCCCTGCGTTCAGCCGTTAATGAGCCGGATAGAGTCAGGGTTTCTGTGGATTCTGCTACTATCGGCTTACTGACGCTAACGGGAGTTGCTGCGAGGCTGGCTTGGCTCAGCAACAGAAAAACGAAACTGCAACCCAGAAGATGGTTTGACGATAATGATTTCAACATGTTGATTCGCATGATTAATGAACGATACCTTAAGGGATAGTTCCTGAAAGTTATTTATAAGGCGGATTTTATTACGCCACATGAGTTATTCGGGTATGCCAAAATAGTAACAGACATTATCTAAGACGAAGAACAGGACCAAAACAGATATGACGTTGCGAGCAGTTTTCAAAAATTGGGCAGAAAGATATTTTTCTGACGAAGAAGCGGTCATTTTACTGATAGTGCTGGTTATAGGGTTTGCCGTCATTATTTGGTTAGGCGGCATGTTGGCACCATTTTTTACGGCCTTGATTATCGCCTTTTTGTTACAGGGTGTAGTGAATATGCTGACCAGAAGGCATGTTCCGGAAATGATTGCGGTGGCAATAGTCTTTCTCGGTTTTGTTGGTGTGATGCTGGCGTTGGCTTTTCTGCTGATGCCGCTGTTATGGAATCAGCTGGTCAACCTGGTACTGGAAACACCAAGAATGCTGACCAGCGGACAAAATTGGCTGGATGAGCTTCAGGCACAATATCCGACCTTGATAACGCCGGATGAAATTCAAAACTGGATTTCAATGATGGCAAGAGAATTAAGTATTTATGGTCAGCGAGCACTGACTTTGTCCTTGGCTTCTTTAGGTAATGTTATTGGGCTGATCGTCTATTTGGTTTTGGTGCCGATCCTGGTCTTTTTTATGCTTAAAGATCGTGAAAAGCTGGTGGGCTTTATTTTATCAATGATGCCGGAAAAACGCGGCTTGATGAGCCGAATTTGGAATGAGATGGATGGTCAGATCGCCAATTATGTGCGTGGCAAGGTGGTTGAGATCATTATTGTGGGAACGGTGGCATTCATTACCTTTGCCTGGTTTGGTTTGCCCTATTCTGCATTATTAGCGGTTGTCGTCGGTTTTTCAGTGTTAATTCCATTTATTGGCGCTGCTATAGCCACATTACCTGTTGCTGCTGTAGCTGGCTTTCATTTCGGGCTGACCGAGGACTTTGCCTATGTATTGATTGCATACGGCATTATTCAAGCTTTAGACGGCAATGTTCTGGTACCGATACTGTTTTCAGAAGCCGTTAACCTGCATCCGGTATCTATCATTCTGGCTGTTTTATTTTTTGGTGGGATCTGGGGTTTTTGGGGCATTTTCTTTGCTATTCCTCTGGCAACGCTGCTTAAGGCGTTGGTGACGGCCTGGCCGCGAAGTTTAAAATCCCAAATTGCTTCAGATTAAGAAAGGCCAGTTGATTTTCTGATACAAATCAAGCTTTGGCAAAGCGGGATTTGTTTATGAATATCAATATCAGCCTTATTTGGTATCACTCCTATCAGCTTGGCATAGCGTTTCTATTGGCGTTACCAATAGCCCTTAATCGCGAATACAAGGCCAGAGGTGCAGGAATGCGGACCTACCCATTGGTGTGCATCGCCTGTTGTGCTTTTATGCTGGTGGCTCGGGAGGTTTACTCGGGCGATGCAGCAGAAGCCAGAGTTATGTATGGGATTATCACTGGTATGGGATTTATTGGTGGAGGTGCCATTATGAAAAATCATGGAGGGGTGAACGGCACGGCCAGCGCTGCCGGAATCTGGTTAACGGGTGCTATCGGGTTATCAGTTGCTTATGCCCGCTATGAGATCGCCATTGTTCTTTCCATAATGGGGTTTCTGATATTTCAAATAAGCTGTTTCTTCAAGCATGATGATCTCTGCTGAATAATTTTTGCTCAGGCAAAATCCGTGTTTAGGCCATAAAATTTATTAACTTAGGTTAATGCGCCGGCCAGGAAATACTCCCACTATAAAATTACAGAAATCTTTTCTAAATCAATGATGGAACGTGAAGGCCCGGATTAGGTCACAAATTAATACCGGGAATATTTCCCGTCGAGGTAAAAATTTCTTTATTATCTATTTTGCTCAGCATTAATTTAAATAATCTAAAATCGACTCAGGAGGCTATATGCCAAAAACTAAACTTGCTTTTACAATTCCTGCAGCATTACTGTTTATGACCCAATCGGTATTTGCCGAAACACACACGGTCACAGCTGAAGGCATGCAGTTTGCGCCAGTAGTTATAAAAATTGCCCCCGGCGATACCGTCCGTTGGGAGAATATGCCTACCCATAATGTAGAAACGATTGATGGTTTAGTGCCTGAAGGAACAGAAAAAATTAATTCACCTATGGGTGAAAACTACCAACATACTTTTGAGGAAGAGGGTATTTACATTTACCAATGCACACCACATATCGGTGCAGGTATGGGGGGAGCCGTTATTGTTGGCGAGCCGACAAATCTGGAAGCTATTAAAGCTGCAGATGTTACCGGCGGGGTGCGTCGCGTGGTTCGACAAGCAGTTTCAGCAGCTGAATCCATGTAATTTAACAACTACATTTTTACCCGAAACCTTCCGTTGTAATGACGGGAGGTTCTTTTATGCCCCTTGTTTTCAGATTTACAGCCCACATTATAGTTGCGGTAATGGTGTTCGCTATTATATGGTAATAGTTCTTATTTACACTTAGAGGTCAAAATGAAAGTATTTAATTATCTTGCTGCTGCCGCATTAAGTTTTGGTGTGGCAACAATGGCAAAGGCAGAAACGGTCGAGCATTTTAAAGGCGAATCAGCAGAAACCTTAGAAGAAGCGGTTACCCACTTCAAACGTTATAACCAGCGGCTGGAAACGTTACTGAAGAAAGATTCGATGTCAGCGGATGATGTGACCAAAGTGCATGAACTGACCTACACATTGGAAAATGCTTTGGCGAAAATTAATGAAGAATTAGATAAGTTAGCCGCGACACTGGAAGAAGTTCATTTAGCCTCTGAAAAGTATGATGCCGATGCGGTGCAGAAGCATGGCGAAGCGTATATGGAAGTTATCAAAACCATAAGCAATATGGGTGAGTCTTAATGTAGAGTGAGGCCCTAATCTTTAGATGCGAGACTTGTTAGAGGATCGCCCCAATAAATCAAACCAGTTAACTATTAACGTTACCTGACAATGAAACCCACCATTTTCGGTGGGTTTTTTGTGAAAAAAAAGCCCACCTGAAAAAGGTGGGCTTGTCGGCAATAGTGATGCAGAAACAGCAAATCTGGGAGAAATGGCTGTTTTATTACATTGTTAAAACATGTTCTGCATACTGTTCTCCGTCAACGTTGAAGCTGATTAAAAGTCGTAAGTAATGCCGCCAAAGAACAGACGTTCACGACCTGCTAACTTACCTTCGTTACGGCTAACCAAAAACTCTTTATCAAACAAGTTTTCAACACTGGCAAATAACGTCACACCAGAGTTTGGTACTCGATAATTAGCGGTAGCATTCCAGATGGTATAGCTAGGAATAATGCCATCTACACCAGTACGGTTGCCATCAAGTGATTCACGACGGGAGTTGGCTTCATCAACAAATTGTTTGCTGACATGTTGCACACCAATTCGAGCATCCCAGCCACTGACGTGTTCATAACCCACATCCAGGTTCAACATATTGCGTGGGGCATAAATCATGCGGTTACCGTTATTCTCTGCTTCACTTGCTGTTTTATATTCTGCTTGCCACAAGTGGGTGTAGGCGCTTGAAATATAGAAGTTGTTGGTGGTGTTATAAATATCACCAAAATTAATACGTCCAGCCAGCTCTATACCGGTTTGCTTACTTTCCCCAGCGTTAAAGAAAACATCGCCATCATCGATAATGGTGTCTTTTACATCATTATGGAAAACGGTTGACTCAACGACAACGCCATTCAAATAAGCACTTCTGAAGCCCAGTTCGTACGATGTACTTTTCTCAGGTTTTGCTGTTGATTGAATTGAAGCATCGCGATTGGCACGTGCTGGTGAAAAGCCTTTATGTACACTCGCAAAAACGGTTGTATTTGTTAAGCCATTCCAGACAATACCGAAGCTCGGCAAGAATTCAGAGTCGCTATCACGGCCACGTTCACCAGTGATATTGTTGGTATCACTACTATCAATATCTTCTACCCGGAAGCCTGGAGTAAAGGCCCAATCACCAACATGAGTAGTGTTTTGAGCATAATAAGAGATAGCACGCGCCTGAAGGGTTTCGTGTGAATAGGAATTATTAGCCAGAGCTAAGCGATAACTTTCACGTTCGGCCGCATTTTGTGCAAAGACTTGTTTACGTACCGCAGTGTCTTCATGATAACGCAGGCCGATGATTGCATCATTTTCAAGTCCAAACAGGCTGTGGGCAAAGTCTGCACGAGTTTCAACGCCCCAAGTGTAATATTGACGTGGAGCATGGCGACCACCACAAATACCCAGATCATCAACCATGTCTACCCGAATTGTTCCGTCGCCTGCTGCAGGACAAGAACGAAGTCTCGAATAAGACAAGCCGTCAGGGCCTAGGCGACCAGTGTTAGATGCACGGAGTCCATTACGGAATACGTCAGAGTAATAAGCTTGCGAACTGATAGTCAGTCGATCATTAACTTCAAAAGCATGTGTTACTTGAATCGAGTCCCGATCTTGTTCCCACTCATCAAGATCTACAGTGGGGTGTCTGTGTGGATCACGATCATATTCATCGATGGACAGGTAGTTCTCGGTTTGATTACGGCGATCACGAGTATGGGTCAGTTTCAAACCAAGAGTCTGGCGTTCGGTAATGTTCAGCTCGCCTTTAAAGCGATATTCTTTAACATCAAACTCACCACCCTTGAAGATGCCATCACCTTTGTTCTGGGTGTAGTCAAACATCACACCACCAATTTCATTACCAAAGCCAACGTTACCATGCAGTAAACGATATCCTTGGTTACCAAAAGCTGAGGTTACGCTACCCTCAATCCGATCATTACGAGGAACCGGTTTGGTAACAAAGTTAACAGCGCCGCCTAAGGTTTGTGGTCCGTATAAAATTTGTCCGGCACCTTTAATGACTTCAACACGATTCAAAAATGAAGTCGGTGTTGCATAATGGTTAACGGGATCGACATATGGTGCTAATGCCAATGGCATACCGTCTTCCATCACCATTGTTTTAGCGCTGCGACGAGGATTTTGACCACGGATACCGATATTTAAGTCAAAGCTCATGCTGCCATCAGGAACTACCATTACACCTGGCACGGTTCTTAATTGTTCATTAATAGATAACGGCCGACGAGACTCAAGGTATTCTTCATCAATAATACTAAAAGAACCTGGAACTGCTTCGAGATTATCAGGAAGAATCCCGGTGACAGTCATTTTTCCAGTATCGAGGGTATCTTCCTCAGCCAGAACGGCGTAAGGCATCAACATCAGCGATGACATTATCGCTGTGCTGAGTAATTTTGGTTTTAGCTTCATTTCTCTCTCCAGTTGTAAAAAGCCCATGAAATCTAGCTTTAGCTAATTAAGCTTCATATAGGAAAAATTCCTAAAACAGGGGAAATTACACTAGGAAATTTGAGGACTTTAGAGAGATTAGTTGCGGTATTTTTGGCGTGGTTGTAAACAACCATTTTGTTTTGATCGTTGATTTTTCAAAATTCAGTTAACTAAGGCAGTTTAGGCGGGTCTATTTTGGTGTGGTTGTAAGTAGCCATGTTGTTGGTTGTAGGCAGTCAGTTTTATAACTTGTTGTTTACATGAAAAAAAACACTACTTTTTGTTGTTTAAATGCCACGAAAAAAACATATTGTTAATTTTTGTAAGTGATTTTCGGGAAGTTGCGCACAGATTTTCAGGAGTAATGCCCTTTTTTTGCTAGTGAATCCAGTTAACTATTAGTGAGTAAATAAGCAATAAAAGGCGGCTGTTGTAAAAAAACCAATTTTTTTGGAATGTCAGCCGTGATTTGTCCTAAGTCAAGAAAAGCAGCTATTTGCTTATAAATCGCTTCGGGGTGATGGTATGATCGGTGAAAATTTCATTGATGGAGAGTCAAATGCGTCATTCCCGTTCAATTATTACTGCAAGTATCATTATTGCCATTGCTGTTTTTGTTGTGGCAGCTGTTTCATCTTTTATATCTGGCAGCAGTGATCATTATGATCGTCCAAGCTCTCCAGCGGAGGTGATTGAAAAAATGACCGAAGCTGTTGAGTCGACAATGGATTCAACAGAGTCTGAAGCCACAGCAGAGTCCAGCGAACAGCTTTCTGCAGCGGCTCAGCAAGAAGCAGAAGCATTGGAAAGCCGCACTCAGGAAGAAGTCGTAGATAATGCAAACGAAGCGGTAGAGTCGGCCATTGAAGCCGCACAGGAAACCAGCCAAAGCGTTACTGAGCGTGCAAATGAAGCGATTGCTGCAGCCGAAAATGCGGCTGCCGAAGGTCGCGCTGAGGCCGAAGCAAGACTGGAGGAAGTTACTAAAGAAGCAGGAATTTCTGAAGAACCTGCTGCGGCTGCAGCACCGGCACAGTCAAAAAATCATACTGTTACTGCTCAAGGCCTGATTTACGAACCATTAGTGGTAACTATTGCTCCGGGTGATTCAGTCTCATGGACTAATATGAGTACACATAATACGGAATCACTGGAAGGTTTGATTCCGGAAGGTACTGAAATGTGGATTTCGGCGATGAGTGAAAACTACAGCCGTACTTTTACTCAAGAAGGCATCTATATTTATAAATGCACTCCACATTTTGGTGCTGGAATGGGCGGTGCAATTATTGTGGGTAACCCGGTAAATCTTGAACAAATCAAAAGCTTTGATGCTAAAGGTGCAACTCGTCGCTTAGTGAATCGAGCTATTCAAGCCGCTGAAGCCATGTAAAAATTTTCCCCCGGTTTTCGCCGGGGGATTTTTTTGTCCGAAATTCATCGCCAGGTTAGCGCTTTTGCATTCATTAAATTTGCGTAATGTTTTTATTTTCAAAGACTTATAAAGCACATTAAGCTTTTTTCTGTGGAACACTAACACCTTTTGAATTTTTGCTGTATTCTTGCACGCTTCCTGACCGGTTAAGCTTTAACCATCAGGTCGCGGAGCGGTAGTTCAGTTGGTTAGAATGCTGGCCTGTCACGCCGGAGGTCGCGGGTTCGAGTCCCGTCCGCTCCGCCATTTTTATGGAAGACCTTCCCATCTAAGTAAGTGCTGTCTGGTTATCAAATTTGTTTCGATCTTTAATGGAATGAAACAGGTGATACACCAGAGGAACCAGTAACAAACTCACCATCATCGAAAAACTCAATCCCCAGACCACGGCTATTGCCAATGGTTGTAACATTTCAGAACCTTCACCAAACCCAATCGCCAGTGGCACCATACCCATCACGGTACTTAATGTGGTCATTAAAATAGGTCGCAGACGTAATCTCACTGCTTCAATAACCGCTTCGGTTAAGTCATTATTATGGCGACGTTCTAACTCAATATAATTCACCAGCAGAATCGCATTATTCACCACTATGCCTATTAACATGATAGTGCCAAGCCAAATCGGCATCGATAACGGCAGATCAATCCAATAAATTCCCATCGCCACCCCGATAGCAGCAAATGGCACACTTAATAAAATAATGACCGGGTTTAGCAGCGACTCATATTGGATGGCCATCACTACCAATACCAGAAATAACGCCAGCCCGAGCAAAATCAGGTTTTGATTTTGTTGTTGTTCAAGCGCTTCTCTTTGACCACCATCGTAGATGGTATAACCGGTTGGTAAATCGATTTCCTGACGCATTTGATCCAGTTGGATGAGCGCTTCACCCAACGTAGCACCATCCGCCAGGGCCGCAGATAACTCAACAATTCGCATCTGATTTTCTCGACGAATCCGTGAAGGTGTATCAAGCAGTGAAATTTCGGCGACATCACCGAGGTAGAGCGGTGTGCTCCCATCTGCCGAAGGAAAGAGAATGATAGAACGTAATGCCTGTGGGTTATTCATTTCTTCCTGAGGAAGCCTCAGACGAATATCGTAAGAACGATTACCTTCGAGGAAATCACTGATAACCCGCCCCTGCAAAGCCGTTTGAGCGGCATCAGCAAGATCCTGCATATCCAAGCCAAGTTCCTGAGCTCTATCGCGGTTCAGCTTAATGGAAATTTCAAAGCGCTCATCTTCTGCCGAATGCTCAACATTTGTCAGTAGTGGAATCTGTCGCATTTTATCGGCGATTTCATCGGCAACAGTTTTCATTACTGCGAAATCCTCGCCTTGTAACCGCAAACTGATATCTTCATCACCACTATGAGTGCGTAATCCACGAATACCGCGCTGGAAGAGAAAGACCCGTAAACCGGCAATCTGCAATTCATCAATTTGTTTACGAATATCTTTTATCCATTCCTGACTGGAAATATCCCGTTGATCGGCAGGAACCAGTTCGATGGTCATTTCTGCGCGGCTTGGTTCCTCACGTTGAGAACGGCCAAAGACACTGCCTCCGACCAGGGTAAAAATAGTTTTAGTTTCAGCTTTGGCATCCATAATCTGTTCGATACGCTGGACATTACTATCCATTTCATCAACAGAGATACCGGGGTCAGAAACCATCCGCACCTCAATACGACCATCATCGATATTCGGCAGCAAAATCTGATTACCACTGGTAAAGATGGGCAGACTAACGGCAAATCCACCAATAAATAACGCAATGATAAGCAGTTTGATTTTGAGGAAAAAGCGAATGACTTTGCCATAGCCGAGCTGTAAAAATCCGATCAAGCCATCCATCATTTTACGAACAGGGTTGTTGCTGATTTGAGTGACCTTGGCGGCATAGGCGGGCACTAAGGTGAGGGCAATCACCATGGAGGCAAAAATAGCTGCAGAAATGGTAAAGATTAATTCACTGAACAACAGTCCGGTTAATCCACCGATAAACAGAAATGGCAGGATGGCTGCAAGATTGGTAGAGGTTGAAGCGACAATGGGCCCATTCACTTCTGCAGCAGCATGGGTGCCGGCTTCTAAAGGCTTTTCATGTTTGCATTGATGGCGATAGATGTTTTCCAGCATAACAATGGTGTTATCCACCAGCATGCCCACTCCTAATGCCAAACCACCAAGCGTCATGATATTAAGTGTCAGCCCGCCCAGGCCCATTAATATAAAGGTGAATAGAATGGCAATTGGGATGGCACTGCCAATGATTAAAGTACGCCGTAAGTTACCCAGGAACAGATATACCACCAGCATGGCCAGGACACCGCCACTAATCGCCGCCGTTGCAGCATTTTTCAGCGACTGCTTGATGTACACCGATTGATCGGTCACTGCAGTCACATTAATACCGGGGGGGATGACATTCTGTTCTTCAAGCCAGATAAGTTGGCGTTTCACCACATCAACGACATTATTGGTATTAGCATTTGGTTGTTTTTGAATGGCTAATTTGATGCCGCTGATGCCATTGGCCCGGATCCGTAGTCTCTCATCCTCACTGCTGTCCACAACCTTGGCTACTTCATGTAATTTGATGATGTTGTTTTCAGAGCGGCCTATTGGCAGTTGACGGATCGCTTCGACAGAATTTAATCGACCTCCAATCCGCCCGGTGATTTCGCTGCCCGGCATCTGCAATCGACCAATTGCAATATCATCGTTGGCTTTCTGAATGCTATCAACGATATTCCGGTAGCTTAATCCCATTGCAGCCAAACGTTGCTGGTCGGGAATGATTTGAATTTCACGTTCAACACCACCGCCAATCTCTGCCGCCGCAACGCCAGGCAGATTAATAAACCATTTACTCAGCACATCGTCGGTCCAGGTTCGCAGATCGACTAATGCCATCAAATCAGAGCTGACGACAAATTCAATGACCGGTATTTGCGAAGGGTCACGTTTGAATATTTCTGGTGGTTGAATAGAGGCCGGTAGCTGGGTTTTGGCTCGATCCAGTCGGGTACTGGCATCTCTAAGCGCTACATCAATGTCTTTGCCGTAATCGAAGGTAATATCGATTTCAACAATGCCCAGATCGGTGGAGGATTGAACATTTAACGCATCTTCGGTTATCGCAAGCTGTTCCTCGACAAACCGCGTGACCTGATCTTCCATAACCGTCGCCGGCACCCCTTCATCCAGAATGCGAATGCGGATATCGGGATAGATGATTTGAGGCAGCAAATCTATCGCCAGGCGGCTTAGAACAGCCAAACCAAGCACAATAACGGTCATGGCAATCATCGATACGCCGATAGGGTGTTTTATCGACCATGCCGCGAGGCCGCCACCTTGAATTCTCATGGCGTATTCTCAATATCCATCAATGGTTGCTGTTCTCTCGCTGGCGGTGGGTTAACGATTTTGACTTCTTTGTTATCACGAAGATTGGTAAATCCCCGGATCACGACTAACTCGCCACCTTCCAAACCATCTAAAATTTCTATTTGATCACCAATTTCAAGACCGGTGGTGACAGGAGCGACCCGCACTTGATTGTTTGCATCAACAATAAACACATATTCATCTTCAACGGAGCGACGCAAAGCAATAAACGGCACTAACAGTCTTTTGGCCTGCTGACTGGTCAGTGTGACCCGAACAAATTGACCTGCCCGGGCACCCTCCGGAACTGGAGACAAGGCTATTTCAACTGTGCCTGTGCGTGTTAATGGATTAATATCCGGATAGATTCGACTGATTTTACCCGTCAGCGGTTGGTGATCACTTTTACCGAGTCGCAGAGCATCGATCTGAATACTGACTTCATCGCCAACCTGTAAATTATTCAATAGCAGTTCAGAAAGCTGGACTTCAGTAATCAATGTTTGCTGATCGGCAATCGTCATTAAATGAGAATAGCGCTCTGCAATATTGCCTGGTTCAGTATTACGATGGGTTACTACGCCAGATATTGGTGAACGGATAATGAAATAGGAGAGGCGAGTCTGCAGCGCTTCCTGCTCTGCTTCAGCAACAGCCAGCTCGGTTTCGATACGGGTTAATTCGTTTTGCGTTGTCAGTTTGCGGGCAACCAGATCCTTGATTTGTGCCAGATCGGTTGCAGACTTTCGGGTTAAGGCTTGAGCACGAGTAAGTTGGGAGCGCAGTAATCGATCATCCAGTCTGGCGATAATCTGGCCTTTCTCAACACGATCTCCTTCAAAAAACGGTAACTCTGCGATTTGACCTTCTTCCTGATTAAAGATCTGAATTTCCTGAAGGGCTCTTAAACTGCCATTGCGTTCTCTGGTAACAGAAATATCTTTTACTTCGGCCTGAATGACTTCGACCAGATGGGGTTTAATTTGCGTTGTTGCCGTTGGTCTATCACGCTCACACCCTGTAAGGCTCAAAGCAGTAAGCAGCAGAGCTGACCATAATAGTTGTTGCTTCATCTGAAAGAGTTATCTCGAATAAAGGAGTAGAGCCAGGGACAGGAGTATTTTTGTCTTTTTATGGGCAATTTTCCTATCCCTTAGTTCCTGATCGATGTTATCCGATCAATGTGTCAGATTATGTAAAGACGGGGTTCCCAGTGTAGTGATGCGTGGATGCTGCATGGCCTGTTGTTTGTCTGCAGCCGTGTTATAACCCCAGTTCGCGAAAAATAATTTAACGGCTGATAATGATGGCGTTTGGCTAACATCCAGCAATGTGGGCAGTCGATCTTCAACAAAAAAAATGGTCGTAGCGGGGTGTAACCGTTGCAGATCTTCCAGGATTTGTGGTTTTTTTAATTGGCGATCCAGACCATAAATTTGTTGCGGCAGTATCTCTATCCGATTAGCTGACAGGATCTCTGTCACAAAGCGCTCTTGTTTGGTGGTAATGACAAAGCGTTGCTGCAACGGGATTTTCTGTAAAAAATCTGTCACCCCAGGATAAAGCGGATTCATCTTTATCCAGCCTGGAAGATCGGTTTTAATCCAGTTATCCCGGTATTCACCAAACTGTTTTTTTAAATTTGCGACTGATAAGTTATCTCGCAGCAGAATAAACTCTATCTGCTTGGCAAAATCATCAATTAACAGAGCTGTGGGTTTGCCTTCGAATAATAACCGGCAAATTAAAATGGCCTCAAAGCCGGTTTCCATAACGGGTCTGACAAGGCGAAAGTTGCTGATGATATGCTCAGGCATTTGAGTGGGCATATCGGGCCAAATATGGCTTGCTACTTGCCAGCCACTGAGTCCGGTTTCAATAGCGCTATCGCAGATAACACCATCAAAATCGAGAGCAAATAAACTTTGCTGCATCACTGTCAGAGCAAGCAATGCTCGGCATAGGAGCCTGCTTCATTCGCAGTCCAGTCGCCTTTGGGTTTTTCTTTCATATGAACACACCAGGCATCTGAGCCAACTTCAGGGGTACAAGCTGAAAACAGCAGGGTGAATAACCCAATAGCTAACAAACGCTGAATATTCATTTTATGACTCCGTGAAGTTATTTGGCCGAGCGTTGATAAACGACTTTGCCCTGAAATAGGGTATGGCTGACTTGATGCTGAAACAGCCATCCGCCAAACGGACTATTTTTTCCGGCACTGATAAATGAAGAAGGCTGACAGTCATATTGCACATCCGCATCAATAATGCAGATATCTGCACTGGCACCGACTTTGAGCTGCCCTGCATCAATACCCAAAATCGCGGCGGGTTGACAGGTCAAACTGGCGATTGCTTGGTGCAAGGTAATTTCATCATCTTCAACCAGCTTCAAAGTTAATGGTAGTAGTGTTTCCAAGGCTGACATGCCGGGCGTGGTTTCGGCAAATGGACCTAATTTGGCATCGGCATCCAAGGGTTGATGATGGGAAGAGACGGCTTGGATAACCCCATCGCGTAAACCTTGTTTGAGTTGTTCGCGATCCCGAACGCCACGCAGCGGCGGCATAACATGACTGAAACTGTCGTAATTACCCAAATCATGTTCGCACAGATGCAGATGATGAGCACTGACATCTGCCGTAACGGGTAAGCCACGTTCTTGTGCTTCGCGGATCAACTTGACTGCTTTACCAGTGGATAGACTATGAAAGTGAGCGCGTACTCCGGTTTGTTCGATAAGAATCAAATCACGGCTGACGGCGATGGTTTCGGCGCTTTCAGGAATTCCAGATAAGCCAAGGCGAGCACTGACCGTACCTTCATGTACACAGCCTTGTTTTTGCAGCCAGGGATCAGCAGCGTTGATAAATACGGTCAAATCCAATGTGGCGGCATATTCGAGGGCGCGTCGCCAGACGACAGTGTTTTTGATTTCGGACACGCCATTGCTGACACCGACACAGCCAGCTGCTTTAAGTGCGGCCATTTCAGCCAGCAATTCGCCATTCAGTTTTTGTGTCAAAGCTCCAACGGTAAGCACCATTGTCCGACCGGCTTTTTTGGCCCGATCTTCAATTAATTCCACTACAGCGGGATTATCAATAACGGGATCGGTATCGGGCGGAACAGTCAAAGTAGTAATGCCGCCAGCAACGGCAGCACGGGTTTCACTTTCAATCGTTGCAGTGTGTTCCTGACCGGGTTCACGTAATCTGGCACTTAGATCAACCAGGCCGGGACAGACGATTTTATTGTAGGCATCAATCTCAATATCGGCATCAAAACCGGGAAAATCTTCTGCGATAGCAACAATAAGCCCGTTATCAATATAGACATTGTGATCAATATCCAGCTGGCTGGCAGGATCAATGACTCGACCATTTTGAATACAAATCTTCATTATTCGATCTCTGCCTGTTCTGATTGACTGGCTAGTGCCATGGACATGACGGCCATACGAATAGCAATTCCGTGAGTGACCTGTTCGAGGATAACCGATTGAGGTCCATCAGCCACTGAAGAGGCAATTTCTACACCGCGATTAATTGGACCAGGGTGCATAACAATGGCATCCGGTTTGGCATATTTCAGCTTTTCTTCGGTCAGTCCGTAATAGCGGAAATATTCACGGGCACTCGGCAGCAAAGCGCCTTGCATCCGTTCCAGTTGTAAACGCAACGTGATGATCACATCGACGTCCTTCAGACCCGAAGTCATATCGTGATAAACGTGTACGCCCAGTGTATGGCTATCTCGGGGTAATAATGTCTGTGGCCCAATAACCCGGATCTCACCTACGCCCAGAGTCGCTAATGCCTGTATTTGGGAGCGCGCTACCCGCGAATGCAAAAGATCACCGATGATAGCCACCCGTAAGTTGGCAAAATCCTGTTTATGACGGCGGATAGTAAACATGTCGAGCATTGCCTGGGTGGGATGTGCATGACAGCCATCGCCGGCGTTGATAACACTGACATGTGGTGCAACATGTTGAGCGATAAACTCAGCCGCACCACTTTGATTATGGCGAACCACAAACATATCAGTGTGCATGGCTTCGAGATTATGCAATGTGTCGAGCAGGCTTTCGCCTTTGGAGGTGGCAGAGGTGCTGATATTAAAGTTCATCACATCAGCTGACAGCCGTTTAGCGGCAAGTTCAAAAGTAGAGCGGGTGCGTGTGCTGTTCTCAAAAAACAGATTGATGATGGTTTTACCGCGTAACAGCGGGACTTTTTTTACCTGGCGGTGACTGATGCTGGAAAACTGCTCAGCTCGATCCATGATTTCCGTTAACAGCGGGCGTTTCAGACCTTCAATTGTCAGAAAATGCCGGAGCTGGCCACTCTCTGTCAGTTGATTACTCTGCATATGCCGCTCCTGCAGCGCGTACTTCCAGTTGCAAACCATCTTTATTGCGTAACTTCAAATGTTGATTCCGCGGCAAAATCACGGAGGCTCCGACAATATCTGGACGGATGGGTAATTCACGACCATCCCGCTCAATCAGTACTGCCAAGGTCACGCTGGCCGGACGGCCATAATCAAAAATCTCATTCAAAGCTGCTCTGGTGGTGCGGCCACTGTAAAAAATATCGTCCACCAACAGCAGATGACGATTATCGACTTCAAAAGGCAGGTCGGAAGGGGAAACCTGCGGGTGCATGCCGATGCGGGTGAAGTCATCGCGATAATAGGCAATATTCAATGTGCCCAGTGGCGCATCAAAAAAGTCTTCTCCAAGAATATTCTGCAAGGCTTTTGCTACCCATACTCCACCGGTATGAATCCCCACCAACAGAGGATCTTTATCGGCGAGTTCCTCGCGTATGGTTTCAGCCATCTCTTCGAGCAGGTTTTGAATTTCCGCTGATGTTTTGGGCATTGTCATTGTTGGTCCAACCATGATTGAAGAATAATTTGAGCCGAAAGTTTATCGACATCACTGCGTTTATCAGTCTGCATTTTACTGCGTATTCCCATTTGATCGAGTGCTTCAAAGGTCGTTAAACGCTCATCCTGCCAGACCACTGGAATATTAAAACGATTGTTCATACGGTTGCCAAATTTACGGGCGGCAGCGGTCATTAATTGTTCAGTGCCATCCATATTCAGCGGCAAGCCTACGACGATTAAGCCGGGCTGCCATTCAGCGATTAGCTTAGCGATGCTATCCCAGTCTGGTATACCATCCCGGGCAGGTAAGGCGGCAATGCCTTTGGCGGAGTTGGTTAACTGATGGCCAACCGCCACACCGATTGATTTCATGCCAAAATCAAAGCCGATAATGTTCTTGTCAGAACTCATGCATGGCCTGTGGTATTAGACATCAGATTGATGTCGATGCCCAGTAATTTTGCAGCGGCATGCCAGCGGTCTTCCGCTCGAGTTTGATAGAGCAGTTCAGAGGTGGCTGCTACCGTCAGCCAACTGTTTTCAGCTATTTCCTGTTCCAATTGACCTGCTTCCCATGCGGCATAGCCCAGTGTCACAATGGAGTTCGGCGGTCCATCTTCAGTACCTAGCGATTGTAGAATATCGCTGGAGGTGGTCAAAAAAGTTTCATCGGTGATCTTCATGGTGTTTTTCCAATGGTCGCCGCCATCATGTACCACCATGCCCTGATCTTTTTGCACTGGCCCACCAAATAATACGGCTGTGTTATTGGCCCATGCTGAATTATTGGTAATTTGCAGATGATTGAGCAGCTCACTCATCATGATCCTGGTGGGGCGGTTAATGATTAGCCCCATTGCACCGTCTTCATCGTGTTCACACAGATACACCACCGAGTGATAGAAAAAACTGTCTATCAGCGTGGGCATGGCGATCAGGAAATGATGTTTAAATGAGGTCATAAGCGTTAGAAGAAACTGAACCCGACTTGGAACAGCCGTTCTACTTCTTTGATATAGCGCTTATTGGTTAAAAACAAAATGACATGGTCTTCGGCTTCGACCATGGTGTTTCGATGCGCGATGATAACTTCGTCACGCCGGACAATTGCACCAATCGAGGTGCCCGGTGGTAAATCAATTTCCTCAATCCGCCGACCCACCACCATGGATGAACCTTTATCACCATGCGCGATGGCTTCCAAAGCCTCAGCAGCACCGCGACGCAGGGAATGCACCGCGACAATGTCGCCACGGCGGATATGAGCGAGCAGGCTGCCAATAGTTGCTTGTTGGGGTGAAAGAGCAATATCAATGGTGCCGCTTTCTACTAAATCTACATAAGCAGCACGATTGATCAACGATAATACTTTGCGAGCACCAAGCCGTTTGGCCAGCATCGCCGACAGAATATTTGCTTCGTCGTCATTGGTCAGTGCACAGAACATATCGACATTGTCGATTTCTTCTTCAAGTAATAATTCTTCGTTAGCAACATCGCCAAGCAAGACGATACTCTTGGATAATTCTTCTGATAGATAATCAGCCCGGGCGCTATTGGCTTCGATGATCTTGATTTGATAGTCGTTTTCCAGTGCTCGTGCCAGACGAATCCCAATATTGCCACCACCGGCCAACATAATACGTTTATAGGGTTTTTCCAGGCGGCGTAGTTCGGCCATCACCGAGCGGATATCTTTGCTGGCAGCGATAAAAAACACTTCATCATCAGCTTCGATGACCGTTTCAGCCTCAGGCAGAATGGCTTTGCCATTACGGAATATGGCGGCAACCCGGGTTTCGGTTTTAGGAATGTGTTTACGTAAATCGCGAAGTGGATTTCCTACCAATGGGCCACCATGAAACGCTCTGACCGCAACCAGTTGCACCAGGCCGTCAGCAAAATCCAGTACCTGCAAGGCGTTAGGATGACTGATCAGTCTTTCAATATAATCGGTGACCAATTGTTCGGGGCTGATGATGACATCAATAGCAATGGCATCATTATTGAATAACTCAGGTTTGGTGAGATATTCCTGAGCGCGGATACGGGCAATTTTGGTCGGCGTGTTATACAGCGTATGGCATATCTGACAAGCTACCATATTGGTTTCGTCACTATTGGTTACTGCCAGTACCAAATCGGCATCTGCGGCACCGGCACGTGCCAAGACATCTGGATGCGAAGCCAGGCCCTGGATAGTGCGGATATCGTAGTGATCCTGAAGTTTATGCAGACTATTGGCGTCGGTATCAACCAAAGTAATGTCATCATCTTCACGAGCCAGGGTGGCAGCAACAGAGGCGCCTACTTGACCGGCACCGAGGATGAGAATCTTCATTACAAATCCTTAAACTTGTTTACTATCAATGCCCAGGGCTCGCAGCTTGCGGTAGAGATGGGTGCGCTCCATGCCTGCTAATTTAGCGGCCTTTCCCACATTGCCATCCGTTTCCTGCAGTTTTTGCAGTAAATAAATCCGTTCAAATTGCTCGCGTGCTTCACGTAATGGCTGATCAAAATTGATACCGGTTACGTCATCTGCTTGTGGTGGCTGCTCGGCTTGCAGAGCGGATTCAACATCCTCGACATCAATATCATCTGAATCGCCGAGCACCAATAGTCGCTGAATAACATTTTTCAGCTCCAGTACATTGCCCGGCCAAGCATAATTACGTAGCCGATTCTGTGCTGCCACAGTAAATCGACGATAGGGCAGATCCGCTTGCGTGGTTTGCTGATCAACAAAGAAATGTACCAGTTCAGGGATATCTTCAACATGATCACGCAGAGCCGGTAATTGCAGTGTGATGGTGTTCAGCTGATAAAACAAACCTTCACTGAAATCACCGCGGGCAATAACTTTGTCTAATCCAAGTTGGGTAGCGCAAATCAACTGACATTCTCTCAGCCGGCCACTTTCCAACAGATGTTGCAGCAAGGCTTGAGCTTCATCACTGAGCAAGGCAACGTCATTAATGTAGATAGTGTTGTTTTGTGCCAGAGAAATTAATTTATGGCTATCTAGCGGAAAGCTTTCCGGGCTGACTTCAATAAACTTGCCACTGCTGTATAAGCCCAGTCGATGCAGATAATAAGCAAAACAGTGTTTGCCGGTACCACCCTCACCAATCAGCAAAATCGGCATTTCATGACCGGCAACCCGTTCGGCTTGTTCGCGAAGTTGTGCGATTTTTGGGCTTTTACCAACCGGTTCCAAGGCAAATTCATGGCGCTGTGCCGCTTGTTTGGCACGGTTTTCTATGGCTAATTCTACTGCGCGGAGTAATTTGGCCATCGATAGCGGTTTTTCAATAAAATCACTGGCCCCTGAACGTGTCGCTTCAACGGCGGTTTCGATGGTGCCATGTCCGGACATCATGACAATGGTGACACCAGGATTTTGTTGCTTGAATTCCTTGAGCAGGCTGATACCGTCAACATCTGGCATCCAGATGTCGAGCAACACTAGCTGTGGCTGTTGTTGGGCAAAAACCAGACGGGCTTCTTCGCCATTGCTCGCGGTAGTAACCCTGTAGGCTTCATCTTCGAGAATGTCTTTAATGAGCTCACGGATATCCGGTTCATCATCTACAACTAAAATAAGTGGTTTTTCAGTACTCACGCCTAATCTTCCTCCAGTGGTAGCCGGATTATTATACCTGCTCCTTCGGGGTTAAGGTTTTCTGCCCAAACATCCCCGCCATGTTCTTCGATAATTTTTTTCACTATAGCAAGACCCAGCCCGGTGCCTTTGATTTTAGTGGTGGCATAGGGTTCAAACAGTTTGTCTACCATATCTTTTGGAAAACCCGGCCCGTGATCGTTAATGATGATTTCCAGCCAGGGTAAATGTTGCTGCATTATCAAATGGTAACTGATGACGATATCTACAGCTTTATGCGCTTCTTCACTGGCTTCGATGGCGTTTTTCAACAAATTGTGGAATACCTGACGCATCCGGTTTTTATCAACATTGACATGAATTTCAGATGGGCTGTTCAGCAAGGCAAACTGATGATTGGCATGACTTTGATACAAGGTTAAAACTTCACGAAGTAACTGGCCTATCGAAACCTTTTCCAATTGTAAGCCCGGACTGCGGGCATAGTCTGAAAACTCATTGACCATATCTTTCATGGCTTCAACTTGTTGCACAATGGTATCGGTGAGTTTTTGTAATGTTTCGGTCTGATCCGGTGGTACCAGTGAGGCATATTTGTGTTGTAAACGTTCGGCAGATAATTGGATTGGCGTTAATGGATTTTTAATTTCATGGGCCAGGCGCCGAGCCACTTCACCCCAGGCAGCGTTTCGTTGAGCCTGAAGTAAGGCGGTGATGTCATCAAACACAATAACCCAGCCGGTATCTGCTGGCAAAGGGGTGCCGTGACACATCAATGTTTGTCGCCCTTTGGTCTGTTGCAGTTCAATCTGCTGTTGCCAGGCGACCGCTTTGAAGGTGTAGTTTTGGATCAATAAGGAAAAACTATGCAAGTTGTCGTTGAGTTTCCCCAGAGAATCCAGAGAGCTTTCCAGGCGTTGCTGCAGATTAACACCAAGAATTTTACTACTGGCAACATTCGCTGTACGAAGATACAGATCGTTATCAATGGTAATAACGCCACTGGATAAACTGCCCAGAACAGTCGTCAGATAACTGGTTTGTTGTTCAAGTAAGCGATGGCTTCTGTCCGAGGCATTTCGGGCCTGGGTCAGCCGTTGTGTCATCTGATTGAATGATCGCACCAGAAAACCGATCTCATCGTGTCCCGAAGCGGTAAGTTGCATATTGTAATTACCGGAAGCAACCGCCTGTGTACCGGCAGCCAATTCTTGTAACGGCTGAACCATGCGTCTGGAGATCCAAACGGCAAACCAGATAGAAGCCAACATGGTCAGGAAAACAATAAGACTTAAGGTTAAGGTAAAAATGGTGACCAATGGTTTGCGTAAATAGCTAAGTTCTTTATAGTCGGTATAGGCATCCTGCACATTTTTCCCTAATGAACTCAAATGATCATTGACCGGAAAAGACACATGTAAATACCGCTCTTCTGCCAGCACGGATTTACGCGGCAACATGACTGCTGCACTTAATTCCAGTTCGTCATTTGCTGCCGGATCCAGGCCGATATAATCTTCACCTTTTTGCAGGCGGCGAACAATAGAGTCATCGGGGGCTTCGGGAATAAAAATAGCCGGATTTTCAATACTGGAAACCACCAGCTGCCCACTGATATTCCAAATCGTGATTTCCAGCGCACCACTTAACTGCATCAGTTCCCGCAGACTATGGCTAAGTCGGGCATCCGGTAACTCTGACAATACACCAGCCATCATCCGTGTCTGCCTTAACAATGTGCGCATACGGATTCCAAAGGCACTGCGGCTCAATTCCAGCGAATCCTCTAAAGCCTGCTCCACTTTTACATCAAACCAACTATTGATGCCTCGTTGCAGGAAATGCACAGAGAACCCATAAACAATGCTGGTGGAGCCGACAATCAACAAAACAAATAAGCTGACCAGCTTCAATGTGAGGCGGGAACCTGGCGCTTTACGTTTAAAATCACGATAAAGCCGATATAAACCCCGGCCGAGAATAATGGCCAGCAGTAATAGACATACCAGCCCTAAGCCAAAAATGTAGAGAAATAAATCACTGAGTCGGGAAGTATCCTGAGTCGCCGCACTGAGTAAATAGGCCAGAACTAATAATAAGAAGGCCAGTGAAAAATACGGTGCGGTTCCGGTACTAAGTCCCCTGATCAATTGGAAGGCCATGCCACCTCGAACCAATCACTGGCTAAATCCCACTTACTGGATAAAAATGCCCCCGGACGCATGGGTGACGGTAAGGCGTTCAAATCAATTTGACTGCGTAATCTGAGAATAAGATTATTTGTTTCAAGCGTGTGCTGTGGCGGCAAACTTAAATCTTTTATCACCCCCATACCCGTTAAAGCACCTTCCATCGTTGGGTAATTACGATGGGTTTTGGTTTCCATCGAATGTAATAAATATTGTTGTGACAGATCGTGGTAACGCAAAACATAACGTAATTCGGTGGACCAGATAGTGTTGCGCCACTGCCACCATTCACCCAGAATGGGATAAACCCGAATGAGTTGAATTTCCTGAACAAAGGTAATGGGTACGCCGTTATAAAGCGCCTCTTTCACCCGAGGATTCAGCGGGTAATGAATATTGGCATTGAGTAAATAGCCATTACCGGCGGGAGAAGTATTGGCGTCAGCAATGTAAAATTGCTCTGCCTGAACGGTTTGGACCGATACAAACACAAAAACAATAGACGTCAGTAGACGTTTAACGGTGACGTAAGCAGGCATAATAGAAACCATCCAGATCGTTATCTCCCGGTAGCAATTGATAGCCGAAGCCTGCTCTTCGTGCTGGAGCCATTGCTGGGATGTGCTCCATCGCATCAGGCTGACGTAACAAAAATGCTTCTATCTGTAATTCATTTTCCTGCTTAAATGCAGAGCAGGTGGTATAAACTAGCAAGCCATCGGGTTTCAGTAATGGCCACAATTTATCCAGTAAATCTTGTTGTTGTCGTGCTAATTGCGGGATATCCTCAGGTTTTCTGAGCAGCTTGATATCCGGATGCCGACGAATGACTCCGCTGCCACTGCACGGCGCATCAATCAATATACGGTCAAATTGCTCACCATTCCACCAGTTTTGTATATCACTGGCATCTGCTGCCAGGCAATTTGCACTCAAATGTAGTCGAGAAAGGTTTTCATCTACCTGCTTAAGCCTTTCATCACTGATGTCCAGCGCGGTCATCTGGTTGCTCGGGAATCTTTCCAGAATATGACAGGTTTTACCGCCGGGTGCAGCACAGGCATCAAGAATGCGCTGCCCTGGCTGTAAATCAAGTAAATCAACAACTTGTTGTGCAGCGCCATCTTGTACTGAAACGGTGCCATCAATAAAGCCGGGCAAAGCAAAAACATCACAGGCCTGCTCCAGCAGAATGCCTTCAGGACAATTTTCGATAGCCGTCGCAGCAATATTGGCTTTTGATAATAATTGCAGATATTCTGCCTGAGAATATTCGCGTCGATTGACTCGCAGCATCATCGGTGGTTGTTGATTATTGGCAGTCAGTATCTGCTGCCAGTGATCGGGCCAATCGGTTTGGTATTTTTCAATCAACCATGCTGGATGAGCAAAGTTGCTGACGAGGTGTTCAGTTAAGGATTTTTCCAGGGCATCCTGTTGGCGCTGATAATTGCGCAGACAGGCATTGATTAAGCCGCTGGCCCATTGTTTGTTGAGTAGTTTGCAGGCGTTGACGGTCTCCGAGAGTGCAGCATGATCCGGAATTCGCAATGAACGCAGCTGGTAGATACCCATCAGTAATAAGGCAAATACATCACCGTCTTTGGATTTTAAAGGTTTGGAAAGTAATTGCCGGCCAATGAATTCAAGTGTGGGATACCAGCGAATCACACCATAACTAAGCTGCTGAAACAAGCTGCGTTGCGTTTCATCCAGTCGTTTGGCGATATCTACAAAAGCCGTGTTTAACGATTGTCCCTGAGTTACCCGCTGAATGACCAAGGCGGCTGCACTGCGCGCGCATAAGGTTTTGTTTTTAGCCAAAATGATCACCGGCTTTTAACGGGTGAGCATTGAGGAAATCCGTAACTGGCATGGCTTTTTTTCCGGGAGCCTGGAGCGTCAATACGCGGATAGCACCGTTTCCAGTGGCAATATCAATTCCGTGTCGATCTACCTGAATAATGGTACCCGGTGCAGCATTCTGATGGGGGGGGGCTATGACGGCAGCATTCCAGATCCTTAGCATCTTGTCTTGCCAGGGCGTCTGAGCCACCGGCCAGGAGTTGAACGCGCGGATTTGCCGATCAATTTGCTCAGCGGGTTGTGACCAGTCGATGTTGGCTTCCGCTTTGTGTAATTTTGCCGCATAACAGCTTTCGGCATCATTTTGCGGACTAGCCAGGGCCTGTAAATGCTCAAAGTTTTCCAGCGTTTTCAGTAATGTATCAGCACCCAGTGTGGCGAGTTTATCGTGTAATTGCTCGCCGGTATCTGAGGCTTCAATGGGGATTTCTGCACGCTGCAGAACGGGTCCAGTATCCAGCCCGGCATCCATTTGCATAATACAAACACCAGTTTTAACATCGCCGGCCAGAATGGCACGTTGGATCGGTGCGGCACCGCGCCAGCGAGGTAATAATGAGGCGTGAACATTGATACAGCCTAATCGAGGAGTATCTAAAACACTTTGTGGCAGTAACAAGCCATAGGCCACGACAATCATCAAATCGGCCTGATAACTGGCAAGCGTTGCCCGATCTGTTTCTGCTTTGAAATTGAGAGGTTGTTCAACAGGTATTTGATGTTGTAAAGCGAGTTGTTTTACCGGGCTGGCAGTCAGTTTACGGCCTCGGCCTGCTGGTCGATCCGGTTGTGAGTAAACTGCGCAGATTTCATGATCTGTCGTCAGTAAAGCGGCCAGCGTGGTTGCAGCGAAGTCAGGGGTGCCGGCAAAAATGATGCGCATGGATATCCTTATAGTTTTTGTTTCTGGTGTTTCTCCAGCCGTTTTTTGATGCGTTGACGTTTAAGGTTGCTTAGATAATCAACAAATAGTTTGCCTTCCAGATGATCGATTTCATGCTGAATGCAGGTAGCCAGAATTCCATCGGCCTCCATTTCAAACGTTTCGCCTTGCAGATTTAAGGCACGAACGCGAATTCTGTCGGCACGGGTAACCATCTCATAAGCTTCTGGAACAGACAGGCAGCCTTCTTCGAAATCACGTTCACCTTCTGTGACCAGCAATTCCGGGTTGATTAGAAACAACGGGCTGTCTTTTTCTTCTGAAACATCAATGACGATTAAACGTTTTTGTTCGTTTACTTGAGTTGCCGCCAGACCGATACCTGGTGCATCGTACATGGTTTCCAGCATGTCGTGAGCCAACTGGCGAATGTCGTCATTGACCTTCTTGATTGGAAGGGCTTTCAGGCGCAACCGCGGATCGGGGAAATGCAATATGTTTAATAAAGCCATGTTAATACCTGCAATGAATCAATTACTCAGCAGCTTCAGTTAGTTCAAACTTGCGTAATAAGCGGCGAGATTGGCGATATCCTCGTCGGATAAATTCGTCGCCTGCATTTGCATAATAGCCGCCATGCCACCCTGACGTTGTTTATCACGATAGGCTTTGAGTGCTGACTCTAAATATTCAGCATTCTGTCCGGCAAGGTTGGGATAAACCGGCATAATCGCGATACCATCTGCGCCATGACAGGTTGCACATACGGCTGATTTTGCTTTGCCGGCAGCGACATCACCTGCAGCATTCACCAGTGAACTCATACTGCTCACTGCAATGCCAACAATAAAACAGGCTGTTAATTTCATCGTGTACTCCGTCAAATAAGGCTGCCGGGTATGGCATAAAAAGTTTAACCAGTCGAGATATCGACACATTATAAACCAAGTTTGTTGCCGGATTACTTGATTAGTGTAAACGCTTATTAGACACTATGAGCCGTTGCTGTCTGTCCAGGGATATGGCTGCCCTGTAGCGTCCATGAGGATTTTATGATGATGCGTCACATCTGTTTGGGTTTAATGGCCCTGTTGATGAGTTCTACGTTGTTGGCAAACCAGGTAGCCCTTAACCCAAACCATCCCGAACGTTATGTGGTGGTCAAAGGCGATACGCTTTGGGATATATCAGCAAAGTTTCTTCAATACCCTTGGCATTGGCCTGAGATATGGCAGGTCAATCCACAGGTCGAAAATCCCCACTTAATCTTTCCCGGCGATGAATTAACGTTAGTTTATCGTGATGGACGGCCCGTACTTGAGTTAAATCGTGGCCAGCAGACTTTCAAGCTTTCACCTGAAATGCGCGAAATCAGAATGGATGAAGCAATCCACACTATTCCGTTATCAATTATCCGTCCATTTTTAACCAAACCACGGGTGGTGGGAACCGAAGTACTGGATGCGGCCCCTTACGTGGTCTCCACAGCAGATGAAAGATTGTTATCTGGAGCCGGAGATCACGTTTATGTACGCGGTATCATCGATCCAGATGATACTGAATTCAGTGTGTTTCGTGGCGGGAAGATTTATTTTGATCCCAATACTGGAGAAGAGCTGGGTGTGGAAGCCATCTATTCCGGCGATGGGGTAATAAAACAGCCAGGCGAAATATCCACGTTGAATCTTACCTATACCGAACGCGAGGTTATGGTCGGAGATCGATTGTTAGCTGTAGAAGATGAGGATTTTGAACTCAACTTCTTTCCAAGAGCTCCCTCCCAGCCGATGGATGGCATGATTATTTCGGTTTTTGATGGTGTCTCACAGGTCGGACAATATCAAATCGTGGTGTTAAACCTTGGCACTCGTGATGGACTGGAGAGCGGTCATGTCTTGTCTGTTTATAAAGCCGGAAAAACTATTCGAGACACGGTCAGTGCCGATCGAAAAGCAACGGTAACCTTGCCGGATGAGCATGCTGGTGAAGCAATGGTATTTAAGCTCTATGAAAAAGTGAGCTACGCCATCGTAATGAAAGCAACCACTTCCATGCATCTGTTTGATAAGGTGCGTTCCGCAGAATAAAGGAAACAGATTGCATAGATTCTCCAGTTCGCAACTGTCCTTAGCATGTCTGCTGGCCTTACAGCGAATCCCCGGTGTCGGGCCGGTTACCTTTAATAAGCTGGTAAACCAGGTTCATCAGCCAGCAGATATTTTCCGCGAAACCCGACTATTAAAGGGCATAGATCCGACAGTTTTGCAGTTATTGCAGTCGCCTGACTGGGATCAGGTAGAGCGCGATCTGGAATGGTTATCGGCAGATAGTCGCCACGTCATTGATCAGCAACATCAGTTTTATCCAGAGCTGTTAAAACAAATAACCGATCCTCCAGCATTATTGTTTGTGCAAGGTGATGTCACGTTACTGAGTAAATGGCAGCTGGCGATTGTCGGCAGTCGAAATCCCTCGGCTTCAGGACGTGATAGTGCTTTTGAATTCGCCCGTTATTTGGTGCAGGGCGATATCGTGATCACCAGTGGGTTAGCGACAGGAATTGATGCCGCAGCGCATAAAGGTGCTTTAGCGGCAGCCGGCAAAACCATTGCAGTGATTGGGACTGGATTGGATCGAGTGTATCCGGCAGCTCATCGTGACTTGGCACATCATATTGCTGAGAACGGCGCCATTGTTTCAGAGTTTCCTTTAGGCACTTCTCCCAAAGCGGAGAACTTTCCCCGCCGTAATCGTATTATCAGTGGCCTGAGTCTAGGTACGCTGGTGGTGGAGGCCGCCGTAAAAAGCGGTTCTTTGATAACGGCAAGAATGGCGATGGAGCAGGGCAGAGAAGTGTTTGCTATCCCTGGGTCTATCCATAACCCGTTATCTAGAGGTTGTCATCAGTTGATCCGAGAAGGAGCCAAGCTGGTTGAAACGGCTAATGACATTATTGAAGAGCTTGGAGCCATGGCTGGCGTGGTGCCGCAATCTGATCAAAAGTTTGATCAAACAGAAGAGGATAATGGTGCAGCGGAATTAGATAAAGATTACCAGCAACTGTTTGAGTTTTTGGGTTATGACCCTATCCACATCGATATACTTATTGACAAAAGCGGATTGACGGTTGATGCCGTTTCATCCATGCTGTTATTACTGGAGCTGCAAGGTCAGGTTGCATCATTGCCCGGAGGA
>NZ_JAUSCC010000093.1 GCF_030651745.1 Methylophaga sp.
AAGGCTTCCAGCTTGTCTCCGCAGTGCTCGCACTATAAAATGCCAGCACGTTGTTTGTACTTAACCACCAAAGGAAACAGATGTTATGAGTGATATCGAAGCTCGAGTAAAAGAAATTGTTGTTGAACAATTAGGTGTAAACGCCGATGAAGTAACTGCCGATGCTTCATTTATTGATGATCTGGGTGCTGACTCGCTGGACACTGTTGAGCTGGTTATGGCACTGGAAGAAGCATTTGAATGTGAAATTCCTGATGAAGAAGCTGAAAAGATCACCACAGTAAAAGAAGCCGTCGCTTATATTAATTCTGTTCAGTCTTAATATTACAGATTGCTTAAGATGTAGCCGTCTAGTATGCACGACATACTAGGCGGCTACGTCGTATCTATAGAAAGATTTGCATGAGGAAACCTGATGTCTAAAAGACGCGTTGTCGTTACCGGGCTTGGCGCGGTAACACCGGTCGGTTTATCGGTGGCAGAAAGCTGGGAAAATATTCTGGCTGCCAAAAGTGGTGTGGCACCGATCACAACATTTGATGTGACTGATTTTCCGGTTCGTTTTGGTGCTAGCGTCAAAGGTTTTGATGTTGAGACAGTTATTTCTCGCAAAGACGCCAAAAAAATGGATACCTTCATTCACTACGGTATTGCGGCCGCAGTGGAAGCCATTAAAGATGCCGGACTGGAAGTCACTGATGCTAATGCCGAACGTATTGGTGTAGCTATTGGCTCTGGTATCGGCGGCTTACCTGGTATCGAAGCTGGCTATGACAGCTTTTTGAATGGTGGGCCGCGTAAGATTTCACCATTCTTTGTGCCAAGTAACATTATCAACATGATCTCCGGCAACTTATCGATTATGTTCGGCATGAAAGGGCCAAATACGGCCATCGTCACCGCATGCTCTACTGGAACCCATTGTATCTCTGCTGCCGGTCGTATGATCCAGTACGGTGATGCAGATGTGATGATCGCCGGTGGTGCTGAAATGGCTACTTCGAAAACCGGTTTAGGTGGCTTTGCAGCAGCACGCGCATTATCCACACGTAATGATGATCCTCTTGCCGCAAGCCGTCCTTGGGATAAAGATCGTGATGGATTTGTGTTAGGTGATGGTGCCGGTGTCATCGTATTAGAAGAATATGAGCACGCCAAGAAGCGTGGTGCCACGATTTACGCTGAATTGGTTGGTTCGGGCATGAGCAGTGATGCTTATCATATGACCATGCCATCACAGGGCGGAGAAGGCGCTGCACGTTGCATGGTCAATGCAATGAATGATGCAGGTATCAACCCCGAAGATATTGATTATATCAATGCGCACGGCACATCAACGCCAGCAGGGGATGTGGCCGAAACCCAGGCGATTAAAACCGCTTTAGGACATTCAGCACAAAAAGTTGCCGTCAGCTCAACCAAGTCGATGATCGGTCACTTGTTAGGTGCAGCCGGTGGGGTAGAAGCGGTATTCAGTATTCTGGCCATTCGTGATCAGGTTGCTCCGCCGACAATTAATCTGGATAACCCGGATGAAGGCTGTGATCTGGACTATGTCCCGCATATCGCCCGGGAGATGCCAATCGAATTTGCCATGTCTAATTCTTTTGGTTTTGGCGGCACCAACGGTACTGTTATCTTCAAAAAACTCAGTTAGTTGATGCGACATGATTCTGATTAACGGCCAACCCGAAAACAGAATCGATGTAGCGGATCGTGGCTTGCAATACGGCGATGGTTTATTTGAAACCATCGCCTATCGCCATGGCAGACTGGAATTTTTATCGGATCATCTTTCCCGTTTAATGGAAGGTTGTGATCGCCTCAATATCGCTTTTTCAGCAACACAACAACAATCCCTGTTATCCGAAATTGATAGTGTTTGTCAGCAGTTAAATAGTGATGCTGTCATTAAAGTTATGCTTACTCGCGGTGCGGGTGGGCGTGGTTATCGTTATCAAGCCGATATGCTACCTACCCGTATTATCAGTAGTCATGCCATGCCGGTTTATCCTGTGGCTAATATTTCCGGCATTACCGTGCGTATCTGCCAGCAACGTTTGGCCATTAATCCTTCATTAGCCGGCATCAAACATCTTAATCGGTTGGAACAGATCCTGGCACGCAATGAATGGCAGGATGAGACCATCGCCGAAGGTTTAATGTTGGATTATCAAGAGCGGTTAATCGAAGGAACGATGTCGAATCTGTTTCTGGTGCAAAACAATAAATTGTTCACCGCTGAGCTTTCAAGCTCGGGAATCGCTGGTATCATGCGTAAACAGCTTATTAGAATTGCTGATAGTCTGGATATTCCGCTGTCTATCACATCACTGACTGTTGATGATCTGAAATCTGCTGAAGAAGTCTTTGTCTGCAATAGTTTAATTGGTATCTGGCCAGTAATTCGTATCACTGATCTTGATGTGGATTTAAGTTATGGTCCACTGACGCTAAAACTGCAGAATGCGTTAAATTCAATAAATACAGACGAATGAAAATATCTTTAACTATCAAACTGCTTTTTTTATTGTTGCTCACGGCAATTATCGCTTTAGTGGCATGGAGTGAATATCAGCGATTCCTGCATCAGCCGGTGAACCTGATAGAAGATGAGACCATTTTTACTATTTATCCCGGTGATAACATCAGTAAAGTCAGTCAACGTTTATACGATAGTGGTTTGAGCCCGGTACCCAGTGTTTATCTGGATATCTATGCTCGACTGCAAGGCAATGCGCAGCAGATCAAAGCAGGTGAATATCGGGTTCAAGCTAATGCTACGTTACCGGATTTATTAAATCTTTTTATCAGTGGTAGAGTCGTTCAATATTCGTTGACTATTGTCGAGGGGATGACGGCCAACCAATTATTTGAAAAAATGCTGGCCCACCCCAAACTTAAAATCACCTTGAATGAACTGAACAACGAAACCGTTCGGGAAGCATTATCTATTGAAAATGATCTGGTAGAAGGCTGGTTTTTACCGGAAACCTACCATTTCCCGGCCAATACCACGGATGTGCAGTTTTTAAGACGTGCTTACCAGAAAATGCAGAGTCAATTGGAGAGCGCCTGGCAGCAAATGACTGAAAACTTACCCTATGATTCAGCTTATGAAGTCTTGATCATGGCTTCCATCATCGAAAAAGAAAGTGCCATCCCCCAGGAACGTCCTGAAATTGCCGGTGTATTTGTCAGGCGTTTGGGCATAGGAATGCGTCTTCAGACTGATCCGACGGTTATCTATGGAATGGGTGATAGCTATGATGGCAATATCCGTAAAAAAGATCTGCAAACCGATACGCCATACAATACATACACTCGCTTCGGACTGCCGCCGACGCCCATCTGTTTACCCAGCAAGGAATCTATTGAAGCTGCAATGAACCCGGCAGAGGGTACCAGCCTGTATTTTGTCGCTGGCGCTGAAAATGGCGGTCATGTGTTCTCGGATAACCTTGAGGATCATAATCGCGCGGTCAGACAATATTGGAACAATATGCGGTTAACAAGATGAGCGGAAAATTTATCAGCATAGAAGGCATAGAAGGTGCCGGTAAATCAACGCAACTGCAGTTTATCGCCGATTATTTACGCTCTCACGGTATACAGGTGGTCGTTACCCGTGAACCGGGCGGAACCGATTTAGGTGAAGAAATTCGGCAAGTACTTCTTAAACCAACAGAGCAGGCCATGGCAGAAGATACCGAATTACTGCTGATGTTTGCCGCGCGTGCTGAGCACATTAAACAGGTTATTGAGCCAGCATTAAAACGCGGCGACTGGGTATTGTCTGATCGTTTTGTCGATGCAACTTTTGCCTATCAGGGTGGTGGTCGGGGTATCGATCAACAACGGATTGAGGAACTTGCCAACTGGACCTTGCAAGGCTGTCATACCGATGTGACTTTTTTATTTGATTTACCAGTTGCAGTTGGACAGACGAGGGTAGAGCAACGTCAGCAGCAAAAAGATCGGTTTGAGCAGGAAAAACAGGCTTTTTTTGAACGAGTCAGAGACTGTTATCTGGCTCGTGCCAAGGCCGAACCGCAACGTATCAAATTAATTGATGCCAGCCAGAGTATTGAAGCCATTCAACAACAGCTCAGCCAACAGCTTGAGCCGCTAGTGGATAAAGCAGGTTTATGACGGAGCTTTTTCCATGGCAGCAAACACTCTGGCAGCATGTTGTCGCCAGAGTCGAACAACAGCGTATACCACATGCCATTTTATTAACTGGCGTGTCGGGGCTTGGAAAAACCTTGTTTGCTGCCAAAATGGCGGAAAGTCTTCTCTGTTTAGCCGCCGACAACCAGTTTCATGCCTGTGGTGTTTGTCATAGTTGTCAGATCATGCAGGCGGGGAATCATCCGGATCATTTGACGATACGGGCAGAAGAGGCCGGTAAGTCAATCAAAATCGAACAAATCCGTGCGCTGAAAGAGAAACAATCACTTACGCCAAGCATTGCCAAATGGAAAACAGTCATTATTGAAGCGGCTGATGCGATGACCAATAGCGCCGCCAACAGTTTATTAAAACTGCTTGAAGAGCCCCAGAATAATACGATTTTGATTTTAACTACGGACGCCGTTCATCGTTTGCCGGTGACTATTCGCAGTCGCTGCCAACAAATGCATCTGCCAGCGCCGGACTACTCAATCACATTGCCATGGCTCGACTCGCAGGGAATATCGTCAGATGCAGAACAATTGCAAAAGCTTGCCTCATTAACGCTGGATGCGCCTTTTGCTATTGTGCATGCCCTTGAAACCAATGAGTGGCAAAGTTATCAGCAGCTTCAACAGGATTTTGATCTGCTACTACAACAGCGTGCGAATCCTGTGCAAATGGCTAACCAGTGGCAGCAATACGATCTGGTAAAAGTCATGCATCAACTGCTATCGACCATTAAAACTCGACTTAAGCAGCATTATTCGGGGTATGCTGAACTCAGCAAAACCCAACAATACTGGCAGATTGCTGATTGCATAGTGAATACAATAAAGCTAGTATCGTCTTCAAATAACTATAACAAGACATTGTTAATAGAAGATTTTATGGTTTCTGTTATACGTATTTCCAATACAAATTCCGTTTTGTTACCTAAAAATAACTAAAGAGTATTTATATGGGCATGAATCCACGTAAAGGTATCCTCTCACTGAAAATCAGTGATCAGAACATGCTGTACCACTCTTTTATGCCATTTCTGAAAAATGGCGGTTTATTTATTCCCACTAATAAAACCTACGAAATGGGTGAAGAAGTATTTATTTTGCTCACCTTGCTTGATGAACCCGAAAAAATTCCAGTGGCCGGAACCATTGCCTGGATAACTCCAAGAGGTGCTCAAGGTAATCAAGCAGCTGGAATTGGCGTGCATTTCAGTGAAGGTGATGGTGGAGCCAATGTAGTTCGCGGCAAAATTGAAAACCATCTGGTTGATAAATTGAAATCGGACAAAGCTACCTACACAATGTAAGACACTGACGGCTAAAGCTGTCATTAAACGGGTTATTTATGTATATCGATTCACATTGTCATCTGAACTTGCTCGCAGACCAACCTGGTGGCATTGCTGCAATGGTCGCTGAAGCTACCGAAAATCACATCGAACATATTCTATGTATTGCCATCGATAAAGAAAGCATCGAGTCAGTGCGCCAGCTTGCAGAGCAATACCCTCAACTTACTGCCAGCGTAGGTATACACCCCAATGTTGAAGAGTCAGGTACATTAAGCACTGAGCAACTGGTTGAACTGGCAGCTCATCCCAAAGTAATTGCTATAGGCGAAACTGGTCTCGATTATTTTCGCAGTGAAGGTGATTTGACCTGGCAACGGGATCGTTTTCGTTATCATATTGATGCGGCCAAACAGACCAAAAAACCGTTGATTATTCATACCCGTGAAGCGCGTGAAGATACCATGACCATGCTGGAGCAGGAAAACGCCCGGGAGGCAGGCGGTATCATTCATTGTTTTACCGAAAACTGGGAAACGGCTAAACGCGCATTGGATATTGGCTTTTATATATCGTTATCCGGAATCGTGACCTTCAAAAGTGCTCGTGAATTACAGGATGTGGCTAAACAACTACCATTGGATCGGATTCTGATTGAAACTGATGCTCCATATCTGGCACCAATGCCTCATCGAGGAAAAACTAATAAACCCGCCTATGTAAAACATGTGGCCGCCTTTCTGGCTGAGCTGCGGGGTGAATCAGAAGAGCTGATTGCTGCCACCACAACGGAAAATTTCTATCGATTGTTCCCTACTGTAAATAAAGCTGCTTAAAACATGGATGTCACCAACGCTTATAAGAATTTACTGCTGATTTGTATTGTTGTTTTCGGCCTTACTGGCTGTGACCAACCTCCGACCAGCCTTAAACCCTTAAGTCATGATGCCGTCATTCTGGCCTTTGGTGACAGCCTGACCTTTGGTACTGGTGCCAAACCAGAGCAAAGTTATCCATCAGTATTATCAGAATTAACCGGGAGGAAGGTGATAAATTCCGGAGTACCTGGTGAACTTAGTGGTGCTGGGCTAGCACGTTTATCCCAACAGCTTCAGGAAACCAAACCGGACCTGGTTATCCTGTGTCATGGTGGCAATGACTTATTACGTAAGCAAAGTCGCCAGCAATTGCAGGCCAATCTGCAGTCCATGGTAGACGAAATTACTGCCAGTGGCGCACAAGTGTTATTAATCGCCGTGCCGGCATTCGGCATCAATTTGGCACCAGCACCTTTATATCTAGAAGTAGCTCAAACCAATAATGTTCCCATTCAGCCCACTATTCTCAGTGAGCTGCTTATCGACAACGCCTTAAAAGCCGATCAAGTACACCCAAATGCACTTGGCTATCAGCAATTTGCACAATCTATCCATCGTTTAATGATTGAATCAGGCGCAATTGCACATTAAAAAAGTAAGGTTTTTTTGATGTGAATTGCTAAAGTTTCATCATGTGAAGACGATATACAAAGCATTAGGAATTATTCCCGTCAATCTAGGAGTACGTAATGCTAAATTCACTGTCCGTTAAAGCAAAAATGTTGGTTTTAAGCAGCATTATGGTTATCGGGATCCTTGTTCTTGCTGCAATGCTAAGCCTTGGTATGCATTCATTAGTGCAAATTGGTCAATCCAATGCATTGGCCATCGATGCCGAAACGGATTTTGTAAGGTTACGGGTACATCAAAAAGATTTTTTTAACCGGCTCGATCTGAAGTATCAAACGAGTTATAACGAAACTCACGGTATTGTTAAACAACAACTGGCCGAGTTGGAATCTCAGCTTAAAGATCAGAATATTCAACTTGAACAAATACCGCGATTAATCAGCCTGCTCCAGCAATATCACAGTACTTTTAATGAGCTAGTAGTGATGCAACAAGCTATCGGCTTAAGTCATACTGACGGTCTTTATGGCAATTTACGTAAATCAGTCCAAGAAGCCGAGCAAATGCTGGCTAAATTTCAGAACGATACCTTATTGAAAGATATGCTGATGTTACGCCGCAATGAAAAAGACTTTTTATTACGTAAAGATATTAGCTACTTAAATGCCTTTAACGATAACCTCAAGGTTTTCTATCAGAATTTACAACAAAGCTATTTAAGTGATTTCGAACAGCGTCAAGTATCTACACTAATGCAAAGTTACAGTAATGATTTCACAAAGTTGGCAACGACATACGAGCAACTTGGCTTCAATGAAGATCTTGGTCGAACTAGCGAAATGCGGGGTATTGTTTTAGAAATTCGGCAATTATTTGAAGAAACATCTCAACTTATTTCTGATGAAGTAATGGCCTATGAAAGATCTGTTTTTATTAAAGCTATCATCACGATTATTGCGGTTTTAGCTATCTTAATTTTCTTATCTCAGTTGATCAGTCGCAGTGTTGTCAACCCGATCAATATGCTGGCTGAAGTAATGAAAAAAGCGCAGCAAAATAAAGATTTGACGCAACGGGTGAATATCGAAGGTAAGGATGAGATCGTGCAAATGGCCCATGTGTTTAATGAGATGATGGGCGCATTCAGTCAACTGATTCAGCAAGTGTTTGATTCATCCCGTCAACTTAATGTTGCTGCGGAAGAATTAACCGTTATTACCGGTCAAACCAGTCGTGGTGTGATGAGTCAACAAAGCGACAGCGAGCAGGTGGCGACTGCAATGAATGAAATGACGGCCACAGTACAGGAAGTTGCGCGCTATGCTGCTCAAGCCGCTGAAGCATCACGTACCGCAGATGATGAAACCAAAGCTGGTAAACAAGTGGTGATGGACGCGATTGAAGGTATCAATCAATTGGCCAGACAGGTTGAAATTGGAGCGATATCAATTAAAGATCTGCAAAAAGAAAGTGAAAATATTGGTAGCGTATTGAGTGTAATTCAAGGTATTGCTGAACAAACTAACTTATTGGCTTTGAATGCTGCTATTGAAGCTGCCCGGGCAGGTGAGTCGGGTAGAGGGTTTGCTGTAGTAGCAGATGAAGTAAGAACCCTGGCTAAACGCAGTCATGATTCCACTGAAGAAATCAAAAAAATCATTGATCGGCTGCAAACCGAAGCCGAAAAAGCAGTTCGGGTGATGGATGAAGAACTTGTACAAGCCAATCATAGTGTTGAAAAAGCCGAAAAAGCTGGCCAATCGCTGGATATCATCGCAGAGTCAGTTACTTCAATACGCGATATGAATACACATATCGCCAGCGCAGCAGAAGAGCAGTCCGCAGTTGCAGAAGAAATTAACCGTAACATTGTCAGTATCGCGCAAGTAGCTGAGGAAAATGCAGAAAGCACCAATCAAACTACTTTGACTAGTCAGGAATTAGCCAGATTAGCCAATGGATTAGAGACCCAGATCAGTCAATTTAAAGTTTAATAGCAATAAATAATTTCTGGCGGCTCAGGCCAACTCTGTTATATCGTTGTTAAGGTCTGTTTATCTTTCAAAGTACCCATAAGGGTATCTAGGAAAGATAAACAGACACAAGAAATATGGTCTGAACCATAAGAAAGCGAGATAAAAATTGAGCGACAATGCTGAGGCCCGTGATTATCTGTTAACTGTGCTGATCAATCATCAGGCACAGGCAGTCTTTATCTTTCAGGATAATCTGTTATTAACTGCTAATTCAGAAACATTGCGCCTCATCAAAGCTCAAAATGAAGGCGATATTCTGGGATTATCATTCAGTGATTTTTTTGATGAACAGCTGGATGACTTCCATTTAACTCCCCATTTACCAATTCAATTTCCATTAACACTGATTGGCTTGAGTCAAGCTCAGCGCTACCCCGCGACTCTGGCCTTAGATAACGGTAATAAATTACTGGTGATTTTAGCCAGTCAAATTCAGCCCGGACCAGCTCAACACTGGTTATTCACTGATCTGGATTCATCCTCGACGCTTATTGGGCACTGGATATATAACAGCGCCACCTCTCTTTTATGGTGGGAATCTCAAACTTATGAGATTTTTGCCAAGTCAGCCGAACAGTTTTCACCATCAATATCGACAATATTGCATTTGGTGCATCCTGACGATAAACAACAGGTTGAAAATGCGTTTAATCAGGCCATTACTGAACAAACCAAGATTGATATTTGCCACCGAATAATAACTACAGATGGGGAAATAAGATTTATCCGACAACGCGCTACCTGGGGTTCAGAGAATATTGAACTGTTGGGCACTGTTTTGGATTTAACAGATATAAAGCAACATATCAGTCATAGCGATCATAAATTACGAGTGATGGATGAAACCCAGCGAATCGGTCATATGGGCAGTTGGGAATTTGATTTATTAAAAAACGAAGTGACCTGGTCTGAACAGACAGCTGAATTGTTTGGTATAAAACTGGAAGAGTTTGATGGAACCATAGAAAGTTTCCAGCAATTTATCCTGCCAGATGATAAGGTGAATCTGGATGTAGCTCGGGCTAAACCAAATAACAGTGGCATTATCGAGGCTGAATATCGAATTACCCGTAATAATGATGGTGCTATTCGCTGGTTATTTGAATGTGGCAAATCAATTTTAAATGCAAGTGGACAGGAAATACGCCGTTTAGGCATGGTCATCGACATCACCGAGCGTAAACGACTGGAGATGATACAGCGACTGGAATCCAGCATGGTAGAAGCTGTTGCTGAATCTCTGGAATTACCCCAGATAATGGAAAAAATTGTGCTCGGTATTGAGGAGATCATACCGAATACCATCGCCTCGATTTTACTATTGGATGAAGAGGGCAAACAGCTACTCCATGGCTCAGCACCAAATTTACCCAATCATTATAACGATGCTATTCATGGAGAATTTATAGGCCCACAAACAGGTTCCTGCGGAACAGCGGCCTATCTCAAAAAGCCAGTAATTGTTGCAGATATCGAACATGATCCGTTATGGGCAAACTATTTTGGGCTGGCTTTGGCATGTAATTTACGAGCGTGTTGGTCTCACCCAATATTTGATGAAAAACAAAACGTTATCGCGACATTTGCGGTTTATCACAACACGATAAAAACACCAGAACCAGAACAGCTTGATACCATCGAGCGCATCTCGAAAATTATCTCTATCGCCATTTGCAAGCAGCGCGATGAGCAACGTATCCGAACCAGTGAAAGCCGTTTTCGTGAAGCGTTTCAGGACGCTGCGACAGGTGTGGCAATCACTACGACAGATGGTCGAATTCTCGAATGCAATCAGGCCTATAGTGAGATGCTGGGGTATTCCGTTGAAGAGTTGTCCCAACTTAGCTTTCAACAGCTGACCCATCCCGATGATATAAAGCAGAATGAGCAGCAAATCAGCGATATATTACTTGGCATCCACGATAGTCGTGTTATGGAGAAGCGCTATATCAGCAAATCCGGTGACACGATCTGGGCTCGGCTAAGTGTGACTTCGCAACGTGATCAGAACGATCGACCGATACACCTTCTTGCTATATGCGAAAACATTACCGAAATTAAGCTGGCAGAAGCCAAGCGCTCAGAAGCCGAAAGGTCGTTGACACAATTACTGCGTAATTTACCTGGATTGGCGTATCGATGTTTATTTGATGAGCATTGGACCATGCTGTATGTCAGTGAATCATTCAAACGATTGACAGGCTACGAGCCAGAGGAAGTTCTCAACAATAAATCTATCGACTTTGCCAGCCTGATCCACCCTGATGATCGACAATTAACTACAGAGATCACGGTAAAAGCGTTGCAGGAGAAACAATCCTTTCAAGTGGAATATCGGATTATCCATAAAGATGGCAGGATTCGCTGGTTTTGGGAGCAAGGCAGTGGTGTCTCCAACGATGATGGCAATATTGAATTGATAGAAGGTTACATTACTGACATCACCTTGCAGAAAGAAGCTGATGCCAACATACGTGAGAGTGAACAGCGCTTTCAAATTTTGTCAAAAGCGACCAATGACGCCATCTGGGATTGGAACCTTATCACCAATGAACTCTGGTGGAGCGATAATTTTGAAACCTTATTCGGGTTTTATGCCGAACAGTCAAAGCCCTCATTTGAGGGCTGGGAAAAACGTATTCATCCTGATGATCGCAATAGGGTGGTGAATAACCTCATACGGGCAGTAGCAGAAAACCAACAAAGCTGGTCAGACAGCTATAAGTTTCGACGCCAGGATGGAAGCTATGCTGATGTAATTGATCGTGGTTATGTGATCTACAATCATGCCCACCAAGCTATTCGGATGGTCGGCGGTATCACTGACATCAGTGAGCGGCTTGAGATGGAAGAAAAGTTACGCCAATCCCAACGCCTGGAAGCGGTAGGTCAATTAACCGGTGGCGTTGCCCACGACTTTAATAATTTACTGACAGTTATTGTCGGTAATGCTGAAATTATCACCGAGTCACTTGCTGCGGATTCCAATCTTCGTGGTTTATCACAAATGATTCAGGAAGCAGCCGATCGTGGAGCCGAACTGATCGGCAGTTTATTGGCGTTTGCCAGACGTCAGCCTCTGGATCCGAAACACATTGATACCAATCAATTATTAAAAAATTTCCAATCATTATTGAGTCGTTCGTTAGGCGAATCTATTCAGTTGGAGCTTGCCTTACAAGCCGATATCTGGCTGGCTCAGGTTGATCCTGGACAGTTGGAAAATGCCTTATTGAATCTTGCGCTGAATGCCAGAGATGCGATGCCTTCTGGGGGGCGACTTTTAATCGAAACACTTAATGTCTCGCTCTCGGAAGACTACGCTTTACAACATGATGTGACTGCCGGAGATTATGTCATCATTGGTGTTTCCGACACCGGTATCGGTATTGCCCCTGAAAATCTGGAGAAGGTATTCGAACCATTTTATACCACCAAAAGTAAAGATAAAGGCACCGGTCTGGGTTTAGCGATGGTTTATGGCTTCGCCCGCCAAAGTTTAGGGCATATAAATGTCTATTCTGAACTCGGTCAGGGAACC
Organism: Methylophaga sp.; assembly: GCF_030651745.1. The sequence goes on from NZ_JAUSCC010000093.1 coordinate 12,496, forward strand.
ACCATAAGACTCTATTTACCTCGGTCTCCGGTGGAAATTGCTACAGCAGAGAACCCTGCGGTTCTTCCTATTCAGCCCAAAACGGGCAAAGAGCATATTTTAGTGGTTGAAGACGATGATCTGGTCAGAAGCTATGTTATTTCACAGTTAGAATTTATTGGCTATCAGGTAACAAGCGCATCAAATGGACAGGAAGCGATGGAAATCATCCAGAGTGAGGTACAGATCGATCTGTTGTTTACCGATGTGGTGATGCCTGGTGGAATGAGTGGCCGGGATTTGTCTGACAAGGCACAACGTCTCCGCCCACAATTAAGAGTGTTATTCACCTCGGGTTATACTGAAAATTCAATTGTCCATCATGGTCGATTGGATCCCGGTGTTATGTTACTGAGTAAACCTTATAGCCGTGATGAGTTGTCGAGCAAAATACACCAGGCATTGGATTGAATATGCTTAAACAACTATTAATTCACGGTTTTATTAAACATGGATGATAAAGGAAACTCTGTGCAGATGACCGAACTTAAAGTGTTGATTCTGGACGACAATAATCTCACGGCAAGAGCAATAGCAAATGTCGCTGAGTTTATTGGTTTATCCGCCAAAGTAACATCAGATTTTCAGAGCTTTCTCAATATTCTGCAGGAGTGGAAACCCCAATATCTGATTGTAGATTTGATCATGCCGGATATGGATGGCGTGGAAGTTTTAGGCGAGTTAGGCAAAATGCGAGTTGAGGCACAATTGATTATCACCAGTGGTGCTGGTCAACAATTACTGCATGCTGCCGCACGTTCAGCCGGTGCCCATGGTTTGAATGTGTTGGGAATTTTACCAAAGCCTTTTAACCCTAAAGCCTTTCGGGATTTGATTAATGCAGAGTCAAGTAACACTGCTGACAATACCTTCGGTAGACAATTACGCGCCGAAAGTCAGGTCAATACGCTTACTGTTACTGAACTTGAGCAGGCGATTAATGCCCGTGAAATTTATCTGGTCTATCAACCAAAAGTCTCTTGTATCAGCGGTGCTTTAACAGGTTTTGAAGCCTTGGCGAGATGGCATCACCCGGAAAAAGGCTTTATTTCTCCGGAAAGGTTTATCCCGTTAGCCGAACAACATAATTTAATTGATCGTTTAACATTGCAGGTTTTTGAACAGGCATTACCGTTTCTCAATCAACTGCAGGATGCTGACTCGACTCAAGGAATACAAAATCGTGGCTTATTGCTTTCGGTAAATATTTCTGCAGCATCACTCAAAAATCTAATGTTATTCAAGCAGATAGAATCTCTTTGTGAGAGCAATAATGTCAAACCAGATCAGCTTATTCTGGAGCTGACCGAAACCGCGGCAATGGATGATCCTGTTATGTCTTTGGATATCTTAACCCGACTGAGATTACGCGGTTTTCGATTATCGATTGATGATTTTGGAACGGGCTTTTCTTCGATGCTGGCATTGGTACGCATGCCTTTTTCAGAAGTCAAAGTGGATAAGACCTTTGTTATGACATCGGCAGATTCACGCGAATCAAGGCTGGTGATCAAAGCCATTATCGAGCTGGCTCATAGTTTGAATATGCAAGTGGCAGCAGAAGGTATCGAAGATAACGAGGCACTTGAATTGCTAAGGAAAATGGGCTGTGACCAGGCTCAAGGTTATTTTATCGGTCGTCCTATGTTGCCAGATGCTTTTATTGAGTGGTCAAAACAAAGCTCAGAACATATTGATTTACATAGAATTAAACATTTGCATGGCTTAGGTTTATTGGACAGTGAACCAGAGCAGCGTTATGACAGACTGACTAAACTCTGTACGCGGTTATTTAACGTGGATATCAGCCTGATTTCGTTGATTGATGAAAACCGGCAATGGATAAAATCTTCACAGGGATTCAGTCAACGTCAGACTGAACGCTCCATTGCCTTTTGCAATCAGACCATTGCCCAAGATGATATTTTTATCGTTCCCGACACCTTGCTTGACGATCAATACGTCAACAATATTATGGTTACTTCAGCCCCTTATGTACGTTTTTATGCTGGCTGTCCTATTCGTGCCAAGTCCGGCGAAAAGTTAGGAGCGCTTTGCTTGAAACATCCTGAACCCAGAGAATTTTCAATTAAAGACAAAGTGCTATTAAAACAACTGACGGAGATGGTTGAAGAAGAAATCGATTACAATCCATTCCTGGATGAAGATAAATTAACCGGACTTCTCAACCGTGAGGCGTTTGAGCGAAGAGCACAGAAATTACTGACTATTTTTGGACCGTATCAAATTCCCATCACCATGTTTTATTTTGATTTAAATAACTACAAACGTCTTATCCACGCCCACGGAATCTCAGCGGGTGACGAAGCCCTGATTCATTTTTCCCGCTTATTGATGGAAACTTTTACCGATACGGAATTAGTTGCCCGGCTGGTAGATGATGAGTTTGTCGTTTTATGCATTTGCGAGCCAACGGGGACACCGCTGGAAACTTTATCCGAGGCAGTTAACAACTATAACTCAACGGTTAGCCCACACCTGAACATTGAATATACTGTAGGTACTGCATCAAGCCAGGCAATGATAAATGTCGATTTACAATCTTTATATATGTATGCCGACACCGATTTATACGAGCATAAAAGTCACTAGAAAGGTTGATTTTTTATCACTTCGTACCAATATTCAAAGCTAGATAGCTTTTTTTAAACTTCACCGATTACATTCACAATAATTTACAAAAAATCTTCTACACTACGATTTAGCATAACTTATCTATATCCAAAATAGTTATATTAAAATCAGAACATATAGTTTCTATTTATATGTTGTTTTTGTTATTTTGTGCTGTGCTTACAGCTTATTCTTTTAAGAGATAACCCATTACCATGAATATCAGGCTGCCAAATGCCCCGCTGACAGATGAACAGTTACAGCTGTTGAATAATTTACTGCAAGGCCTGGAAGGCTGGCAGGTAGATTGGTTGTCTGGCTATTTAGCAGGTTATCGTGCTGCCCAGCATGGTGGCGAAATCGCGGGGGCTTTATCACCCCAGCCAGAACAATCAGTAAAACTGACCATTCTGTATGGTTCGCAAACTGGCAATACCGAAGGTGTTGCCAGCCGATTTGCTGAAAAAGCCAAAGCCAAGGGTATTGAAGCCAAGCTGTTGGATATGGCGGAGTACAAACCCCGAGAATTAAAAAATGAACAGTATTTGGCAGTATTAACCTCCACCCATGGCGAAGGCGAACCACCTGATAATGCCATGGATTTATATGAGTTTCTCAATAGTCGTAAAGCCCCGGGGCTAAAAGGATTGCAATACAGCGTGTTATCGCTTGGTGATTCCAGTTACGAATTCTTTTGCCAGACAGGTAAGGATTTTGATGAACGTCTGCTGAAACTCGGTGCAACCGCTGTTATTCCTCGAGTTGATTGTGATGTGGACTATGACGATCTGGCGGAAAAATGGATTAATGACTTCATTGAATCATTGAGTAGCTCAATGCAGGCAATTGCTGCATCACCGTCAGCCTCAGCTGCAATGACTCATAATGAACCGGTTGTAAAATACGATCGCAAACAGCCTTTTCCCGCTTTGATATTGGAAAATCAGATCCTTAGTGGCCGCGGTTCCAGCAAGGAAGTCCGGCATATCGAAATCTCGCTGGAAGGATCTGGATTGCAATACCAGCCGGGCGATGCGTTAGGAGTCTATCCACAGAATGATCCTGAACTGGTGGCCATGCTTATCGATGCCTTGGGTTTTGCTGCCGATACATTGGTCGAGGTTGATGATCAATCAGAAACGCTGGTCAATGCCTTGATGCAGCATCGCGAAATAACAGTATTGACTCGTCCATTAGTTGAAAAATGGGCAGAACTGGCCCATTCAGATGAATTAAGCCGATTGATGGAAAACAAAGCTGCCGTAACAGAATGGATTCGTGGGCGTGATGTATTGGATCTGGTGCAAAGCTACCCGTTGCCGGAAATCGATGCCAATGGTTTTATCAAGCTATTGCGTAAACTGCCGCCGAGATTGTACTCAATTGCGTCCAGTCAGGCCGCGGTGGATGAAGAAGTACATATTGCCGTGGCAACCGTTCGTTATTCGGCTCATAACCGAGAACGTGGAGGTGTAGCGTCAACCTGGCTGGCCGATCGCTTATCCGAAGATACCACCATTCCGGTTTATATCGATGGCAATAAAAATTTCAAATTACCGGCCGATGATGATGCACCGATTATTATGATTGGTCCCGGTACCGGTGTGGCACCATTTAGAAGTTTTATGCAGGAACGTGAGGAGCGGGGCGCTCGTGGAGCCAACTGGCTGTTCTTTGGCGATCAACATTTTCTCACTGATTTTCTGTATCAGACCGAATGGCTGGCCTGGCGTAAATCCGGTTTGTTAACCCATCTGGATGTGGCTTTTTCTCGTGATCAACAAGAGAAAATCTATGTGCAGCATCGCTTGCGTGAAAAATCCATCGAGATCTGGAACTGGTTGCAGGATGGCGCACATGTATATGTCTGCGGTGATGCTGACAATATGGCCCCGGACGTTAACGAAGCTTTGATTGATATTATCAGTCAGCAGGGCAGCAAAAGCCGCGAAGATGCCACTGAATATCTGCGCCAACTGACGCGTGATAAACGTTACCAACGTGATGTGTACTAATGAATACTAAATTACCTGAAGCTGAACAACTCAAACTCGACAGCCGTTATCTGCGTGGCACGATTGCCGAAGGGCTGGATGATGCTGTTACCGGTGCGATCTCGGAAGATGACAACAAGCTCACCAAGTTCCATGGCAGTTATATGCAGGATCATCGGGATCTGCGTGATGAACGTCGTCGCCAAAAGCTGGAACCGTTATATTCCTTTATGGTTCGGCTGCGTATTGCCGGCGGTGTTGTCACACCCCAACAATGGCTGGGGCTGGATGCGATAGCCGATGATTGTTCAAATGGCACACTACGCATCACCACCCGCCAGACATTCCAATACCACGAAGTTCTGAAAAGAAATTTGCGTAGCTTAATGCAGCAGGTTAATGCGCTGGGACTGGATACCAAAGGGGCCTGTGGTGATGTGAATCGTAATGTGGTGACCAACGTCAATCCGCATCAATCCTCAGTGCATGCCGAAGTCCATCAGATATCCAAAGCCATCAGCGACCATCTGTGCTGGCAGTCAGGCGCCTATGCTGAAATCTGGCTGGGTGAACAATGTGTTTATCAACCGGGAAAATCTGAAGAGCCGTTCTATGGTGATCGCTATTTACCGCGTAAATTTAAAATTGGTATAGCCATTCCACCGGAAAATGATAGCGATGTCCTGGCCAACGATATTGCGTTAATTGCCATTATTGAAAACAACGAGTTGGTCGGATTTAACGTCGCAGTAGGTGGCGGTATGGGCATGACCTATGGCGAAACAGCTACTTTTCCGCGCTTAGCCACCATGGCCGGTTTTGTGCCAAAAGATCAGATTGTTAAAGTCTGTGAAACCATTGCCGCCATTCAACGTGATTTCGGTGATCGCAGCGTCAGAGCACATGCACGTTTTAAATACACCATCGATGATCATGGTATTGACTGGTTCAACGAAAAATTCACCGAATACCATGGTGAGGCCATGACTCCAGCCAGACCCTTTGAATTATTACGTAATGGCGATCGGTTTGGCTGGATCCAGGGTGAAGATGGTCAATGGCATTTGACCTTATACATATACAGCGGGCGTGTTGCTGATACGGAAACGCTGCAATTGCGTACGGCTTTAAGAGAAATTGCCAAGGTGCATACTGGCGAGTTTCGTATGACCTGTAATCAGAATCTGATCATTGCCAATATCAGCCCTGAACAGAAACCAGTTATTGAACAGCTGGTCGAAAAATATCAACTCGATATCGGTGAAAGCCGTCCGGCATTACGATTAAATGCGATGGCCTGTGTTGCCTTGCCTACCTGTGGGCTGGCGATGGCTGAATCAGAGCGTTATTTACCGACATTTCTCAATAAACTAGAGCAAATAATGAGTGATGTGGGACTGCCGGAAGAGTTGATTAATATTCGAATTACAGGATGTCCGAACGGCTGTGCCAGACCTTACCTGGGTGAAATAGCCTTAACCGGCAAAGCGGTAGGGCGCTATAACCTGAACCTGGGGGCCGACTTCAGTGGTCAGCGATTAAATCGTTTGTATCTGGAAAATGTTGATGAAAAAACCATTCTGCAAACACTGAAACCAATGCTGGAGCAGTTTGCCGCTGAACGTCAGCAAGAAGAACATTTTGGAGACTTTTTGATACGGGCCGGTATTCTCGGCGCTGAACGGTCACCGGAAATGATGCATAAGGCTTTAAAAGATTGAGATTAACCGCCGCGTCACAGAGAAATTAAATTAAGTGTTTTTACATGGGTAGGTCGGGTTAGCGAAGCGTAACCCGACACACATCCTGTGACCTGGTGGTTAATTATTCAAACTAATTCATCCGGCGATATTTGATTCGTTCCGGCTGATGATCCTTGCCATAACGCTTACGGTAATCTTCAGCATAATCACTGTAGTTACCTTCAAAAAACACCACACTGGACTCGCCTTCATAGGCAATCATATGGGTACAGATACGATCCAGGAACCAGCGATCATGCGAAATAACCACCGCTGACCCAGGGAAGGAGAGAATGGCTTCTTCCAACGCCCGTAAGGTTTCAATATCCAGATCGTTGGTCGGTTCGTCGAGTAATAAAACGTTGCCGCCTTCTTTAAGCAATTTCGCCATATGCAGACGATTACGCTCACCACCGGATAAATCCTTGACGAACTTCTGCTGATCAGAACCTTTGAAGTTAAAGCGACCACAATACGCACGTGATGGCGTTTGGTAGTTACCAACAGTAATCATATCAGCACCATCAGCAATTTCTTCAAATACGGTTTTTTTGCCATCCAGTTCGCGTGACTGGTTCACATAAGCCAGTTGCACCGTGCTGCCGATTTCGATGTCACCGGAGTCGGGTTTTTCTTCACCGGTAATCATTCGGAACAAGGTGGATTTACCTGCACCGTTTGGTCCGATAATACCTACAATCGCACCGGGTGGAATGGTCAGGCTGAGGTTTTCAAACAGCAGTTTGTCGCCATATGATTTGGTTACATTGTGCAGTTCAATAACCTTGTCACCTAAACGTGGACCAGGTGGAATATAGATTTCCTGAGTTTCATTACGTTTTTGAAATTCTTTTGAATTCATTTCTTCAAACTGTTTCAAACGTGCTTTAGATTTGGCCTGACGACCTTTGGCGCCTTGGCGTACCCACTCAAGCTCTGCCTGAATCGCTTTATTATGCGAGGCTTCCTGTTTGGCTTCCTGAGCTAAACGCTGATCTTTCTGTTCCAGCCAGGAAGAGTAGTTACCTTCATATGGGATGCCACGACCACGATCCAGTTCCAGAATCCAGCCAGCGGCATTATCAAGGAAATAACGATCATGGGTAATGGCAACCACTGTACCCGGGTATTCCTGCAGGAAACGCTCAATCCAGGCAATGGATTCGGCATCCAGATGGTTGGTTGGCTCGTCGAGCAATAACATATCGGGGTTATCAAGTAATAAACGGCATAAGGCCACGCGGCGACGTTCACCACCGGATAACACCCCAACTTTGGCATCCCATGGTGGCAGGCGTAATGCATCAGCTGCACGTTCCAGCGCATTATCCAGATTATGACCATCTTTGGCGGTGATCAGGTTTTCCAGTTCCGCCTGTTTTTTGGCTAAGGCATCAAAGTCAGCATCGGGTTCAGCGTAGGCAGCATAAACCGCATCCAGTTCATCCAATGCGGCTTTAACATCGGAAACAGATTCCTCGACGATTTCACGAACCGTTTTGCTGTCATCCAGTTCTGGTTCCTGTGGCAGATAACCCACCTTCATATTCGGCATCGGCCTGGCTTCACCGATATAGTCATTATCAACACCCGCCATAATTCGTAGCAGAGTGGATTTACCAGAACCATTTAAGCCCAACACACCAATTTTGGCGCCGGGAAAAAATGACAGGGAAATATCTTTTAAAATTTCGCGTTTTGGTGGCACGATTTTGCCAACGCGGTTCATGCTGTATACGTATTGAGCCATTTTAAAATCCAATAAAACAGGAGTTCAGGAGAAGAGGGGATTCTACCTGAAATTGCTTTTGGATTGGCGGCCTGAGCAAAAATCTTTTACCTAGGTCCTGAAATATCCACAGCGCCTAAAATCACTCGCCGATTAAAATCAGTTTGCCGGTTTCCGGATCACGAAACACCTGACCAACGGCTTCATAACCGCTGCCATCCTGCATTTGTTGCTGCATGTTGTCGGGTAGTTGTGGCAATTCTTTACCGAGAGTGATTTCCTGCGGCTGTAATTCAAAATGATCCTGCAAATCGGTGCTGAATGCGACCAAAGCTGCAATCAGGCCACAGGCAAATACCAAAACAATATCAATCAGATTAGCTAATGGACCTAACGGATCTTCATCGGTATCCAGAAATGCACTGCGCCGCCATTTATCCATTGTGTTGTTCCAGCTGAGTTAATGCCGCGTCATACCAGCGGCGACGCATTCTGCCGATAACAAAACCAATCATACCGGCTAATAAACCAATAACAGTCGTATCAAAGGCCACCGTCATCGCCGTGGTCAAAATGGATAATTGACCTTCACCTAAAGCAGCTAAGCCCGGACCTAATGGAATTAATGTGCCCATCAAGCCCAGCATAGGCGCAAGGCGGGTAATGAAATCTGCTCGCTCAATTCGCCGTTTACCAATAGCAATCAATGTTTGGCTATCTGCTTCGCGGGATAAGCGGGCAATACCCCAGAAACGTTCGCCAATCGCAATGCCACTTTCATATACAGCCAGTGCCACAAAAAACAATAAAGCCCACACCACCGGGGTTAATAAAAAACCGGTCAGTTGATGCATTAATTCCAATGAAAAATGCGGATACATTACCTAGCTCCTTTACGGCCACGCCATAAACCGGCAGCGACAATCACTGATAATGCCAACAATGTCCATAACCACAGCAGATTTTTCTCATTCGAGCTTGAGTCAGCACCTTGCTCAACATTATCGCTTTTCTGGATATCATCTTGATTTAACTGCAATTCCTGAATATGTGTCGGTGAAGATTCAAGTTCTGAAGTTTGCATTCGACTACGCGCCAATACGACCTCCAAGGCTTCTGCCTGATCAGCATCGAGATGCGATTTCACAAAGTCATACATCGGATGATTGGCATGGGTGTGACCACTGCCGGGAATGCCTTTTGTAATAATATTGGCGGCAAACTGCTCAGCCAGTTGTTTTTGTGTTGCCAGATCGGCATCCCAAAAACCTTTATCGATAGCAACCAGCATCACTGCCAGAATGTTGGTTTGTACATGCTGACGATGACTATCACTGAGAAACTCATCCAGCCCCAGTTGCAGGCTGTCATCGATATAAACGGCTTTGACTTCTTCCCAGACCTGATCACTGATGATCTCGGGACTGGTCACCTGCCAACCCCACAGGTATTCAATAAACTCGCTGCCCATGGTGCGGGCACCGGCATAACCTTCGTTCATCAACGGTTTAATCCACTGAGGATTCAGATATCGGGCACGCAATTCACCGAGCAAGGCTTGTGGCAGATTATCGATACGCAGATTATCGTCGTTGCTGTGATTAATCACCGCACTGCCGGGTTGCTCACCACTGACCATTTCCACCGCCAGATTAAAGCCACCGAGATAATCAAACGCATCATTATTATCCATCAGACCATACAGATTACTGGCCCGCCCCAGAAAGGTTTGCGACACACCGGACAGTTGCTGTTTGAATAAATCAGGCTGAGATTCACCTTGCAAACCACTGCCATAGGCATGGGCCATACGTTTGATAAATACATCAGCCAGTTCGCTGCGATCTTCCCAGGCAGATGAACGTTCCACCAGACGATTAATGCCTGCACCATATGAACCTGGTGCAATACCAAATACTCGAAGGCTCGTTTCACGACCTAATCGTGCCGGATCAATATCCGGTTGTTGTGCCAGACGTTGTCTTGCCTCATTCACCCAATTAGACGTGACCAGATTTTTATCCAAAGCTTCTTCGCCACCTTGCTGCCATTCACCCAGTGGAGCCAGCGCCGCGTTAAGGGCAACTGCCAATGCAGGATAATCTCTGATAATTAAATCCCGGCTGGCATCCAATGCCATCAAGCTGGCTTTATCGAGTAATACCAGATGTTCACCGTATAAATCACGGAATAAACCCGATGTGGTAAACAACACATCGAGACGCTGTGGTTGATCTTCATTTAACGGCAGCCGTTCCAGCCCTTTAATAATGCCGCGACTATTCCATATTGGCCGTACACCCAACAGCTTCAGGCCAAAGGCAATCATCGCGCCTTCATCTCGCACCGAATCAGAAGCCCAGAGAATGACACCTTGTTTATTGCGATCGCCAACTTCATGGCCTTCAATATCGCCTTTCTCACCGGCCAATACCGGTGCAGCCAGTTGCTGACCAATATCAAAACCAACCCGAGTGGGCAGCAGACTGCCATCCAGAGCATAAAAATTGCGGCCAGTGGGCAGGGAATCAGGAGTTCTAATCGGATCATTACCTTTACCCGGTGCGATAAAACGGCCATTCAAACCATTCAGTAACGCTTGAAGTTCAGCGGCAGGAGATATCTGTAATCTTTGGTAAATATCAGCTCGTTGCTGTTCGGTGGGCTCTGATTTATCCAACATGGAGTTCATCATGGTATCCAGCCCTTCAGTTGACCAGTCACGACCAAATACATGCAGTCCCAGTGGCATAAAGGTTTCCTGAAAATTTGTCAGGTAATGACCCACTTCATGCAGCAGAAAATAGTCATCAATTTCATCAAAACCTGCCCCACGTACCTGCAGCTCTTCATCCATGCTGGCAATCAATTCATCTCGCAGACCCATGGTTTCGATTTGTTCACGTAAGGTGACAATCGCCCGATCCCGCGTGGCTTTGTCGGATGCGGCTTCAGCGCTTTCAATCAATTGACGAAGTTGCAATAGATCGTCATACAGTTCGGTGACCGCAAGCGGGGGAGTCAAATGATCGATGATCACTGCCTGTCCACGACGCTTTGCCTGAATGCCTTCACCGACACCATCAACGATATACGGATAAAGTCCAGGCACATCACCGGCAATAATACTGGGGTAATCATCTTCGCCCAGCCCGACACCACGTTTAGGCAAGAACTCATAGGTCGAATGACGGCCGATATGCACCATGGCATCGGCGTTAAATGTTGACTGAATAAAATGATAAAACGCCAGATATTGATGTGGCGGCGGGAAAGACATATTGGCATGCAATAGTTCCTCATGGATCTCCCAGCCACGCGGCGGTTGCGGGCCGATAAACACATTGCCAAATTGCACACCTGGAATCAGCAATTGATTATCCCAGACCATCACTTTACCGGGGATTTCACCCCAGCCACGAATACCCTCGATCTGCATTTCCAAGAGGGCATCATGTAACGATTCGCTATGCTGCCAGTTCGGTTGGTTACCTTGAGCGGCCGAGTCGATGATTTGCTGATAATCATGTTCCAGCTGGCTTAATAAATCCAGTGCCCGACTGCGGCCAGGATGACGCAAACCATCCAGAGCATGATGAATATCGGTCGTTGTTTGCTGCATAAATGCCGCCAGTAACTGCAGTTGAGCTTGGCGAACCGTCACACTTTCCAATGCCAGTGCTTGCTCAATGGCATCGTGCATACGCTGCTGTAATGCCGCCAGAGGTCCATCAATCATTTCGGCCTGCACAGTGGCCGGTAACTGTTTGAACCATTTTTGATAATCATCAGCTGTCATCGTGTTAGCCACTTTGGACATGGCCGATAAAGCTTCAGCATCTTCCGGCAGGTTCACGCCTTGAATTTGTAAAATATCCAGCAAGGCATCGGCGTCTGCCGGTAATTCCCCGGTCTGATAACCGGCGTTTTTAAGGGTATTTAATATTTCCAAAAGGCTTTCCGGCACATTCAGATTATCGGCGCCGATATTGTGTCTGCCGGGGGGATGGTTGTAGTAAATAATCGCCACCCGTTTAGCGGCATTGTCTTTTTGTTGTAGATCCAGCCAGCGTTGCAGGCGTTGTGCCTGACGGTTTATTTCGCCGGTCAGTGGCAAGCTTTGGGTAATCTGAGCACCTGTTTGTTGATCAAGCTTTGCCGGTTCCGATAAAGCTAATATCTGCGGCTGACTGACGCCCTGTAATTCGGGCATGGCAATTCGGTAATGAATAGAGTCGCGAGGGATGCCCTGTGCCGATAAAACATAGTCCGCCTGAGTCATTTCCGTGATCCGGATGCCTTTTAATACCGGTACATTCAGATCAATAAACAGCTGTTCCACCTGTTCGCGACCATCACCGCCACCAATCACAAAATCCTGCAGTGAAACAATGCCCCATGGCGTATTTGCTAACGATTCGCTCATCATATTTTTGATGGTCTGAATCCCTTCAACACTGGGTTCACCCCAGGCAGCCAATACCGAAATACATTGGCTGTTCAAGGCCTGACAGTATTGTTGATGCAATTGCCATTCACCGGTTAAATCGCCGGTATCGTGATCCAGCAACCAGACTACTGGCTGAGTGGTATCCAGTTGTTGGGCAAGTTCGGCAGGGGAGAGCCATTGGATTTTGTCGGCTTGATGCAAAGCAAAACGTAAGGCGCCGACCGGTTGCATTTCGGCTTTTCGGTTGCCATCAGACAGCAACATATCCAGCAAACTGCGGGCATTATCAGTTGAACGGTTTACCCAGTAAGCACGAGCCTGTAACCAGTTTTGATAGGCGGGATACTTATTTTGTTTGGCCTTTAGCATTGCTGCCGAGCTTAATGCGGTTTTATCGCTTTGAACTGGTTCGGGAATCGATTCTGTAACCAGATCACTGTTTAATCTGCTAAGCCGCTGGTCGCTGTGCAATACATAGCGTTTTTGTTCATTTTTATATTGGCGGCTTAATAAACGCTCAACCGCATCCCCAAACACACCCACTATCAACACGCTGCCGCTGCTATCAAGTAACTGCTGCAATTCATTGTCATTTAGAGAATTAAGCTGACTGACAGTACGAATTTGGATGTTTGCCTCTGGCTGCTGTTGCAATAACTGGTGTGCACCAGATACCAGGGTTGAAGCCGAGCGATCGGAAACAATAGCTGTAACTTTTCCCTCGTTGGCATAGACAATCGACAACGTCGCCATAGATAAAAAAACAAAACAAACTAACGATCTGAAAAGATTGAAAATAAAAGACATAAAGCATCCCGCCGTAGCAAAAACAGCTACCAGTTAGGTAAATAGCGGGCAGGGGGCAATGTAAGGTGTAAGCTCGGAAACGTTCAGGCACCCCGCCACGACTCCATTTAGCTTCGGGCCGGTCTCCGGACTTGCAGCTTAGCAATAGGGATTCACCCTAAGCATCATTCCTCGTCTTCCCATACCGTGAAAAGTACAGTGACTGTCGATCTATCAAGCAGATAGCGACCAGAGCAATGACATAACTGTTTACCGTTGCGGGGGCAGTACAGGATTAGCACCTGTTTCCCGTTTAACCTCTATTACATCGTAATAAAGGCACCTGAAACTGCTGGCGATAATACAGGCAAAAGTTATTCCGTCAAAGTAGAGAATCATTTGATAAAGCTATGGCCTGCACTATCCGCTGGCTTAGATCATTCAAATAAGTTGTGGATTTGATGAACGATTATCGGACATTGTTTTCCTATATGGCGGACTGTTTGTTATGGTGAATTGTCTTAGAATCGGTAATCAACTGATTAAACTCAAAAAGGAGAACAGATATGGAATGGGTTTTACTGGCCATCGTTGGGCTTTTAATCTTATATGTCATTATTGAATACAATAAATTAGTCCGCCATCGCAATATATTTCAGAATGCATTCAAACAGATAGACGTTACACTTAAACAACGTCATGACATGATTCCACAACTGGTCAACACCGTTAAAGGTTACGCCAAGCATGAACAGGAAACGCTTACCGGGGTAATAGATGCCCGCAATCAAGCAGAAAAAATGCGGGGTCAAACCGACACAGGTGATGCCAAGTCAATGTTGGCACTGGGACAGGCAGAGGGATTGTTAGGCAAAGCGATGGGCGGTATTTTTGCTTTGTCGGAAGCGTATCCCGATCTCAAAGCTGATGGTGCGTTTCGTGATCTGATGGAGCAGCTGACCAGTATTGAAAACAAAGTGGCCGCATCACGTCGTGGCTATAACAATACGGTGCTTGAATATAACAACGTGCTGGAAACCTTTCCCACCAACATTCTGGGCAATATGTTCAGCTTTACTCGCGCATCGGAACTGGATTTTGATGACCGTGAAGCCATTCAAAATGCACCAAAGGTTGAGTTTTAACGATGGCACAAAGAAGCAGCTATCAACTGAGCGCTGATGCACGCAAACAAAGTCTGCAAATAACGACATTGTTTATTATTTCGGTAATGCTGATTGCAGCATTGATTGCTGCATTAGCTTCGGTACGGATGACCGCTGAAACAGTGAATCAGCCGGGCCAGATTGTAGTTGATTGGCAACTTTTCGGCTGGGTCGCTGCGGGTGTCGCCACGGTGATTGTTTTAACCTCATTATGGAAAATGGTCACAATGGGTGGAGATGGTGCCAATGTCGCCCGTGCTTTAGGTGCAACCGATGTGAATGAGATAACCAGCGATCCATTGATTTCGCGTTATAAACATATCGTTGAAGAAGTGGCTTTGGGTGCCAGCATGCCGGTACCGCATATTTTTGTGCTTGAAAATGAACCGGGAATCAACGCTTTTGCGGCGGGTAGTTCTCAAGATAAAGCCGCTATTGCCGTAACACGTGGTGCATTACAAATATTAAATCGTGATGAATTGGCCGCGGTTGTTGCCCATGAATTTGCCCATATCCGTAATCTGGATATGCGATTAAATCTACGGGTGATCGGCTTGATTCATGGCTTAATGGCTTTATATGTACTGGGACGGATCCTGATGCACTCCGGAGGTCGCGGTGGCAGAAATGGTGGTGCTCAGCTCGCGCTGTTGGGCATTGCATTGATCCTGTTGGGATTATTGGGTGCCTTTATGGGCAGAATCATGCAGGCGGCTATTTCCCGGCAACGTGAATACCTGGCGGATGCCGATGCCTCGATATTTACCGGTGATCCGGATGCATTGGCTGGCGCTTTGAAAAAGATAGGAAGCCTGAGTCAAAAAGGTATTAAAGAACCCGTGCATGATGAATTGGAAGAGGCCAGACATATGATGTTTTCCGAGCTTTCCAACAAAATGTCCGGATTGTTATCCACGCATCCTCCATTGGTTAAACGTATTCAGGCTTTGGATCCCGCTTTTGATCCAGAAAATAATGGCTGGCCTGTGATCGAAACCACCGAATAAAAAGTCAGCCCGTAAAACCGTGCAGATCATCAAATATTTTTCACTGCTGATAATCCTCTTTTTGGTCATATTCTATGCTGTGGCCAAATGGCAGGATCCTGAAGTGCTGAACGTCGAAGACTTTCGCGATCCAGCTTCGTCTGGTCAGCTTGCCAGACTCAGTGCCGGTAATACTTTTTATGAATTGCAGGGACCTGAAAATGCACCATTGGTGATTCTGGTACACGGTTTTGCTATAGGCTCACATCTGTGGGATGGCACTTTCGACAGATTGATTGCAGATGGTTTTCGGGTATTACGCTTTGATTTATATGGTCGAGGTTTTTCAGATCGACCAGACGTTGTTTACGATAAAGCTCTGTTTGTGAATCAGTTGCAGGAACTGCTGCAAACATTAGCCATTACGGAATCGTTTCATCTGGTCGGTATCTCAATGGGGGCCTTGGTTGCCGCTGAGTTTGCAGCAAAAAAACCATCACCAGTAACTACGCTGACATTGTTATCACCGTTAAGCCAACGTCAGCATGTCGCTTTATTTCAAATCTCGTTATTAGCCGATCCGTTTGCTATTGTGCTGATAAGAACGCAATTAACTGAATACATTGAAGGCATGGTTTATCAGCCAGTGGCTGAACTTGATACGATAAAAACCCGTTTTTTAGACGAAACCAGGGTAAAAGGCAGTCGAAAAAGCCTGCTATCCACGGCCCGTCATTTGTTGGCCTATGATCATCTGGACACATACCAGCAACTAGGCCAGCAGAATATTCCAACCTTATTGATATGGGGTAAACAGGATAGCGTCACCCCATATTCAGAATCAGCAAAACTGCTGGCTATACTGCCAGAAGCAGAGATGTTATCGCTCGACAATGTTGGCCATGCTCCACATTTGGAAGCTACCGAGCAAGTCGACGACCAGCTTCGACAACATTTTGCCCGGTAACCTTACCCATAGACCTTGTTGGTTATTTATATCTCCGCCGTAACAAATCATTGATCAGGCAGAGAAACACGTAAAACCCAACCAGCGGTGCCAAGCCATAAGCCAGCCCTGTTTGTAACTGAGACAGATAAGGCAGTGATAAGGCCATTGCCACGGTAAACCACACATACGCGGTATATAACACCAGAAATAAAAATCCTTCAAAACGGTTTAATGTACTGCCGAGAAAGAACAATGGCAGACATAACACTGCAACTGCCACCATTACCGGCACATCAATTTGCATTAACTGCTCGCTGGCCAGCAAAGGTGTAGGGGAGATCAAGCCTGACAGGCCCAATACCGCGAGAATATTAAAGATATTGCTGCCCACGACATTGCCAATCGCAATATCCCGTTCACCTTTGATCGTAGCCACAATAGATGTCATCACTTCGGGTAGAGAGGTGCCGGCTGCGATAATGGTTAAGCCAATGACCGCTTCGCTGACACCAAAAGATGAAGCAATGCTCACGGCGCTTTGTACTAACCAACGTGCGCCAACAACCAGTAAAGCCAAGCCCACAATCAGCAGTAACAGATTTTGCCAAACCGGCGTGACAACATGGCTGGATGCTTCATTGGCATCAATACCGGTTTTTTTCCCCTGATAAAACAGAAACACCGTGTATAAAATCACTCCCAAAAACAGCAAGCCGGCTTCCAGCTTGCCGATATTGCCATCTTGAATCATCCACAGAGCAATAAAACTGACACCGACCATGATTGGCACATCCTGACGGATCAGTTGTTGGGAAACCATCAGCGGCATAATCAATGCCGCAAGCCCCAGAATAAACAGAATATTAAAGATATTACTGCCCACCACATTGGCGATGGCCAACTCGGCTTGTCCGGAAAAAGCGGCTTTGACACTTACGGCCAACTCCGGTGCACTGGTACCAAATGCCACCACCGTGAGACCAACCACTAAAGCCGGAATACCAAAACTGGTTGCCAATCGAGATGCACCTTTGACCAGTAATTCAGCGCCAACAATCAGCAGAATTAGCCCTGCAACCAATATTAACCACGTCATTTTCTTTATCCTTGATTAGGGCTTGTTTATCTTTCATATCCACCGCTGCTGGAGGCTATTTTTGTGTCCGACAAGGCGGAAAGCACGCCGTGTAGCCTTCCTACATAAGTGATTGACAACGAAGTCGGCCGCAAAAATAGTCCCAGCCCTGCGGGTTGTGAAAGAGCAACAAGCCCTAAGACAGTGGCTTAAACGTTCAGCATTAACTCATTTACCGTTGCGGGGGCAGTGTCGGCTTTATCCTGATCTGAAGATGCACCGACTTCCCGTTTCATCGCTTTCGCGACACCTGAAACTGCCGACAGAATAAGGATCAGCAGGCCATATTGTCAATTTGGAAGTAATGCTTTTGCTTTATCGTATTTGACGATATGGCAAGGGAGATCTAAGATGCGCGCCTCTTCAGGTGCTTTGATATCTATCCGAGTTAAACGGGAAGTTGGTGCAAAACCAACACTGCCCCCGCAACGGTAAACGTTGAAAATGCATCCAATCAGCCACTGCGATTAATCGTGGGAAGGCGGATGTACTGGCGCAAGCCACAACGTGAGTCCGGAGACCGGCCTGAAGTTCATCACAACCGAATCGTGTTGTGTGACTTTATTAACCTGGATCGCGGGTGAGCGTATCCCTAGGAGACAATATGAAACCTTCAACAAAGGCCATGCCTTTGCGTGTCTGTGCACGTTTGACATTAGCTGCACTGGCTACTTCCACTTTCTCTGTTTCAGCTTTGGCCGAACAGGAATCCCTTGATGCAATAACCATCACTGCCAACCGGATGCCCACAGAAAATGCGTTGGCACCGAATAGCGTCATTACTCGCGCCGATATTGAACGTTTGCAGATTAATGATTTGCCAACCTTGCTGTCGCGTTTTCCCGGTGTAGATATGACCAACAGTGGTGGTCTCGGCAAAGCCAGCAGTATTTATCTTCGTGGCACCAATTCTGGTCATGTTTTAGTGCTTGTGGATGGGGTGAAATGGCATTCAGCAACTGCCGGAACGGCTTCGTTTCAGGACTTCCCGGTTAATCAGATAGAACGTATAGAAATCGTCCGTGGTTCTCGTTCTGGTCTGTATGGTGCTGAAGCCATTGGCGGTGTGATTCAGATCTTTACCCGACAAGGTAAAAATCAAAGCCCGACCCCTTATGCTTCGGTAGGTATCGGCAGCCATAACACCAAACAGGTCAGTGGTGGGGTCAGTGGTGGCAATGAAACAACGCGTTATCATGCGAATTTCAGTCACCAATCCACCAATGGCATTAATGCCCGTGAAGGTGATAACCCGGATCATGATGGCTATCGCAATAATAGCCTATCAGCAAGAGTGGATCATGATGTCACTGATAACTGGAGCATAGGAGCAAATTTTTTACGGTCCCAGGCGCGAAATCATTACGATAGTTTTTCTTTGACCGGAGATTTTTATGCTGACAACGTAAATCAGGTTCTTGGCTTGAATTCACGTTATCAAGTAACGGATTATTGGTTAATGTCATTTAATTTATCTGAATCAAGAGATGAGTCGGATAACTACTTGGATAATACGCCAGATGGTAGCTTTAATACCCGACATCGTTTTGTCAGTCTGGTAAACACCTTTATGCTCACTGAGCAGCAACGCTTAAATATCGGTCTGGATTATGATCATGATCGTGTCGATTCAACTATCGCCTATGATGAAAGCTCCAGAGATAACAAGGCACTATTTATCAGTTGGCAGGGTGATGTTGATCGTCATAGTTGGCTACTGAGTGCCCGTCATGATGATAATGAAGCCTATGGAGAGAAAACCACCGGTACGGCAGAGTGGGGTTATCAACTTACCCAAGGTCTGCAATTTGTGGCCAATGCCGGAACCGCATTTAAAGCACCTACTTTTAACCAACTTTATTACCCTGATGTAGGTTATTTTGTCGGCAACCCCAATCTGGAAGCTGAAAAATCCAAAAATTATGGTGTTGGCTTGTTAGGTAATGCCGGTTGGGGCACGTGGGGATTGCATGCTTATCAGAACAAGATCCGCGATTTGCTGGTGTACCAGTTTCCAACCACGGAGAATGTTAACAAAGCGAAAATTAAAGGACTTGAATTTGATTTAGCAACAACATTGTTGGATTGGCAGGTTCAATTTAATGCAACAGTATTAAAACCGGAAGACGAAATAACCGGTAATAAACTTCCGCGACGGGCACAGCGTCTGGCTAATTTGCATGTTGATCGCCAATTTGGTGACTGGTCAGTTGGAGGTAGTTGGAAAGTCAGTAATTATCGTTATGATGATGCAGCTAACAACACCCGTTTAGGTGGTTTTGGTTTAGTCGATTTCCGCTTAGCATACAAAATTGACAATGACTGGTCGGTTAAGCTCAATGCGATGAATGTTTTTGATAAGGAATATCAGACAGTCAATAATTTCAATAGTCTGGATCGTACCTATATGCTGTCATTGCATTATCAGCCTTAAACCTTGCAGAAAACTATGCTCAGCCGTTGTCGGCTGAGCATAGCTTATCCAGTTCACTCAATATTCCCGATATCTCTTTAGTTGCACTGCAAAACCTTTATGGATAAAGCTGGTCACCCATGCCGCTAATCTTTTAGAATGGCAGGATTTTCCAGCTATATTCAGAGTTGTCATGACAGATCTCAAAGACCAGGGTTTCGCCACCCGTGCTATTCGTGCAGGACATGTAAGAACCCCTGAGGGTGAACATTCCGAACCCATTTTCCCCACATCAAGTTTTGTATTTGATAGTGCAGAACAGGCAGCAGCACGTTTTGGCGGCGATGAGCCGGGCAATATCTATTCACGGTTTACCAATCCAACAGTACGCACTTTCGAGCAACGCCTGGCTTCACTGGAACAGGGCGAATCCTGCGTAGCAACCGCCTCGGGCATGTCCGCTATTCTCGCTACTTTTATGGGCTTATGCGCTGCCGGTGACCATATTGTTTCGTCGCGCAGTGTTTTTGGAACAACACGGGTATTGTTCGACAAATATCTCAGTAAGTTCGGTTTGCAGACAGATTACGTGCCATTAACCGATTTGGCAGCCTGGGAAGCGGCAATCAAACCGAATACGAAAGCGTTATTTCTGGAAACACCTTCTAACCCATTAAATGAAATTGCTGATTTAGCCGCCTTATCAGCTTTGGCAAAAAAACATGATTGCCTGTTAATCGTCGATAACTGCTTTTGTACACCGGCTTTACAGCAGCCTTTATTATTAGGTGCGGATATCGTGATTCACTCGGCCACCAAGTATATCGATGGCCAAGGACGCTGTGTTGGTGGTGCGGTTGTCGGGGATGCCAAACGGGTTGGTGAAGATGTGTATGGTTTCCTGCGCACTGCCGGTCCGACCATGAGTGCATTTAATGCCTGGACCTTTTTGAAAGGTCTGGAAACTCTGGATTTACGTATGAAAGCCCATTCAGCCAACGCCAATCAATTGGCGCATTGGTTGCAGCAGCAGAAAAAGGTGACGCAGGTGTTTTATGCCGGTCTGGAATCGCATCCTGGTCATCAATTGGCCAAACAGCAACAATCCGGTTTTGGTGGCATTATTGCGTTTGAGGTCGAAGGCGGGCAACAAGCTGCGTGGAAATTAATTAATGCTACGCAGTTTATTTCAATTACTGCCAATCTGGGAGATACCAAAACGACTATTACTCATCCGGCCACAACGACTCATGGCCGTGTGTCAGTAGAAGCTCGTGCTGAATCGGGTATCAGCGATGGCATGATAAGATTGTCGGTAGGCTTGGAAAATGTTGAGGACATTCAACAAGATATCCAACGTGGTTTGGATCTGCTTTAAGCCTTGCAACTAAATAGCTGAACTATCGGCATAAAACCTGCATATTGAGTCTGAAATAAAACAATTCGCGTCAGAAAACAGACATTGAGGACGTTTTCTGCCGCTTTTCCAGCCAAACAGGTTGTTTTTATGCAGAAACTATTAAGGCTCATATTGGCTCTGCCAATTATCTGGTTTGCCCTGCCAGCAGCTGTTAATGCTGAATCTAGCGCGGATGTACGCATCATTATTGATGTTTCCGGCAGCATGAAATACAACGATCCACATAATTTGCGAGCGCCGGGGCTCCGCTTACTCGGGGGATTAATGCCGGGTGATGCCGAAAGCGGTGTCTGGACCTTCGCCCGTTATGTCAATATGCTGGTACCGATTCAAAAAGTTGACGCTAAATGGCGGCAACGGGTTCAGCAAAAATCCTCTGAAATTCATTCCCTTGGATTATTTACCGATATTGAGCAGGCACTGCAAAAGGCAACAGCCAACGTCAGCACTTCTGATTCAACCAAACAACGCAGCATTATCCTGCTATCCGATGGTCTGGTAGATCTGGAGCAGGGTAAAGCGGCCAGTGCGCAATCGCGGCAAAAGATTATGGATAAGCTGTTACCACAAATAAAACAAAAAGGCTTTCGAGTTCATACAATAGCCTTGTCCGAGGAAGCCGATCACGAATTGCTCAAGCATTTATCCATGGCGACCGATGGTTGGTACCACAAGGTCGACAATGCTGATGAACTGGAACGTGTTTTTCTGCATTTATTCGAGCAAGCCACGCAACGCGATTCCGTGCCGCTAGTCGACAATCGGTTTACCATTGATAACAGTGTCAACGAAATGACGATATTGGTGTTTCGTGAAACTGAAACCGATGTTACTCAACTGGTACAACCCGACCACCAGCGTCAACAAGCAGATAATCATGAGTCCTCAGTACGCTGGATGCAGGAAACCCATTTTGATTTGATTACCATTGATAAACCGATGGCAGGGGAATGGTTTCTTGATGCCAACGTCGATCCTGATAATCGTGTCATGGTGTTAACCGACCTGCGGTTGGAAACCATTGATCTACCCAATAATATTCTGGCCGGTGAGCAATTTGATATTGTCGCCAAATTAACCGACCATGGTAAGCAGGTTGACCGAACGGATTTTCTGCAACTGGTTACTGCGGAGTTAAGTACCCAGCCACTGTCAGGTGATCCAATCAGTAATACAATGACCTTAAACAACCAGACGGCGACGTTTATGGCAAATTTGGGCAAACTGTTTGACAGCGGACAAAATGATATTGTGATCACCGCTAAAAGTGACACTTTCGAGCGTCAACGCCGGCAATCGGTCAACGTAGTGGCGTTACCATTTGATGTAACTGTTACCCAACTTGAAGCCGACAGTCGCAGCCATCGATTATTGATGACTGCCGATGCCAGCATGATTGACCCGGAATCCTTGCAAATCACCGCATTGCTCAGCGCGTCTGATGGTAGTGAATTCCCCTACGATGTTTTACGCCAAGCGGATAATACCTGGCAGTTGACACTGGCCGATTTACAACCAGAAACTGCTTATCAATTATCTTTGCAGATCCGCGGTAAAACTTTGGCAGGACGCAATGTGTTTTTACGCCCCAAACCTATTCATCTGATGGATGAAGTAGGGGCGACGTTAACCATTACCTCAGAAACGCCAATTGCTGCAGATCAAACTGATAAACCTTTTGAGCCGGTCATCATTGATCCCCTTGCCGAACAACAAACTAGTAGTGCAGATGAAACCTCATTTCGACTTTCTGACACAATGATTTTAGCCATTGGCAATGCTGTAATTGTACTGTTGTTGTTAATGGGATTCTGGTTTTGGCATCGCAGCCGTCGTCGGCAGCTGTTACCTGGAGACTTACTGTAAATGTCGTTGACTGATCCTGTTTTTCAATGGCTTGCCTATGAGCTGGCCGCTATTTTTGCCATTTTGTATATCTGGGTTTTGGTCCGTGCACGCCGCAGGCACAAACGCACCCAGGCAGCGGCTGCAAAAACGGCGAAATTTATTAAAAACAGTTATGAACAACGTGTTGCTTCACTAAGCGAGCAGCTCAGTAATCGTTATGGTTTAAGTGGGGCAGCACTGGATTCGATGGTCGAAGAATTGATGCTGCGAGAGAAGGAAATCTTTAAATCCATCGTTAATTTGTATTCGGCGCAGGATGAAAAAACGCTGAATAGTTTTCCTGAACAAATCACCTCATTAACCGATGCAACGCTGAGTATCATGCAAGCGGATAGTGAAGAGGAATCTTTGGAAACCGAGCTGTTAGACATTGTTGATGAATCTTTGCCGGCTGAGGAAGCAGAACCTGAAATTGATTTAACTGAACAAGTTGCGGAGATTGAAGAAGATTCACCACCGGAATTGGAAGCGGTAACTGAGTTTGACGGTGTGTTTGATGATGGCAATGCAGAAAATGTCGTTGCGCAAACCGAAATGCTCGATGACGAAACTGTTGTTAGCGAAGAACCCGCAGCCTCAGAAGCGGGTTTTGATATTGAATTGGCAGATGCTGAAACAGATGAAGTCGATATTGACGACATCTTTAATCAAAACCAGCCCATTGACGAACCTGTACTGGATGAGCAAGAAGCGTTTATTGATGAAGCCTTAACTGCAGAAGCGGAATTGGATATTGATCCTGAACTGTTAGCTGAATTTGATGGGTTGGACGCAGATGAACCATTAGCTGAAGTTGAATCACAACCTGAGCCTGAACCGGAACCTGCAAAATCGGCTATGCGAATGGCTGATTTTCTAAAGAATGACTGGAACCCGACCATTCCAGATGTGTACGGTAAAACTCCGTTGACGGAGGCAGCACCAGCAGCCGAACTCGATAATAAAAGTGAATTGGAAAAAATCGATAGTACACCTGAAGCAAAAGGCATGAAGGCTTATCTGAATACTGCCTGGAGCAATCAGATTCCGGATATATATGGTAAACCTGCTGCAGAGCCGGTGGTAGAAGAGCTGGAAGAGGATCTTGAAGCATTTGAGCATCAGGAACTCAAGCTTCATGCATTCGAATCAGATGATCCGAACGAACAAGTCACAACCCCTGCAGTTTTACCAACAGAAATCGAATTGGATGTTTTGCCACCAAGCGATATTGATCCCGAAGTAGAAGATATGATTTCTGTAGCGGAAATCGATGATCTTATGCGTGTAGCAGAGATACCTGCTGAGGAAGTACAGACTGACCCTGTTAATGAAAATTCAGCAATCGTAAACGACTTTGACTTCAATGAACCAAATGCCTTACTTGATGAGGATACTGTTACTGAAGAAGTTAATCTGCCGGACACTGCGATTGCGAACGACGTGATTGAGCCAATCGAACAGCCCGCTGAAATGGCTGATATTAATGAAAATGATGGCACTTCACTCGAACTGAATGAGTCAGACTTATCGGACGACACCACTGAAATAGCAGAGCAATATCCTGAAGTTGCCGCTTTCGAACCTACTCCATCTTATGAGCAGCCTATAGATGAAGCAGCTGAAAACGATACCACGCTGCAAACCGAGCAAACTGATGCAGACACTCTCGAACAACAGCCCATTGATAAGGCGACCGAGCAGACAGCCGAAGCAGATACTGCCGATTGGGACACTGATCTGATCGCTGAACATACTGATTCAACTACTTTACAAGCTGAAGAATCAGCAATATCGCAAGAGTCCTTATCAGCCGCTGCAGAACTGGATACTCATGCAATAAGTGATATTGCTGAGGATCTGGATTTGGCAGAAATAACCGAACTGGATAAACCGGCAGATCACGAACCCGCCGCCGAAGAATTAGCTGAAATTACAGCAGAGCAACAAACGCTTGATCCGGATCCGCAGGATGTTGCTGCTGAAGAAACAGATTTTCTCGAATCTGTGGTTATGGGTACTGAGGAAGCAACTGAAGAACCGAACGACATCAGTGAAGATGACATTGATGCTATCAACGAGCTGGATGAGATAAATTCGTTAGAAGACAATATTGCCAAGTCTGACGCCCCAATAACATTGGAAGAAGAGTCATTAGTGTCAGAAGAGCTGCCTTCTTCTGCAACGAATGATATGGCCGAGGATCTGGATCTATCAGCAGAAATGACAGCGGATAAACCAGCTGATGCGGGTTTCGCCACGGATGAGACTGAAGAACCAGAACCGTCACTTGAACAGAGTCAGCAAGCTGTTTCAGTTGAAGAATCGGATTTTCTTGAACCCCCAGCGATGATCTCCGATGAAGTAATTGAAGCATTTAACGATAGTGCTGCAGATGACATTAGTGAGTTGGATGAAATAATCCCGCCAGAAAACAATATTGCCGAAGCCGAAGCCGAAGCCGAAGCCGAAGCCGAAGCCGAAGCCGAAGCCGAAGCCGAAGCCGAAGCCGAAGCCGAAGCCGAAGCCGAAGCCGAAGCCGAAGCCGGATTTGATAACGAGGCAGAGAAACTGTACGGGATTATGGCGTCGCAACCTACACCTGAAGATTTTGCTGATGACAACGCCAATCTGGCTCAAACCGAAGATGAACCGCTTAATGAAATCGACAAACTGCGTGCCAAGTTACGTGAGCGGACGGAGCGTTTAAAAGCCGCCAGACAGCAGCGGATGGCTGAAAATCAATCAGAACTATCTACTTCAGAGCAACCAACACCATTAGACAATTCAACCGAGACTATCGAGCAACCATCGACTTTCGAACAAACTGCATTAGCTGATGAAACGGCTATTGCGATGGATATTGAAACAGCAACCAATGCTCCAGTTATTGAAGATGTTATTGAGCCGCAAACCGAAGAGGATCTGCTACGACAAAAACTTGCCGCAGCACAAATGGAAATAGTGACCGATGAAAATGCTGAGCTGATAGAGCCCAATGAAAATGCGTTCGTTGCGGAAACACTTAAAGCCATTGAAGAGCCTCTAGTCAAGGAAACTCAAACAGTTGAATCGTTTAATTTTCTGGCTACCGATGATGCAGCCGATGTTGAAGAAATGGCGATTGGTAATGAAGATAATGATTTTGTCGTTGAAGAGATTGAACTTATTTCTGATGAGAATGACTTAGCGGAATTTACCTCGCCACAAGAACTTGAAGATCAGCCGAACCAGCTTACCGAAGAAGCGATATCAACTGGTGGCGAAAAACGCTCGTCAGTGGCTGATGAATGGGTTGCCGAACTGCTTAATGAAGAAGAGAGTGTTGCTGAGGTTGCAATTGATGAGCTGGAAGTTCAGCCATTAACTGAGCAAATGGAAATAGCAGACGCGTTTTTGACGGACTTGTCAGTCGAAGATGCATTACCCGAGTCAACTGAAATACTAGCTGCCGAAGCCGAAGCCGAAGCCGAAGCCGAAGCCGAAGCCGAAGCCGAAGCCGAAGCCGAAGCCGAAGCCGAAG
>NZ_JAUSCC010000096.1 GCF_030651745.1 Methylophaga sp.
TATTATTTTTATGGTGTTTCAAAATGGAGGCTGGGGTCGGAATCGAACCGGCGTTCACGGAGTTGCAGTCCGCTGCATAACCACTCTGCCACCCAGCCGGGGTATGTCTTTTTTTCTTAAGGTCAAGACTAAAAAGCCGCAGTAGTTACTTGGACTGACCGCGGCTTTTTTTATTCTTGGAGCGGGAAACGAGATTCGAACTCGCGACCCCAACCTTGGCAAGGTTGTGCTCTACCACTGAGCTATTCCCGCTTAGGAAGACGTGCATTATAGGCACTTAATATTTTCTGTCAACCCTTATCTACCAACACTGGTAAGGCTGCTTTCAGGTAGCTGATCATTGAGGTCAATGTGAGCAAAGCTGCCACATATAACAAGGCTACTCCAATCTCAAAAACAGGTAATCCAAACAGCGGTTTATAGAAAATCAGGCAGCCAATGGCGATCATTTGAAAGGTGGTTTTCCACTTGCCGATTGAGGAAACCTGGACCACATGACGGGCACCAATTTCGGCCATCCATTCACGTAATGCGGAAATTGTTATTTCACGAAATACGATGACAATCACTGGAAGCAAAATAAACCAGACCGGTGACTTATAAAGAATCAGCAATAAGGCCACCACAACGATTAATTTATCAGCGACCGGATCGATAAAGGCCCCGAATGGCGAGGTGAGATTCATGCGTCTTGCCAGATAACCATCAAGCCAATCGGTAATGCCCGCCAGCACAAATACCACGGTTGCCCAGATTGTTGCATGGGGGCTTGGTGCAAAATACAAAGCGACCAAAACAGGTATCAGTAAGACTCTAAGCAAACTGAGAAGGTTGGGTAAATTAAGCATAATAATATCGTTGTAAGCTATAGATAGCACCTATGGTAGCACTATGAAGCCGTTAATTGTCCGGATGAAACAAGTCGTAAATTTTCTGCGCGAGCGCTGCACTGATACCTTCCACTCTTTGCAGGTCTTCTACCCCGGCTCGTTTTACCTCTTGTAGCCCACCAAATTGTTGCAGGATCTTCTGCCGACGTTTAGGCCCAAGCCCTGCGATATCTTCTAAGGTTGAGGTTTTACGGGCTTTGGCGCGGCGTTGTCGATGACCTGTGATAGCAAAGCGATGGGCTTCGTCACGAACCTGCTGTAATAAATGTAATGCCGGTGAATCGGCAGATAAGGTGACTTCACCGGCACGGCCAACCAGAAATAAAGTTTCTTCACCGGGCTTGCGAGCCGGGCCTTTGGCGATACCTAATATAGGTAAATCGCTTAAATTTAATTCAGCCAACACTTCCTGAGCTTCTTTAATTTGGCCTTTGCCACCATCTATTAATAATAAATCCGGGCGTTTGCCTTCGCCGTTATTCAAACGGGTGAAGCGTCGGCTTAATGCCTGATGCATTGCAGCGTAATCATCACCGCCGGTAATGCCTTCAATATTGAATTTACGGTAATCGCTTTTAATCGCCCCTTCCAGGCCAAACACAACACAGGAAGCAACCGTGCGCTCACCGCGGGTATGACTGATATCAAAGCATTCAATGCGTTTAGGCAGTTCGTCCAGCTCTAACGCATCCTGCAGCATTTCAAAACGTTGTAATAAGTTGGAACGACTACTGATACGTTGCGTCAGACTGATCTCGGCATTGGTCATCGCCATTTGTAACCAGCGCGTTGCATGACCACGTTGCGGTTTTCTCAGGCTGACTTTATGTCCGGATTCTGTCTGCAATACATCTTGCAAAAGTTGAGCGTCTTCGACTTCATGACTCAGCAGAATTTCGGCTGGTACATCTTTACCCAGGTAATACTGTGGAATAAAAGCCGCGAGTAATTCAGATGGAGTGAGATCGGATGAGCCTTTGGGGAAATAGGATTTACTGCCCAGATTACGACCACCGCGAACAAAGCTGACTTCCACCACAGCAAGACCATCACGCACAATCGCCGCCAAGACATCTGAATCACCTTGCATGGAGCTGACATATTGTCGTTCCTGAACGCGGCGTAAGCTGATGATCTTGTCGCGAATAGAAGCCGCTTGTTCAAACTGTAAATTCTGCGAAGCAACATCCATCTGGTTACTCAGCTCATCCATAACCTGCTGGTTTTTACCTTCGAGGAACATGATGGTGTGCTGCACATCTTTTTGATAATCGCTTTCAGAAATCAGCCCCACACATGGTGCTGTACAACGTTTGATTTGATATTGCAGACACGGTCTGCTGCGATTTTGATAATAACTGTCTTCACATTGACGCACCGGAAACAGTTTTTGCAGCAGATTCAGACTTTCACGAACGGCACCGGCACTTGGGTAAGGTCCGAAATATTTGCCTTTTTTACGCTTGGCACCGCGATGCACACTCAACCGTGGAAAGTCATCACCGGATATAAATAAGTATGGGTAGGTTTTATCATCACGTAGCAACACGTTGTAACGTGGCATTAGCTCCTTGATCAGGTTGTTTTCCAGGATCAGGGCTTCGTTTTCAGTGTGGGTAACCGTGGTTTCGATCGCCACGATTTGGGCGACCATCACCTGAGTTTTGTTGGTTAAACCGGTACTGCGAAAATAACTGCCAACACGTTTTTTAAGATTTTTAGCCTTACCAACATAAATCACCGTGCCTTCCGCATCGATCATGCGATAGACACCGGGTCGACTGGTAAGTGATTTTACAAAACTGACCGGGTCGAACTGAGATTCGATAGATGGGTTTTCCAGTTGACTCATTAAAACCGTGATTTATGAATTATCGTCTTTTCGGGGAGAATACTGACGCTGATAGCATTTGTGCGCTTGATAAAAGCTGTTAGCAGATAAGCCTAGCAAAATTAATCCACCGATTACGGCTGGTACATTTTCGTGATAAAAATAAAACATAGCCAATGCCGCTAATAACTCAGCACTGCCAATCACTTTTAACAACACAACATTTTCCGTCCGTTTCACCATGTTCCCGCTCCGCTTCGTTGCAAAATTTTGACTATAGCATTAACACTTATTATTTGTAAGGACATTATCCTGTTTGAAAATGCTGGATGCTGTACTTGGTCAAGTATGGGAAAATAACGCGCTTTCTCACTTTTAATATATCAAGGTATCACTCTTGCCAGCCAATTTGCTTCAACCTGTCTTACCCGTATCAGCCAAAGATCAACTTCGTGCCGGACAATTATACGGTAGTGCACAAGGTTTGCTGTTAGCAAAAGCGGCTCAGCAGCATGAAGGTCCATTATTGGTAGTGACTGACGATGTGGCCAGCGCCCATCGATTAGAGTTGGAAATCCGTTTTTACCTTGGCAATGCCGAACTGCCAATTTTGCATTTCCCGGATTGGGAAACCTTGCCTTACGACAGTTTTTCTCCACATCAGGATATCGTTTCCGAACGCTTGCAGACCCTGCATCATTTGCCCGATTTCAAACGTGGCATTTTACTGGTGCCGATTGCTACCTTGATGCAACGTATTGCACCGCGAGCATTCCTTGATGGCAATCATCTTGAGCTGAAAATCGGCGATCAGTTTGATATCGAACAATGGCGACTGAAACTGGAAAAATCCGGTTATCGTAATGTGGCGCAGGTTATCGAACATGGTGAGTTTGCGGTTCGCGGTGCCATTATTGATTTATTCCCGATGGGCAGTCGTCAACCTTATCGTATTGATTTGTTTGATGACGAGATCGACACGCTGCGTACGTTTGATCCGGAAACCCAGCGTTCTGTCGATAATATTGAACAGATCCAGTTATTACCGGCACGCGAATTTCCGGTTAATGACGACAGCATTGCTTTATTCCGTAAACAGTTTCGGCAGTATTTTGATGGCGACCCACAACGCAGTCTGATCTATCGTGAAGTCAGCGCCGGCAATATGCCGGGCGGTATCGAGTTTTACCTGCCGTTGTTTTTCGAGCAAACCGCCCGTCTGACCGATTATCTGCCGGATAACACACTGCTGGTACAGCTCAATGATACATTTCATGCCGCAGAACAGTTCTGGCAGGAAATCCAGATCCGCTATCGTCAACATAGTGTTGATCCAGAAAGACCATTGTTACCACCAATCAATGTGTTTGTGCCGGTTGAAGAATTATTCAGCCAGTTCAAACAATGGCAGCGTTTGCAATGCCAGAACTTTGAAATAGATGGCTCAGCCGGTAACAACAACTATGCCACGGTGATGCCACCATCATTACCGCTTAACTCCAAGCAAGATCGTCCTTGCGAAGCCTTACATCAATTTATCGATAAATTTGCTGGCCGGATTTTAATTGCTGCCGAATCTGCAGGTCGCCGTGAAACGCTGCTGGATTTGTTACGCAAAAATCAGTTGCAACCCAAAGTGGTCGATAACTGGGATGCCTTTATTAATGATAGCGCGCCGCTATCGATTACCGTCGCCCCGCTCGAACAAGGCTTATTACTGCAATCAGAAAATATTGCAGTTATTGCCGAAACTCAGCTATTCGGCCAACAGGTTATGCAACGCCGTCGTCGCAGCCGTAAAAAGCGTGATTCCGATGCCATTATCCGTAACCTTGCCGAACTCACGATTGGTGATGCGGTAGTACATGAAGATCACGGTGTTGGACGTTATCTGGGTTTACAGACTCTTGATGTCGGTGATATTGCGACCGAATACGTAACACTCGAATATGCCAAGGGCGACAAACTCTATGTGCCGGTGGCCTCGCTGGACTTAATCAGCCGTTATTCAGGCTCAGCACCGGAACTCGCTCCATTACATCAACTTGGCACCACACAATGGGAAAAAGCCCGTCGTCGTGCTGCTGAAAAAGTACGTGATGTGGCGGCAGAGTTATTGGATATCTATGCCAAACGCGCTGCCAATAAGAAACCACCAATGCAGTCGCCGGATGAACAATATGAAGCGTTCTCGGCAGCTTTCCCGTTTGAAACCACGCCGGATCAACAGGATGCGATTGATGCTGTAATTGCTGATATGCAATCCGAAACACCGATGGATCGGCTGGTCTGTGGTGATGTCGGCTTTGGTAAAACCGAAGTCGCTATGCGAGCCGCTTTTCTGGCAGTGCAATCCGGTAAACAGGTATTGGTTCTGGTGCCGACTACCCTGCTTGCTCAGCAACATTATGAAAACTTTAAAGATCGCTTTGCTGATTGGCCGATCCGAGTTGAAGTTTTGTCACGGTTTCGTAGCAAGAAACAATTGGATGATGTGAAATCAGCCATCAGCGAAGGTACTGCTGATATCGTTATTGGGACGCATAAACTATTGCAGCAGGATATCGATCCCAAACGGTTAGGCTTGTTTATTCTCGATGAAGAACATCGTTTTGGTGTAACGCAAAAAGAACAACTGAAAAAATATCGCTCGCAGATCGATGTGTTGACCCTTACCGCAACGCCGATTCCACGCACCCTGAATATGTCGATTTCCGGCATCCGGGATTTATCGATTATTGCCACCGCTCCAGCCCGCCGACTTGCTATTAAAACTTTTGTATTGCAATGGAATGCCGACAAAATCCGTGAAGGTATGCTGCGTGAAATCAAGCGTGGTGGACAGGTTTACTTCCTGCATAACAAGGTTGAAGACATCGACCGGGTGGCACGCGAACTTGAAACCTTAATGCCGGAAGCTCGTGTTGCTGTGGCTCATGGGCAGATGCGTGAACGTGAGCTGGAACAGGTGATGCTCGATTTTTATCACCAGCGGTTTAATGTGCTGGTCTGCACCACTATCATCGAAACCGGGATCGACGTACCGAGCGCCAATACTATCTTTATAGATAGAGCCGATAAATTGGGCCTTGCACAGTTGTATCAAATTCGTGGTCGTGTCGGTCGTTCGCACCACCGGGCGTATGCTTATCTGATTACACCACCACAACAGGCAATGACAGCGGATGCGATAAAGCGTCTGGAAGCCATTGAGTCGATTGAAGATCTAGGTGCTGGCTTTACGCTGGCAACCCACGATATGGAAATCCGCGGTGCCGGTGAGTTATTGGGTGATGAACAAAGCGGCCAGATGCAGGAAATCGGCTTTACCTTATATAACGAGTTACTGGAACGTGCTGTTAATGCATTGAAATCCGGCAAAACCCCGGATCTGGATAATATGGCTCGGCAGACTGTGGAAATCGATCTGCATGTACCGGCTTTGATTCCATCAGATTATCTACCCGATGTGCATACCCGTCTGGTGTTATACAAACGCATTGCTGCCGCCGCTGACAAAGAAGCATTACGCGAACTGCAGGTGGAAATGATTGATCGATTTGGTCTGTTACCTGAACCGGTACAAACCTTGTTTGCCGTGCATGAGTTACGCCTAAAAGCCAAAACCATCGGCATCCGTAAAATCGATGTTTATGATCAGGGTGGTCGTTTGCTGTTTGATAAGGAACCTCAGGTTGAGCCGATGACCATCATCCAGCTGATTCAGAAACAGCCATCCCGCTTCAAGCTGGATGGTCAGGACAAACTGCGTTTCACTGACAATATGCCGGATGCTGAGAGCAGAATTCTGGCGATCGATTCCCTGTTGGATAATCTGCTTAAACCGGCGGCCTGATGCAACAGGATCGTAATTTTGATGATTTGGCTGAGCGCTTTAATGCGCGTATTTATGACACCAGCAAAGGACAGTTACGTTTAGAAATCCTTAAACAGGATTTGCAGCAGTTCACCCAGACTAAAGATTTACAGATTTGGGATGCTGGCTGTGGTGCCGGACAAATCAGTTTGTGGCTGGCTGGTTTTGGTCACCAACTGACGCTGTGTGATATTTCAGAGAAGTTACTCGACCAGGCCAGGCTTTCATTTGCGCAAGCAAAGCTGGATGCCAGCTTTCATCACGGCTCAATTCAGCAGTTGGCACCGCAATTAGCAGAGTTCGACTTAGTGATTTGTCATGCGGTTGTGGAGTGGCTGGCAACACCCTTAGAAACTCTAAAACTGCTGCTAGACCGAGTAAAACCCGGCGGTTACCTGTCATTAATGTTTTATAACCGAAATGCCATGGTCTATAAAAACGTGATTCGTGGAGGATGGCGACTGGAACCCATACTCAATGACCGCTATATTGGTGCAGGTAAAAAGCTCAGTCCGCCGTTTCCGCAATATCCACATGAATTGCTCGAGTTTTTGAAAAATAATGGTTTTGGCATCCTTCAGCACAGTGGCATTAGGGTGTTTAGCGATTATTTGAACTCTGAGAGTCGAAATCAGACAAATGAACAGGAATTACTGGCGTTAGAGCATCAATACTGTCGTATGCCTACCTATCGTGACATGGGACGTTACGTACATTTACTTACCGAGAAAAAGTCTCCGGATTAACAGGGATTACTTCATAATATGCAGTCCTATCAATTTTGTTTTGATAATTGCGTTTTGACTTAATAATCCGTTTTAAGATTTAGGAAAGACATGTTCAAACATAAATTACCACTCCTCCTTATTGTATCCAGCTTATTTACAACAGCTTGCGTTCAAAACGAAACCCGCCCCACCGTCTCTAACGAACAATTAAAGTCAGCGCTTAGTGACAGTGAATCCAGAATTGAAAATCAGCTGCGTCAGCAATGCCAGAGAGTTATCGATAATCAAAACAAGCACCAGGCTGGTCTGCAATCGTTTTCCAAAGAGCAGCAAATCACTCGCAAACAACTCGATGAACTAAACCATCAAGTTGTGCAGCTTAATGAAAAACTGGCTCAACGAGCTGTCGTCGAATCAGCGCAAACGGCTCAAATCGCAAGCGCAGCAAGCAGTCAAAGCTGCCCTCCACCAGCCCCGATGACATTGGGTGATAAATTGGTATTGGGTCAATCCGAGTGGTTATGGATTGAAGCGGTAAATCGTGTGTTTCCTGCTCGAGTAGATACCGGTGCCACTACTTCCTCTTTAACTGCACAGGATATCGTGACTCTGGAACGTGATGGTCAGAAATGGGCTCGCTTTACCATTGTTCCTGAAGAAGGCAGTGATAATAGTTATGAAGTTGAAGCCCCCATCGCCCGCATCGCCAATATCCGTCAATCATCCACCAATGAAATTGATAAACGTCCGGTCGTCAGACTGACGATCAAGATTGGTAATATGACCGATACTGCAGAATTCACTCTAACTGATCGTTCGCATATGAATTATCCGATCTTGTTGGGCCGTGAGTTTTTGAAAGACATTGCCGTGGTCGATGTGGCCAAGAAAAATGTCCAGCCAAAACCCGAATTATTGAAAGATCGGGCATCGGCTATTCCCAAAAAAGCAGAACAAGCTAATCCTACTGCATCAGAAGATTAAGGAACCCTCATGGCATCACGTGCGCCTTTTTATATTCTGGTCAGTCTGCTGTTTTTTGCAGGTTTAGCACTTACTCTACACCGTCATATTGCATTTGATATTCCCTGGTTTCCAGGTGAACAACGTCAAACCTGGTCGATTGAAGCCAAGGTGGATTTTGAAGCCCGTGGCGAACCGGTTACAGCCCGCTTAGCGATTCCGAATACGCAACCTGGCTTTACTCAACTTAATCAGCAAACTGCCAGCCCGGGCTATGGATTGGCATTTGTTGATCGTAAAGGTGGTACCTACGCTGAATGGTCGATCAGAGAAGCCAATGGCAATCAATCGCTGTATTACAAAGTTGATATGTTATTGGATCCATATGCCATACCGGTAGAACAGGAACCAGTAGCAAACGTTAAACCAAACGTTGAAAAAGAGCCTTACGCTTCAGCTGCACAAATGATTCTTGACCGTGCCATAGAACGCTCATCATCCAATTACACATTGGCACGCGAACTGATTCATGAATTTAACAATCAACAGCAAACCGCAGAGTTGCTTGCTCAACTAAAACCCAAACCCATCTGGATTGCTCAACTTCTGCAAGAAGCCGGCGTACCGGCCAGACGCATTCATGCTTTATATCTGGAAGATGGCCGTCGTCGCCAGTCACTGATTGAATATATTCAGGTTTTTGATGGCAATGACTACGAAGTGTTTAATCCGGAAACCGGCGTACAGGGTCAGGCGGAAAATATGCTGCTGTGGCAGTATCATTCCGGCCCGGTATTAGAAGTGGTTGGTGCGACCAATGCTCAAGTCACCTTCTCGATGATTTCGCAGGAACAACCTTTCAATATTGCGTTGAATCAAAAGTTTGCAGATAACGAATGGCTGAATTTTTCGCTGTATACCTTGCCGCTTGAAGAACAGGCTATTTTCAAAGGCATTTTGTTGATCCCGGTAGGTGTCTTGATTGTGGTTTTGATGCGTATTCTGGTGGGTATTAAAACCTCAGGTACTTTCATGCCGGTGTTGATCGCCATGGCCTTTATCCAAACCAGTTTAATGACCGGCTTGATCGGCTTTTTACTGATTGTCGGTGTGGGCTTGATGATCCGATCCTACCTGTCCTATCTCAACTTACTACTGGTCGCCCGAATATCCGCGGTCATAATTATGGTTATCGGCATGATCGCTATCTTCTCAATCGTGGCTTATAAATTCGGCCTGACCGAAGGTATGAAGATCACTTTCTTCCCGATGATCATTCTGGCCTGGACTATTGAACGTATGTCGATCCTCTGGGAAGAGGAAGGTGCCAAGCAAGTTATGATTCAAGGCGGTGGTTCGCTACTGGTCGCCATCCTTGCCTATCTGGCAATGAACCTAGACTGGGTTCGCCATTTAACCTTTAACTTCATGGGAATTCAGTTGATTCTGATGGCACTGACGTTGGTTGCAGGTAGCTATACCGGCTATCGCTTGCTTGAGTTGAAACGGTTTAAGCCCCTGACCAAGCTGGATAAACAATGAGCGAACCGGCTGAAAAAAAATTGAGCTGGTTTCAAACCATACGCGAGCGTTATGCGCACCCCAGTGCACTGAGCAAAATCGGTGTATTGGGGATGAATCGGCGTAATGTTTCGTATATCAGTCGCTACAATCCCCGGCATCTGTTTCCGCTGGTTGACGATAAATTACAAACCAAAGAACTGGCGCTTGAAGCAGGCGTAAAAGTGCCTGATTTGATTGGTGTGATCAGCGAACAACATTCTGTGAAAGATCTTGCTGGGATCCTGCAACGCTGCAGCAGCGGTTTTTGTATCAAACCGGCTCATGGCTCAGGTGGTAAAGGTATTCTGGTTATCACTCGGCAGAGTGAAGAAGGCTATCGCAAATCCAATGGGCAATTTGCCAATATTGGCGATCTGGAACGTCATGTCTCCAATATCCTGGCAGGATTGTTTTCGCTGGGTGGTCGTGCTGACGTGGCCATTATTGAAGATCTGATTCACTTTGATGATTGTTTCAGCGGTTTCAGCTATGAAGGTGTGCCTGATACGCGAGTTATCGTGTTCCGCGGCTTCCCGGTAATGGCTATGATGCGATTATCTACCGCCGCCTCCAATGGAAAAGCCAATCTGCATCAGGGTGCTGTGGGCGTAGGTCTGGATATTGGTGATGGACATGCCTTACGTGCAGTACAATTCGACAAACCGATTCTGTTACATCCGGATACCGGCCTGAATATGATGACGTTGAAGGTGCCGCATTGGGAAGAAGTATTAAACCTTGCTGTATCGTGCTATGAAATGTCGGGACTGGGATACTTGGGTACCGATATCGTATTGGATCGTTTTAAAGGCCCGATGTTACTGGAGTTAAATGCCCGTCCAGGTTTGACCATCCAGATTGCAAATGGCAAAGGTTTATTACCTCGGTTACGGCAGATTGAAGCTCTCAGTCACAAAAAACGGATGAGCGTCGAAGATCGTGTCGCTTATGCCAGAGAACATTTTACTGATCATCGTTGATTCAACAGGAGTTCGGAATGATGGCTAATCAAAGTAAATCAACAGCATTGATTTTAGGTGGGGCGTTATTTCTGGGCTTAACCATGTTGGGCTTTCAGCTCGGCAAGGCGTTAATTGATTTCAAGCAGCTGGAACGAAGCGTAACCGTAAAAGGATTATCTGAACGCGATTATCCAGCGGATGTGGTGATTTGGCCGATTCAATTCACCGAAGCCAACAATGATCTGCCAGAGCTATATCAAGCCATTGAAAATAATGGCAAAAAGGTTCGTGAGTTTCTGCAGCAACGTGGCATTCAGCATGATGAAATCACGTTTAATGCCCCCGCGATTATTGATAAGTCGGCCCAGCAATATGGTGGCGGCCCGAGAGCAGAGTTCCGTTATACCGCAACACAAACGGTAACTGTGTATTCGCAGAATATCGAAGCGGTTCGCCAGGCAATGCCGGCTGTAGCTGAATTAGGAAAGCAAGGTCTGGTATTGACCGGTGAAAACTATATGGCTCAGACCGAATATCTGTTTACCCGACTTAATGAAGTCAAACCAGAGATGATCGAAGAAGCCACTGAAAATGCCCGTGAAGTGGCTGAGAAATTTGCACAGGATTCTGACAGTGACTTAGGCAAAATCCGTAAAGCTTCACAAGGTCAATTCAGTATTACGGCGCGCGACAACAACAATCCACATATCAAACAGGTTCGCGTGGTTTCTACAGTGGAATACTATCTTTCTGATTAAGCGTGGCTAGCGAATCTCCAATCAAAGGGCGAGGAACCGCGACTCAAATAGATGGACGTTATAACGCTTTTCAACGAGAAAACGTCGAGGATGGCTGGTTTCAGGAGGCAGAAAACCCTCCCAAGACCACGGTGGAAATTGAACACCCTAAAAGCATTATCACCCGCAACCAGTCTCCGGACTTACCTTTCAGCCAATCCATAAATGCCTATCGCGGCTGTGAACATGGCTGTATCTATTGTTATGCCCGCCCCTCTCACGCCTATTTAGGCCTCTCCCCCGGCCTGGATTTTGAAACCAAACTCACTGCTAAACCCGATGCCGCTATATTGCTCAAAAAAGAATTAGCAGCCAAAAATTATCAATGTTCGCCAATTTCACTGGGTGCCAATACCGATCCATATCAGCCAATAGAACGTGACTATCAAATCACCCGGCAGATTCTGCAAGTTCTCAATGAAACTCGTCACCCTTGTCATATCGTGACCAAATCCGCGATGGTGGAACGCGATATTGATATTCTGCAACAAATGGCCTCAGAGGATTTAGTGCAGGTTCATCTTTCTATTACTACATTGGATCCTGCTTTATCGCGTGTGATGGAACCCAGAGCCAGTGCGCCCAAAAGACGTTTACAAACCATCGAAACATTGCGTGCCGCAGGTATTCCGGTCACGGTATTGATTGCCCCGGTTATTCCTGTATTAACGGATGCGGAGCTGGAGAATATTGTAAAAGCTGTTGTTGAGGCGGGAGCACTCGACGTTCATTACATTCTGCTGAGACTACCGCTGGAAGTCAGCCCTTTATTTGAAACATGGCTGCTGACCCATCGCCCCGATCAGGCCCAGCATATTTTGAATCGCATTCATGATTTGCGAGGTGGTAAAAATAACGATCCCCGTTTTGGTCATCGACTTCGCGGTGAAGGTATCTTTGCTGATCTATTAGCCCAACGGTTTCGTAATATCTATAAAAAACTGCAACTTAAACCATCTTTAGCGCCATTGCGATGTGATTTATTTCAATCACCAAACAGTCAGCTGCGTTTGTTTTAATTTATTAAAAAGCTTTGTTTGTTTTACCGGCTCAAAACCAGCTAATTAAATGATAGCTAATACTCATTCCTGAGCATTTAGAGAAATTTCCTGATTTCGTCGTTTAAACAGGCATACATAATATTGCTTTGACATAAAACTCACATGCAATCAGCGAAAATGCGCTTGCACTTAATAATCAGGAATTTTCAGTGACTATCAAAAACAGACTTCAACTCGGCTTTGGCATCGTCTTAAGTTTAATGGTGTTGATTGCCATTATCGGTGTAAATGAAGTCAGCAAAATTGATCGAACCATGAGCAAAATTAATGAAGTTGACAGCGTCAAACAACGCGCAGCGATTAACTTCCGTGGCAGTGTTCATGACCGGGCAATTTCAATTCGTGATGTGGTGTTAAGTGAAAACAGCGTAGAACGGCAGCAGCATCTGCAAGATATTGAACGCCTGGAACAATTCTACTCAGAGTCAGCCATCGGCCTGGAGGCAATGGCAAATAATCCACAGCAATTCACTGTTCAGGAAAAAACGCTGTTAGACAATATCAAAACCATAGAGCAACAAACTCTGGCTCACACTGCTGAGACAATCAATCTGATTAATCAGGGCAGAAATGGTGAAGCACGCGACTATCTAATGCTTAATACCTCGCCTGCATACACTCAATGGTTAGGAGCCGTGAATCAGTTTATCGATTATCAGGAAATCACCATTAGTGACCAGGTTGATTATATTCGTCAGCAAACCGGTGGATTTATGGCGTTGATGATCACTGTCACCTTGATTGCCATCATCATTGCGATTTTTGTCAGCTATCGTCTGATTGGTCGTCTCTATTCAACCATAGGTGGCGAACCAGATTCGGCAGCTCGGTTAATCAGAGTGTTTGCCTCCGGTGACTTAACTCAACAAGCCCAAACCCGCTTTCCCAAAAGTATTGTCGGCGCTTTGAGCACCATGTCCAGCGAACTGTCGCATATTATGAAAGCCATCAGCTCTTCTGCAGGCCAGGTATCGGATGCGGCTAAGGTGATGAATACCACCTCAGCAGAGAATCAAAGTTTAGTTATCGATCAGAAACAACAAACGTTGGATGGTGCAAATGCCATCAGTGAAATCTCTACCTCTGTGCAGGAGATTGCCCGTCTGACCAGCGAGGCTTCAATACAGGCGCAAACAGCCGATAAAGAAACCATTAATGGCAATCAGGAAGTGGCGAAAACACTGGCCAGTATCGCTGAGCTGGCAACTAAAGTAGAAGAAGCGGCGCGCGTCATTGATGAACTGTCTGAAGACAGCAAAAAGATTGGCACCGTTGTTCAAGTCATTGCTGATATTACCGAACAAACCAATCTGTTGGCATTGAATGCAGCTATTGAAGCCGCCCGTGCCGGTGAGCATGGTCGAGGCTTTGCCGTTGTTGCCGATGAAGTGCGTGGTTTAGCGAGCCGCACCAAAGAGTCGACATTGAATATTAAAGACTTGATCGAAAAAACCCAAAGCCGAACCCTAATCGCCGTAAAAGTTATGGAAGAAGGCAAAAACAAAGCGCATCAATGTGTCACGCAAGCCGAGCATGCTGGTGAATCATTAGCGGTGATCAGTCGTTCGGTTACGGCCATCAATGATATGAATGCCCAGATTGCCAGCGTGGCCGAGCAACAATCCGCGGTTGCTGAAGAAATTAACAATAACTTCCGGCGGATAACTGCGGTATCTGACAAAGCCGAAGCTGGCTCAAAGTCAATCTCATCGCTCAGTACTGACCTGACTCAACTGGCAGCGACACTACAGCAATCCATCAGTAAATTTAAAACGGCCAGTTAATATTCAGCTTTCAGCCCCTAAAAAAGCCGCTCAAATTGAGCGGCTTTTTCGTTGCTTTACCCCAGTTGTATGGTTTTGCCCTCTTTTACCGACTGCAAAGCGGCGACAATGGCCCGGCAATTATCTCTGGCATCCTGCAAACTCAATAACGGCTCGCTGTTGTTTAACACGCAATCTGAGAAGTGTTCGATTTCATTCACAAATTGATCAGCAGGCGGTACTTCGACGGTTTCCTGTTGGCCGGCCTCAGTCCACCATGAAATAACGGCTTTTTCATCTGCTGGTTGCCAGGTTGTATGGCAAGTCACACCACCCAGAGTACCGATAACTTCATAAACACTGCGACGGGCATGTTCAAAACTCATCTCGAATTGAGCAAACCGTCCATTTCCGTAATCAAAAATACCAGTCAGGCTTAAATCCGCGCCATGTTCATTTATATTGGCAATGGCTGTAACGGCTTTAGGTTCATCGTCAAACCATAATCTGGCGGTATGAATAGCATAGGGACCAATATCCCACATCGCCCCGCCACCATTTTCAATGGGTCGATTCACCCGATATAAACGCGCCGGTTTCATTGGAAAAGCAAAACGGGTACTGACAGTTCGAACATCGCCAATCACACCGGACTCAATGATTTCCCTCACCGCATCATGTTGAGGATGAAAGCGATACATAAAGCCTTCCATGACTTTTACACCCTTTTCTTTTGCCGCCTGGGTAATGGCATCGATATCTTCGACTTTTAAGGCCAGTGGTTTTTCAATCAACACATGTTTGCCATTGGCAATGGCTTTTAATGCCCATTCGGCATGCTCTTCATTGGCCATCGGTAAATGAATGACATCAATATCCGGATGCGTTAATAAAGCCTGGGGATCATCAAGCGCCAGAATGTCTTTATTGTCTGGGGCCAGTTTGGCGAGGACTTCAGCTGCTGCACCTTGGCGGCGGCTGGCGACGGCAATCAGTCGCGCATTATTAGCTTCGATAATGGCGGGAATCAGTTTTTCGGTGACACGCGCTGCGCCGAGAATACCCCAGTTCAGAATAGATTTTTCTGCTGCCATTTTTTTCTCCGGTTAAATCATTATGTTCTTCATCATAACGATTAATGTGTTGTGCACCAAACTTGAAAGTCCTTGTAATAATCAGTGTTTTTATCTGCAGACAGATGGCTTATGCTGATCAGTCAGCTTATTTAACTGATTTGTAAGGAGTGATTATGACGATTGAAGTTGGACAACAAATACCCGATGGCAAATTAACCGAATGTGTGGAGTTTGATCCTCAAAATGGCTGCCCAATGAATCCGGCTCCGATGGATGTCCGTGAAATGGCGAAAGGCAAAACCATTGTCATTTTTACCGTACCGGGCGCGTTTACCCCACTCTGCTCTTCACAGCATTTACCCGGTTTTGTCGAACATGCTGAAGCATTAAAAGCTGCCGGTGCAGATGAAATCTGGTGCTTGGCGGTTAATGATGCCTTTGTTATGGCGGCCTGGGGCCGTGAACAAAAAGCCACTGGCAAAGTGCGCATGATGGCCGATGGCAGTGCCGAATACACCAAAGCATTAGGTTTAGATCGTGATTTAACCGGTGGTGGCATGGGCGTTCGTGCATTTCGTGCAGCAATGATTATTACTGATAGTGAAGTAAAATATATCGGTGTTGAAGGTTCGGGTGAATTTGGTAAATCCAAAGCCGAAACCATTCTGGAAGAATTAAAAAAATAACCGGTTACGAATAAGCTTTTTAAGCAAAGGGCAGTGTCTGACACTGCCCTTTTTTATTTAATAACCATTAGCGCTGTAACAGTTTGACGCCATCTGACGAGCCAATAAACACTGCTTTGGCAATATCGGCAAAAATACCATGCTCAACGACTCCCGGCATCACCGTTAACAGAGCATTTATCTGCGCAGTTTCCAATCCGGAAAACTGCATATCCAGAATCAAATTTCCCGCAGCGCTATAAGCCACATTGTCCCCGGCGGCATTCATTCTCAG
The DNA here is from genome assembly GCF_030651745.1 of Methylophaga sp. The sequence continues at coordinate 16,472 of NZ_JAUSCC010000096.1, forward strand.
ACTGCCTTTGGCCTGCAGTTTTGCCAGACGATTCAACACCAACTGCGCGGCACTGGGCATCACTTCGATAGGTATGGCGTTTTTCTCGCCAATCTGGGAAACCATCTTGCTGTCATCTACCAGAACATAAAAAGCGCTGGCATGACTGGCCAGTAATTTCTCACAGACCAGATCCTGACCCCGTCCCTTTAACAGCTCCAAGTCGGTGGTGACTTCATCCGCGCCATCCACATACATATCCAGATGAGATAAATGCTCGATAGCAACCACCTTGAGACCAGCCTGCTGTGCTTTCACTCGACTAATCACCGAACTGGCAACTACCTGTATCTCTAATTGCTGTTCACGCTGTCGGCGAGCCAGTTCATCAATAAACAAATTGGCGGTTGAACCTGTTCCCAAACCGACGATCATGCCGTTATCGACAATTTCAGCAGCTTTAATAGCCACCTGTTGTTTGGGGCTGGGCGGGGTCGCTTCAGTGTGAGTGGACATTGACAAACTCCTTGGATGTTTTGGCAAAATTGTCGTTTCAGCTTAGCATGGTTAAATTACCCGCTCACCTTTCGTGGAGGAAAACATGGCTCAACTCACTGAAATCATCCAGGAAATTGAACGTGTCACTGGACTAAGCTGCCAACCAAATCAACTCTCCTCTATCGGCGGTGGCTGCATCAATACCGCCTATCAGTTGAAAACTCCGGACAAACAGTTTTTTATCAAAGTAAATAGCCCGAATCTGGCGGACATGTTTGCTGCCGAAGCTCAAGGCTTGCAGGAGATGGCAGGACTTAACGCTGTTCGTGTGCCGGAAGTTATTTGTTATGGCACGGCCGATGGTCATAGTTATCTGGTTTTGGAATACATTCCGCTTGGCAGCATGCGCGGTGGAGCCAATGCCAGGCTCGGCGAACAACTGGCGCGGTTACATCAACAGCCACAACCCTATTTTGGCTGGCATATGGATAACACTATTGGCAGCACACCACAGATAAACGATCGTTCTGCCGACTGGGTGGAGTTCTGGCAACAACAACGTCTGGGAAAACAACTTGAATTCGCGGCACGCAATGGGTTTAGCGGTAGTTTGCAAAAAAATGGCGAACGCTTGATTGACGAATTACCGGCATTTTTTACCGACTACCAACCACAAGCTTCTTTATTACACGGCGACTTATGGGGTGGTAATGCGGCGGCGGACGAGCATGGTAATCCGGTGATATTTGATCCTGCCTGCTATTACGGCGATGCTGAAACCGATTTGGCAATGACTGAATTATTCGGTGGTTTTGGCGCTGATTTTCATGCCGGTTATCGAAGTATCAGAAAAGTCGATCCGGGTTATCGCACTCGCAAAACACTTTATAACCTTTATCATATTATCAATCATCTCAATCTGTTTGGTGGCGGCTACCTCGGTCAGGCCGATGCCATGATTTCACAATTACTGGCCGAGCTACGGAGTTAGCAAAGAATGAGTCAAGTCAAAGTTTTATTCGTCTGCATGGGCAATATCTGTCGCTCACCTACGGCTGAAGGCGTTTTTTTAAGTCTGCTGAAAGATAAAGGTACCAGTGACAAGTTTCTGGTCGATTCTGCCGGCACTCATGCTTATCACGTTGGCGAACCACCTGATGCCCGTGCCCAACAAACCGCCAAACAACGCGGTGTAGATTTGTCTTTTATCAGAGCGCGCAAGTTTCGCTACGAAGATTTCGAGCATTTTGATTACATTCTGGCAATGGATCAGGACAATCTGGATATCCTGCAACAAGCCTGCCCGATTGAATATCAACATAAAGTCAGACTGTTTCTTGACTATGCCGAAGGCCGTGATGAAACAGATGTGCCAGATCCCTACTACGGTGGGCAGAATGGCTTTAACCATGTATTTGATTTAGTCACTGATGCTGCTGAAGGTTTCTATCAAAAAGTTCTAGGACCTGTTGAACTTTCATAGTCACCTCTGTTGTGACTGAAAATGTACCAATCAAGGCGCGAGGAGTGAAGTTTAGTAATTCTAAATAAACGACGAGCAACGTGGAGTGGTGCATTTTCAGCCGCAACCCAACGGGCTGGAGCCTTTTTTGTTCTATTACTCTGTAAAATCGCTACTTCGCATCATTACAAACTCATTTGATTAAATGCGCTTCCTGCAGTGGTGGCAATGAAAGAGAAACAGGACCAAAAATAAGGGTTGTGATTCCTGTGATGAGGGGTATCATCTAACAGCTTTTTCACCCCCCATCGCAGGAAGCTATCATGCCCGTTTCAGGCTTATCCAAGTCCTTGTTTGGCTGGACGTTATTTGTCTTAACATCCCTATTTTCCCCAACATTGTGGGCGGCTGAAAATGTGGCCTTGCTGGATCTGACAGGTCATTGGGTTGGTTTTGCAGCATTAGCGATATTTTTTGTTGCTTACGCACTGGTTATTGCCGAAGAACAGATCCATATGCGCAAGTCCAAGCCGGTCATTGTGGCTGCGGGTTTGATTTGGGTATTGATTGCAATGATTTACGCCCAGCAAACCGATCCGGTTTTCCATGAAACGGCTGGCACCATGATTCGCCACAACCTGCTGGAATATGCCGAACTGTTTTTATTCCTGCTGGCAGCAATGACTTATATCAACACCATGGGTGAGCGGGGCATCTTTGATGCTATTCGTGCTTGGTTGGTCAATAAAGGTTTTTCTTTAAGAACCATTTTCTGGCTCACTGGTTTAATGGCCTTTTTCATCTCGCCAGTCGCTGACAACCTCACAACAGCTTTATTAATGGCCACTGTGGTCATGGCGGTGGCCGGTACTAATCATAAATTCATTGCTGTTGCCTGTATCAATATCGTTGTAGCAGCCAATGCCGGCGGTGCTTTCAGTCCATTTGGTGATATCACCACCCTGATGGTCTGGCAAAAAGGCGTACTGGCATTTCATGAGTTTTTTGCCCTGTTTGTGCCTTCTCTGGTGAACTGGTTAATACCGGCAGTTTTATTATCATTAGCAATCAAAAATGTAGGCTCAATGGCGGTGCATGAATATGCTCCGCTAAAAACCGGGGCTTTGGTTGTGGTAGGGTTATTTATCCTGACCATCGCAATGGCTGCAAGCAGTCATCATTTTCTGCATTTGCCTCCCGTGCTTGGCATGATGACTGGTTTAGGCTTACTGAAACTGCATGGCTATTTCCTCAAAATGCGCGATAAGCGTTTGCTGGATAAACGCGAAAACGATGGTCAGACCGCATTTAATATTCAGGATGAAACCCAACAAAAAATGCCGTTCAATATTTTTGAGCAATTGCAACGCGCAGAATGGGACACCTTGATGTTTTTCTACGGCATTATTTTGTGTGTCGGAGGCTTGGGCACAATTGGCTATTTGAGCGTCGGTTCAGAGTTTTTATACGGTCAATTAGGTGCCACTACTGCTAATATCATGGTCGGTCTGATTTCCGCAGTAGTTGATAACATTCCGGTAATGTTTGCCGTGTTATCAATGATGCCTGACATGAGTCACGGGCAATGGTTACTGGCTACCTTAACCGCAGGTGTGGGTGGTTCGTTACTCTCTATCGGCTCAGCTGCTGGTGTTGCGGTGATGGGTCAAGCCCGCGGAATTTATACCTTTGTCGCCCATTTAAAATGGATTTGGGCCATTGCGCTGGGCTATATCGCCAGTATCTGGGTACACCTCTGGCTGAATGCGGATTTATTTGCTGTCACCTTGCCATAGGGTATGTCGATTTTGCATTGCGACTTATGCAGGATCGACTGAAAGTTCAACCGGCTCTAACAACTTGAAATAGCGAAAAAAGCCCCGAAGTATTACAATTGTCGATTATTTTTTTGAACACAAATCAGGTTGAAAATGCGTTACAACACAGATGATTTACGCATCGTTGGTATTCAGGAAGTTCTGCCGCCAGCGCAATTGCATGCACAATTACCGATCTCGGATGCGGCATCTGAAACCGTGTTTAACGCTCGCACAGCTTGTCAGGAGATCCTGCATCACCGTGATGATCGGCTGATCGCCATCATCGGTCCCTGCTCTATCCATGATCCTAATGCTGCACGTGATTACGCAAGCCGTTTACAGCCGTTAATTAAAGAGCTGGCTGACGATCTGCATATCATTATGCGCGTTTACTTTGAAAAACCGCGTTCAGTGGTTGGTTGGAAAGGACTGATTAATGATCCCTTCCTGGATGGCAGTTTCAAAATTAATGACGGTCTGAATATCGCCAGAAAACTGTTGCTGGATCTCGCTGAAATGGGCGTACCAGCCGCAACGGAATATCTGGATTTGATCAGCCCGCAATATATTGCTGATTTGGTTTCGTGGGGCGCAATTGGTGCACGCACCACTGAAAGTCAGGCGCATCGTGAACTGGCTTCTGGTTTGTCCTGCCCGGTAGGATTCAAAAATGCGACCGATGGTGGTTTGCAGATTGCCGTAGATGCCTGCCTGTCAGCATCTAAACCGCATCATTTCATGTCGCTGACTAAAGATGGGCATTCTGCGATTTTTTCCACCACCGGTAATCCGGATTGCCATGTGATCCTGCGAGGTGGCCAAAAACCCAATTACGATAAAGCCAGTATTGATGAGGCGGCTGCAGTGATTGGCCGTAGCGGTCAGTCGGTTCGCATTATGGTGGATTGCAGTCATGCCAACAGCGGTAAGGATCACTTGCAACAGGAAGTCGTTGCTCGTCACGTAGCCGAGCAGATTGCTACTGGAGATAAGCGAATTATCGGCCTGATGCTGGAAAGTAATCTGGTGGCTGGTAGACAAAATGTCGAAGCAGATAAAGAGCTGGTCTACGGTCAAAGCATTACCGATGCGTGCATGGCGTGGGATAACAGTGAACCCTTGTTACGTGAATTGGCTGCTGCAGTCAGACAACGCCGCGAAGTTTCGCCTTCCACCTAAAACCCGTGGAATTTCTGACCAGTCACATGGTCAGATTGCAAACTTGTTGCCACGACGCTAAGTCCTTCACCAGCAAGCCTTAACCTCAATCGCAACGCGACATTTAAAGCATTATTAAGCTATAATATTTGGTTCGTAATTTGTATTTGAATCAGGTCTAAGCGTTAACTCGACTGAATTCCTGAGAAAATCAGTAGGTTATTACATGGCTGACTATGCCCTAATTTTGATAAGCACCATTCTGGTGAACAACATTGTGCTGGTGAAATTCCTCGGCCTGTGTCCGTTCATGGGTGTTTCGCGCAAGCTGGAAACAGCGATGGGCATGGCGTTGGCCACCACATTTGTGTTGACTCTGTCTTCTATCAGCAGCTATCTGATTAACGAATATCTGCTATCCCCGCTCGGTCTTGAATTCCTGCGTACCATCAGCTTTATTTTTGTTATCGCGGTGGTAGTGCAATTTACCGAAATGGTCGTACATAAAACCAGCCCGTTGCTGTATCAGGTATTGGGCATTTTCCTGCCATTAATCACCACCAACTGTGCTGTATTGGGCGTGGCTTTATTGAATGTGCAGGAAAAACATGGCTTCCTTGAATCGGCGTTATACGGCTTTGGTGCCGCAGTCGGTTTCTCGATGGTATTGATCATTTTTGCTGCTATGCGTGAGCGTCTGGCCGCAGCTGATGTGCCGGTTCCTTTTCAGGGTGCTGCCATTGGTTTGATTACCGCCGGGTTGATGTCGATGGCCTTTATGGGCTTTGCCGGATTGGTCAAGGTCTAAACTATGTTGACAGCCATTATCGCCATCACGCTGCTCGCGTTGATTCTCGGACTTGTGCTCGGCTTCGCTTCGATCCGTTTTAAAGTCGAAGGGGATCCGATTGTTGATCAAATCGATAAAATCCTCCCGCAAACCCAGTGCGGACAATGTAGTTTTGCCGGTTGCCGGCCTTATGCTGAAGCGATTGCAGCCGGTGAAGTCGATATCAACCGCTGCCCGCCTGGTGGTGAAGCCACTATTCAGGCTTTAGCGGATCTGCTTGATGTCGAACCCAAACCACTGGATGAAGAATGCGGGGTGGAAAAACCCAAAATGCTGGCCGTCATTGATGAGGCTCGCTGCATTGGCTGTACTTTGTGTATCCAGGCCTGTCCTGTCGATGCCATTCTCGGTGCCGCCAAACATATGCATACCGTTATTGCTGACGAATGTACTGGCTGTGAATTATGTGTTGAACCTTGTCCTGTAGATTGTATTGATATGGTGGAAACGCAGCCGAATCCACATACCTGGCGCTGGCCGGATCCGTCACATGTTGATTTGCAACGGAGAACCGGATCATGAGTGCGCCGTTAAGTGATTTCCCGGGCGGCCTGAAACTGCCTGGCCATAAAAAACGTTCCACTCAGGGACCAATCCGTAAAACACCGATCAGCAAACAACTGGTTCTGCCTCTGCAACAGCATATTGGTGCGGCGGCAGTACCGATTGTTGAAATTGGCGACAAGGTATTAAAAGGCCAACGTATTGCCCGTGCTGAAGGGCACGTGTCGGTGTGTCTGCATGCGCCAACTTCCGGTGTAATAACCGCTATTGGTGATCATGCTATTCCACACCCTTCCGGTTTATCTGCGCCTTGCATAACCATCGAAACAGATGGTGAAGATCGCTGGATTGAACGTCAGCAAATTGCCGATTTTCGTCAGCATTCTGCCCATGAATTACGGCAGATCATCCGTGATGCCGGCATTGTCGGTCTGGGTGGTGCGGGTTTCCCCAGCTTTATCAAACTTAATCCGGGCGTACATCACTCTGTCGAAACCTTGTTGATTAACGGCGCAGAGTGCGAGCCCTACATCAGCTGTGACGACATGCTGATGCGTGAACGTGCTGAAGGCATTCTGGATGGTGTCGAAATCATGTTGTTTGCCCTGCGGGCTTCACGTTGCATTCTCGCCATTGAAGACAATAAACCTGAAGCTATTGCGGCAATGCGCTATGCCCTTTCCGGTAGAACACATCTGTCCCAGACCGAGATTGTGGTGGTGCCGACCCGTTATCCAACCGGTGGTGAAAAACAGTTAATTCAGGTTGTCACTGGCAAACAGGTGCCTACCAATAAATTACCAATTGATATCGGCATTGTCTGTCACAACCCCGGCACCGCCTATGCTGTGGGTCGTGCCATTTTGCATGGCGAACCGTTAATTTCCCGAGTGGTGACAGTAACGGGTACCGATGTCACCCATGCCGGTAATTTTGAAACCTTGTTTGGCACGCCAATCAAAGACTTATTAGCTTTTTGTGAAACCCGTCGTCAACCTGATGAGCCGTTTATCCAAGGTGGCCCAATGATGGGTTACAGTCTGGCGGGTGATGATTTACCAATCACCAAAACCGCCAACTGTATTCTGGTCGGTGTTGATGATGTGGCTCCACCAGCGCAACCATTACCGTGCATTAGATGTGGTGATTGTGCCGACGTTTGTCCTGCCAGTTTGTTACCACAACAGCTTTACTGGTATTCACGGGCCAAGGATTTTGATCAAACCCGTGATTACAATTTGTTTGACTGCATTGAGTGCGGTTGCTGCGATTACGTTTGCCCGAGCAAAATTCCACTGGTCTCCTATTTCCGTTTTGCTAAAACAGAAATCATGAACCAGGAACGTGAACGTCATAAATCAGATCTTGCCAGAGAACGTCATGAAAGCCGTTTGGCTCGTCTTGAGCGTGAGCAGCAGGAAAAAGAAGAACGTCAGCGCCAGCGTAAAGCTGCATTGGCTGCCTCCAAAGCAGCAAAAGCCAAAGATGACGAAGCAACACCAGCAGAATCTGCAGATTCGGTAACTGAGGAAAAAGCCTGATGCCTATTTTTCGGCTGAGCCCGCCGTTTCTGGCTGGTGCCAATCGCGTCACCCTGCAAATGCTGCAAGTGATTGTTGCTTTGATTCCAGCCGTGATCGCCATGACCATTTATTTTGGTCCAGCGGTGCTGATCAATGTGACGCTTGCCGTTGCAGTGGCATTAATCACTGAAGCTTTGATGCTGAAATTACGTCAGCGGCCGTTAAAGCCTTTCTTAAGTGATGGCAGTGCAGCAGTAACAGCCGTTTTGCTGGCTTTAGCTATTCCCCCGCTCTCACCGTGGTGGATGACCGTGGTGGGTGTGACCTTTGCCATTGTGTTTGCCAAACATTTATACGGTGGCCTGGGTTACAACCCGTTTAATCCTGCCATGGTCGGCTATGTCTTATTGCTGATTTCCTTCCCGCTGGAAATGACCACCTGGTTACCGGTGCAATCCATGGCCGAGCAACCGATGGGTTGGTTAAGCGCGCTGCAATTAATTTTCACCGGCCAGTTTAATGGTTTGGGTATTGATGCCTACTCCGGAGCAACTCCGCTTGATGTAATGAAAACGCAGATTGTGTTGCAGCAACATCCCGAGTTTATCAGCAGTCAGCAAATGTTCGGCATGGCCGGCGGCTTGGGTTGGGAATGGATCAATATCTGGTTTGCCTTGGGCGGTATCTGGTTGATTTATCGCAAAGTCATCAGCTGGCATGTGCCAGTGGCGATGATTCTGGCACTGTTGATTATCAGCAGTATCACCACATTAATCGACCCGACTATTTCCGGTTCACCGCTGTTTCATTTACTAAGCGGCGGCACCATGTTGGGGGCATTTTTTATTGCCACGGATCCGGTATCGGGTTCGACCACATTAAAAGGTCGTATCGTATTCGGTGCCGGAGTCGGCATTTTGACTTACGTAATTCGTATTTGGGGTGGTTATCCGGATGGCGTTGCCTTTGCCGTTATTCTGATGAACATGCTGGTACCACTGATTGATTATTACACGCAGCCACGGGTTTATGGTGGGGTTAAACGATGAAAGCATTGTGGAATCAACCGGCGTTTCGGGTTGGCCTGATGCTGGCCCTGTTTGCTATTGTGGCAACGACATTAGTGGCTTACACCGAAGAAAGTACGCGCGAGCAGATCAAAGAAAATGAACGTCTGGCGTTATTAGATGCCATTAATGTGTTGGTGCCTAAACAGTCATATGACAATGCTATTCTGAATGACACCATTGTGTTAGCACCTACCCCGCAATTGGGTACGACTGAACCAACACTGGTTTATCGGGCGAGAAAAAATGATGAACCGGTGGCTGTGGTATTAAGCAGCGTAGCACCGGATGGTTACAGTGGCAGTATCAGAATACTGATAGCTATTAATGTTGATGGCCGCCTGTCAGGTGTTCGGGTTATCAGTCACAAAGAAACACCGGGGCTGGGCGATAAAATTGATGTGCACCGGGATAACTGGATCCTGCAGTTTGCCGGGTTATCATTAGAATCACCCGACAAATCGCGGTGGAAAGTCAAAAAAGATGGTGGTGATTTTGATCAGTTCACCGGGGCGACAATTACTGCCCGTGCTGTGGTCAATGCCATCAGACGTTCATTAGAATTTTATGAGGCCAATCAGGATAAGTTGTTTGTCCCAGCAGAGGAAAACAGATGACAATCTACACTCAGATTATTAAAGACGGCCTGTGGAAAAATAACCCCGCTCTGGTTCAATTGCTGGGTTTATGTCCATTGCTCGCCGTGACTAATACCATGATTAACGGCTTGGGACTGGGGATTGCCACACTGCTGACGCTGGTTGCTTCTAACGGTATTATTTCCATTTTACGTCACCAGATACCGGACGAAGCACGTCTGCCAGTGTTTGTCTTAATCATTGCCTCCATCGTGACTGCCATCGAATTATCGATGAATGCCTGGTTTCATGAGTTGTATCTGATCCTCGGTATTTTCATTCCGTTAATCGTCACCAACTGTTCCATCATTGCCCGTGCCGAAGCCTTTGCTGCACGTAATCCGGTCACGCCATCATTACTTGATGGATTGATGATGGGTATTGGTTTTATGGCGGTACTGGTGTTATTGGGTGGTATGCGTGAGTTACTGGGTCAGGGTACTTTGCTCAGTCAGGCACACTTGATGTTTGGTGAAGGCGCTCGTGGGCTGGAAATCACTGTGATTGAAGACTATCGCGGCTTCCTGATTGCCATTTTACCGCCCGGCGCCTTTATCGGTCTGGGTCTGATTGTGGCATTGAAGAATGTCATTGATGCCCGTGTCAGTCGTCGTGCTGTCAAAGTAGAAACTGAAGTGCTGACGCCTCAAACTACGACTGGCTAAGATGAATCAAACGCAGCGGCAACAATTTTTCAGCAGACTGCGCGATCAAAATCCAGCGCCAACTACTGAGTTAAATTACAACTCGCCGTTTGAATTGCTGATTTCTGTAATTCTGTCTGCCCAGGCCACCGATATCGGTGTCAATAAGGCCACCGACAAGCTTTATCCGGTGGCCAATACACCGCAGGCGATTCTTGATCTGGGTGTAGATGGACTGAAAAGCTATATCAAAACTATTGGCCTGTTTAACAGCAAAGCCGAAAACGTTATCAAGACCTGCCAGCAGTTAATTGAAAAACATGGCGGTGAGGTTCCGGAAGATCGTGAAGCACTGGAAACCTTGCCCGGTGTCGGTCGCAAAACCGCCAATGTGATTCTCAATACGATATTCAAACAGCCAGTGATGGCTGTGGATACACATATTTTCCGTTTATCAAACCGCACCGGTCTGGCCAAAGGCAAAAATGTCCGTGAAGTCGAAGATCGCTTGATGAAAGTGATTCCGGATGAATTCAAACTGGATGCCCACCACTGGCTGATCCTGCATGGACGTTATGTCTGTACCGCCCGCAAACCGCATTGTGATCAATGCATTGTCACCGATTTGTGTGACGAATTCCGTCGTAATCAACGCCAGCAGAAATCTGCCTGATGGCTGTTTTCAGTCAGGATCGTGATGCACTGCGCCAGCAATATCATGATGTCTGGCAAAAAATGCAATCCGGACACATGCTCAGTGCATTGGAACAGATGATTGCCGATGTCATTGCTTTGCATCCCGAATATCACCCACTGCTCTCCTCGCCGATCCAAACAGGTCAGGAATATTTTGTGGAGAATGGGCAGACCAATCCTTATTTGCATATGGGTTTGCATATCGCAGTTCATGAACAACTGTCCATCGATCGTCCGCTTGGAATCGTAGGTGCCTATAAACAGTTACTAAGCAAAACAGCTGATCGGCACACCGCAGAACATTTGATGGTGGATTGTCTGGCTGAGCAATTGTGGCTGGCTCAGCAACATCGGCAACCACCATCCGAAACGGCTTATCTCAAAGCAGTTCAAGGTTTATCGGAGAAATAATCATGCAGGCATTACAGTTCCAGAATGCTCAGGCCACGGCGCAGATAATCAGCCAACCCACACCTAAAGCAAGCGGTTATGACGTGCTGGTTGCGGTTGAGGCTGTAGCAGTGAATCCGGTGGATTTAAAAGTCAAATCAACTATTCAAGCCGATTCGACGGGTAAAATTATCGGCTGGGATGCCGCTGGTACCATCGTAGAAGTTGGCGAACAATGTGATGATTTTCGGGTTGGAGATAAAGTCTTCTACGCCGGTGATGTTGGCCGTGATGGCTGTTTTGCCACGCATCAATTGGTGGATTCACGGATTATTGCCAAAGCCCCGCACTCTCTGGAAATGCATCAGGCAGCCGCATTACCGTTAACCAGTCTGACTGCATGGGAAAGTCTGTTTGATCGTCTGAAAATTGATGCTAAAAAAGATCAGGATAAAACATTACTTATTATCGGTGGCGCTGGCGGTGTCGGCTCCATGGCCATTCAATTGGCAAAGCAGTTAACCACCCTCAAAGTCATTGCCACCGCATCACGTCCGGAAAGCAAACAATGGTGTGAAACATTAGGTGCTGACGCGGTTGTCAGTCATCAAGGTTCTTTAACCAGCAACTATCAACAAGCCAATCTGCCAGCCCCGGACTATATTTTGTGTCTTAATGACAGCGACTATTACTATCCACAAATGGTTGAATTAATTGCCCCGCAGGGTCTGATTGCTCTGGTAGTCAATTTTCAGCAGCACGTCGATTTGAATCTACTGAAAAACAAAAGCGCCGGACTGATTTGGGAATTTATGTTTACCCGCCCTCGTATGCAAACCAATGATATTCAACAACAGGGAAAGATTCTCAAACGCATTGCTGAGATGGTTGAATTAAACCAATTACAGCCTATTGCACAACAGCATTTTGACAAATTAACCTCACAAACTCTTGAACTGGCTCATGATTTAATCCGCCAAGGACAAACAATCGGTAAAATCACGCTCGGCCCATTATCTGATACATAGCGCGGCTGAGCATATGCCCGTATAATTAGTGCCACTATTATGAAGACTGAGGTAAACATGCAATCAACTAATTCACCTAAGTATTTGATCGGCAGTTTAATTGTTGTAGCCATACTGTTTGGAGTCGCCAATCTGATTTTATCAAATATGCTGGCTATTGCTGATGGTGTAGTCGAACCTGAACCCATGGACGCTGAAGCCATTGCCGAAAGATTAAAACCAGTTGCCAGAGAAAATATTGGTGAAGAACAGATTGCCGAAGCACCCGCTGCTGATGAAACAGAAGATGCTGCACAAGCCGGTGATAACAGCGTCGGTAAACAAGTTGTTACTCAGGTCTGTGCTGTATGCCACGCATCTGGCATGATGAATTCGCCAAAAATTGGTAATGCTGCTGACTGGGCTCCGCGTATTGAACAAGGCATGGAAACTGTCTATAACCACGCGATTAATGGTTTCAATATGATGCCGGCCCGTGGCGGTAATCCGAAACTAAGCGATGAAGAAGTTAAAGCCGCTGTGGATTACATGATTTCATCAGCTGACTAAAAAATAATTGCATGAACACGCTAAGCCGGTATATTCCGGCTTAGCTTTTGAGATAAATACCCAAACAATACTTTTAGAGTTATTAAGCCAAATGCTGAAACGATTATCGTCTAGCATCGACAGGGATCACACCAGCCGCCATGAGCTTACTCAGTTTTAATCTCCCCCTTGCCGCCTTATTGCCATTTTTTGCAGCACCTTTTGCTGCATGGGCCACCCGCTACAATAGATTAGCCTCAGCCTGGGTAGCTGGTTTAACCACTTTGCTGACCTTGGCACTGCTGTTCCCTTCCATGACATTTATCTTTGCCGGCGAAACCATTATTCAACAATGGTCCTGGTTGCCATCGATCGGTTTTAATATCGCCTTCCGACTGGATGGTCTGGCACTGTTATTTGCCCTGCTGATTTTGCTGATTGGACTACTGGTCATTATCTATGCCCGGTATTACTTGTCGGCAAAAGATTCCATGGGCCGTTTTTACGCCTATATGCTGATGTTTATGGGCTCAATGCTGGGCATTGTGTTATCGGAAAACCTGCTTCAACTAGTAGTGTTCTGGGAACTCACCTCCATTACCTCATTCCTGCTGATCAGTTACTGGCAACACCGCCAGGATGCACGCCAAGGTGCACGCATGGCACTTGCTGTTACAGGTGGGGGCGGATTAGCTTTGCTGGGTGGCGTGTTACTGCTCGGTCATATTGTCGGCAGTTATCAGTTAACCGATGTATTGGCATCGGGTGATTTGATCAAAGGCCACGACTTATATCTGCCAACCTTAGTATTAATTTTGCTTGGTGTGTTTACCAAGTCTGCACAGTTTCCATTTCATTTCTGGTTACCGCACGCGATGGCGGCCCCAACGCCAGTTTCGGCTTATCTGCATTCAGCCACCATGGTTAAAGCCGGTATCTTTTTATTAGCCCGCTTTTTCCCGGCTTTATCCGGTACTCCGGAATGGGTCTGGCTAGTCAGTTCCGCCGGGATGATTACCTTATTGCTAGGTGCTTACGTCGCTTTATTCAAGCATGATTTAAAAGGTCTATTGGCTTACTCAACGTTGAGTCATCTGGGTCTTATCACGCTGCTGTTTGGTTTTAGCAGTGAGCTGGCGTTGGTTGCCGCCATTTTCCATATCATCAATCACGCCACCTTTAAAGGTTCGCTGTTTATGGTTGCCGGTATTATCGACCATGAATCCGGTACCCGTGATATGCGTAAGCTTAACGGTCTGTTCAAAATGATGCCGCATACCGCAGTTCTCGCCATGATTGCGGCGGCCGCGATGGCTGGGGTGCCATTGTTAAATGGTTTCCTGAGTAAGGAAATGTTCTTTGAACAAGCTATCAGTGCCTCGGGAACACCACTGGCCATTTGGACGATTCCGGCATTGGTTACACTCGCTGCCATTTTCTCCGTCGCTTATTCACTGCGTTTTATTCATGATGTGTTTTTCAATGGCGAGCCAATTGATCTGCCGAAAACACCGCATGAACCACCCCGCTTTATGAAGATTCCAGTCGATATTCTGGTGGTGCTCTGTCTGTTGGTTGGTATTGCCCCGATGTATTTAATCAGCCCTATTCTGACGGTTGCTGTTGCATCGAGTCTGCAAACGGCCGCACCAGAATTCAGTCTGGCCATCTGGCATGGTTTTAACGTGCCTTTATTGATGAGTTTCATTGCCTTGGTATTAGGTGTGGCGGTGTACACAGTCCGTCATCGTTTATTCGCCTGGAATGAAAAAGGTCTGCACAGCATTGATGGAAAAGCCGTTTTTGACTGGTTGTTAAGAAAAATTACCCGCTTATCGAAAAAAGTCACCGATGCCTTTGATCAAACTACCTTGCAACCCGCTGTCACCTGGGTAATTGGCGGGGCCTTGGTGTTAAGTATCACGACTTTCTTCCAGTTCAACTCACCATTACTCGGCAACCGAGTGATGATGGAAGCCGATGTCATTACTTTCCTGATGTCTGCCATTCTTATCGTTGCCAGTGTGCTGACGGTAATACTTCACCATAAACGACTGGTCGCCTTGATCACCATCGGTGTAGTCGGCCTGATTGTCGCTTTGGGTTTTGTGAAGTTTTCAGCACCGGACTTGGCTTTGACGCAGTTATCGGTTGAGGTAGTCACCATCGTGTTGTTATTGCTGGCCCTGTTCTTTTTGCCACAACACACACCGCAGGAACGCAGCTATATTCGCTTTACTCGGGATGGCGTTATTTCGGTCTCCGCCGCAGTTTCGGTGTTCTTTTTGACCATGGCTGTATTGAGTCGTGACTATTCGCCTATATCCAACTTCTTTATTGATAATGCCAAACCCGGTGGTGGCGGTACCAATGTGGTCAACGTGATTCTGGTTGATTTCCGTGGCTTTGATACCTTAGGTGAAATCGCCGTATTGGCATTAGCAGGTTTATGCGTATTTGCCATGCTGGAAGGCTTGAAACTGGTAGCACCATCCAAAGACGTCGATGGTCTGGCGTGGAGTCATGATCCACATCCACCAATTATGCAGACCTTGACCCGCTTATTATTCCCGTTAATGCTGATGGTAGCGGTATTTATCTTCCTGCGTGGTCATAACCTGCCAGGTGGCGGTTTTATTGCCGGTCTGATTGCTTCGGTTGCCCTGATTTCACAATACCTTGCTAACGGCATTGACTGGACTAACGAGCGTTTGAGAATCGATATGCATCGGGTGATCTGGATTGGTTTATTAATTGCCACATTAACCGGTGTGGTATCGATGCTGATTGGTTACCCGTTCCTGACAACCGCCTTTACTTATCTGACTTGGCCGGTTGTCGGCAAATTTGAAGTGGCCAGTGCAATAGCCTTTGATTTAGGGGTGTTCCTGGTTGTGGTGGGTGCCACGGTAATGATTCTGGTAGAGCTTGGCAAACTCAGCCATGCCTCGCATCACATCAAATATGAGGAAGTGAACTAATGGAGTGGCTAATTGCCAGTGTCATTGCCGTTATGACCGGTTGTGGCGTGTATTTAACGCTGAGAGCCAGAACCTTCCCGGTGGTATTGGGATTAACCATGCTCGCCTATGCGGTAAATGTGTTTTTGTTTGCCATGGGTCGTTTACAAGTCGGCTTACCTGCCGTTATCGATCCTGCCGCTGCCGGGTACACTGATCCTCTGCCACAAGCCTTAGTGTTAACCGCCATCGTTATTGCTTTTGGTATGACCGCATTCCTTATCGTATTGGCATTAAAAGCGCGCAGCGAACTGGGTAATGATCATGTTGATGGGCTGCATCGCTCCGCCGATGAACGCAAAGCCCGTAAACATAAATCGGCAAAATCTGATTCTGAACGGAGTGCATCATGAGTCCGTTCACCATTCTGCCAATATTGTTGCCATTAATCGGCGGCATTTTGATGCTGATAGCTCGTCCAGCTGGCATTCAGACACAACGTATCTTAAACCTGATATTAGTCAGCTTACTGGTGGGCATCAGTCTTGTCAGTTTCAACCTGGCAAGCAGCGATATTCAGCAAGTGGTCTTGCTCGGTAACTGGCAGGCACCATTTGGTATTGTGATTGTGCTGGATCGCTTATCGGCGATGATGTTGTTGCTGACATCCCTGCTCGCCCTGGCAGCCTTATGGTATGCAATACGCACTGACACCGATAAACAGGGACAACATTTCCATGTGTTGTTCCAGATGCAGCTGTTTGGCCTCAACGGCGCATTTATGACCGGTGACGTGTTCAATCTGTTTGTGTTCTTTGAAGTGCTGCTACTCGCTTCTTACGGTTTATTGCTCCACGGTGGTGGTCGTTTGCGTACTCGCGCAGGTCTGCATTATGTGGTGATTAATCTGGTAGGTTCGACGCTGTTCCTGTTTGCCGTCGGCACGCTTTACGGCATTCTCGGTACGCTGAACATTGCGGATATGGCCGTTGCAGTACAAACCGTATCTCCGGAAGATCAAGGCATTGTCGCTACCGCGGCGGTGTTACTGCTGGTGGTATTTGGCATTAAAGCCGCGATGTTTCCTCTGTATCTGTGGTTACCCGGCGCGTATGCCTACACCTCGGCACCTGTTGCAGCACTATTTGCCATCATGACTAAGGTTGGGCTGTATTCGATTATTCGCGTACACGGCACCATCTTTGGTGAACAGGCCGGTGATCTGGCATTTGTGCATGTGCAATGGGTGTTACTGCTTGGCTTAATAACTTTGGCCTTGGCTGCGTTAGGTGTACTGGCCGCACGTGCATTACGCCGTCAGGTAGCGTATTTGATATTGGCTTCGGTCGCGACCTTGATGATTGCCATCGGTATTAACACCGAATTAGCATTAACGGCAACTTTCTACTATTTGATACATTCCACCCTGCTCGGTGCAGCAATGTTTTTAATCGCTGATGTGATTTTCAGAGGTCGAGGCACCTATGCGGATTCATTGACCAAGGCTATTCCAATTGATCGTCCGATAATTGTGGGTTCCGTTTTCATGGTGCTGGCGATTGCCTTAACCGGTATGCCGCCATTATCAGGCTTTTTCGGCAAGGTAATGATTCTCAACTCAGCCCTTACGCATCCTTGGTTTGCGGCCATATTATCGGTGATTCTGGTAGCCGGCTTGTTGATGATTGTGGCAGTTTGTCGTTCCGGTTCATTGATGTTTTACAGTGTCAAAAAAGATAAATCGGAACAGGCATCACCGTTAAATAAATCTGCATTTGTGGCAGTGATCATGCTGATGCTGGTCAGTCCGTTAATGGTAGTTTTTGCCAAACCCTTGAATGATATGAGCGCTCAAATTGCTGCACAGTTATACGATCATCAGGCTTATATTGATGCCGTATTAACGACGCTTCCTCATGGAGAAAACGGCAAATGATGTTTCGGCGAATATTTCCCCATCCGTTACTGACCCTGATTTTATGGGCTATCTGGTTATTACTGAATAACAGTATCGATCCGGGACATATCGTGCTGGGTGGTGCTTTAGCGGTATTTATTCCATGGCTGACATCCAGTTACTGGCCGGAGCAAATTATCATTCGTCGGCCATGGATGCTGGTTTTGTACATTCTGAAAGTCTTGTATGAAATTCTGGTTGCCAACGCGGTGGTGGCCAAGTTGATCCTCGGCCCACAGAAAAATCTCAATCCCGGCTTTTTACATTATGAATTACAGTTAACCAGCCCGGTCGGTGTCAGTCTGTTAGCCAATACCATCTCATTAACACCGGGTACTGTCAGCTGTGATCTCAGCGAAGACCGTCGCTATTTACTGATCCACGCCCTGCACATTGATGATGTGGCAGAAATCAAAGCTGAAATCTTCCACAAATTCGAAAAGCCATTGCTGGAGATCTTTGTCATATGCTGAATCTGGCCTTATCAATTGCTTTTGTGATGGTCGCCATTGCGATCCTGCTGAGTTTTATCCGGCTGATTATCGGCCCTAGCGTACCGGACAGGATCCTGGCGCTGGACACCTTATATATCAACACCATTGCCCTGCTGATTTTGCTGGGAATCTACCTGAAAAGTGCGCTGTATTTCGAAGCGGCACTGTTAATCGCCGTAATGGGCTTTATGGGTACGCTGGCGCTAAGCAAATATCTGCTGCGCGGCGACATAATGGAATAGAGGCAATTATGCTCGAGTGGACATTAGCAATTTTGATTTTACTGGGAGCGTTTTTCACGCTGGTCGGTTCGATTGGTTTATATAAACTTTCCGATTTCTATATGCGATTACACGGCCCAACCAAAGCCAGTACCCTAGGTGTCGGTGCCATTCTGGTCGCTTCAGCCATTCATTTCAGTCTAAAAACTGATGGTGTCAGCTTGCATGAAATTCTGGTCACGCTGTTTTTGTTTATCACCGCGCCGGTAAGTGCTCATCTGATGGCCAAAGCTGCCATTCATATCAAAGTTAAACAGGTTGAACGCACCCGCCAGCTTGATAAAAAATCTTGATAGAAAAAAACGTGACCGAAGCTCGACAACCCCAAATATGGGTCGATGCCGATGCCTGTCCAGTAGTGATAAAAGAAATTCTGTATCGCGCTGCCACTCGCACCGAGACTCATACCACCTTTATTGCCAACCACAGTTTACGATTACCACCCTCGCCCTTTCTTAAATTCCAGCAAGTGCAATCCGGGTTTGATGTGGCCGACAATGAAATTGTCGAACGGCTGCAAAAAGGCGATTTAGTGATTACCGCCGATATTCCCCTCGCCGCTGAAGCCATCGAAAAAGGTGCGTTAGCATTAAATCCCAGAGGCGAACTCTATACCACCGACACCATCAGTGCCCGCCTCACCATGCGTAATTTTATGGAAACGATGCGCAGTAGTGGTGAACATATGGGTGGCCCCGCCACCTTTAATCAACGCGACAGACAAGCGTTTGGTAATCAATTGGATAAGTGGTTGCAGAAGGCTAAACGTTAAAGATTACGCCTCAGTGAGTTTCCACCAGCTTTCTATGCTGAATTTATAACGGCTTAATAGCCACCTTGCGAAACTTGATCGCACCTGCTGCGTGTTGCAGCGTGATCGGCCCTTCGGTGAATAGACCGTTATTAAGCTGTGAAACCTTCTCGCCATTAAGCACTACAGTAATGTCCCGCCCTTTAGCCGTAATTTCAAAAGTGTTCCATTGACCAGCAGCTTTGGGCATCGGATTTACTTCAGCGAAAAGCACAATCCCACCGGTGCCATAAGACTGGTCCGGACGCTGGTCAAAAATATTCACCTCATAGCAAGACCGTAACGTGATTTCCGAAGGATCCTGGCAGCGAAGAAAAACCCCGCTATTGGCATCGTCACTCGACCAAAACTCAACATATAGCTGGAAATCCTTATAGTTGTTCTGAGTAACCAGATGTGCAGCATCCTCCCCCATGAGTTTGTCAGCAACAATCGCCCCGTCCTCCACCCGCCAATTGCTCTCACCAACACGATTCCACTCACTGCCGATAGTCTTACCGTCGAATAAAGAAACCCAGCCAGATTCAGTTTTCCCCGTCGCCCAGACACCGGCGGTTGCAATGGAAAGTCCTGCGGCAATAACAGCTGCGAGTTTTGATACACGTTGCATTTATTTTTCCTTTAGGGGGACGATAACTCTGTCGTTGGTTTGATGGCTGCTTTTCTACTTTGCTTTGCTAAGTCTAGTTGTCGGTGGATTAAAGATACTACTTGATGATTAAGTATTTATTAGCCGAACAACTCATTTTTACACTGGCTCAAAATGTCGTACTGCAGCTCTTGAAAAATCTAGCCAAGACTGTGGGTTTGTTGTTCCGTATCACGACCGGAAATGCAACCTACACTGATCTGATTTCAACATTCTGGGCAGTCTGACCTAACGCTGCATTGACGCGCTTGTTGCGTTCATTGTTTTATTAGCGCCAATGAAAATGACTGACGCCG
The DNA here is from genome assembly GCF_030651745.1 of Methylophaga sp. The sequence continues at coordinate 36,705 of NZ_JAUSCC010000096.1, forward strand.
GTTTATTGGTTTCGGGGTGCATAGGCTCACGCATCTCGAGTAATTGCAATCCGTTAGCTGAAAATAGGGTCACCCAGCTTTCAAGTGTCCTGAAAAACCACGGTGCTGGATCAATAAAGTCTGAGCCAAAACCAGCCCAAGAGCCCTCCCGCCAACCGTCGACATAAGGCAGATCGCCCGCGACAACAACAGGGTGAAGTGTTTGCACGATAAACACCCCGCCCAGTTTCAGATACGCCGGTACAGCACTAAACAGCGCCTCTACCGATTCCTTTCCAAGAAGCGAAAAATTGCAGACGACAACATCGAAAACGTCTCTAATCACACCGGCCGCGACAGCTTCGTAAGATGCAATCAGAAAATCCCCTCCGCCAGCAGTTTTGGCCTGCTTAATGAGTTCAGGCACTACATCGACCCCGACCAAATGCGGTACTTGGGGCGCTAATTCACGGATGAGCCATCCCTCGCCACAGCCAATATCGAGCACAGATTCAGGAGAATGACTCAACACAGCTTCGACGATTGCTTTGTCTGTTATCAGCTTTCGGCTTTCGATTTGCCCACCACGCACGGCCGCAGTCCACGGCCCCGCATTCTTCGTCCACGAATCTACAATTTTTTCGTCACTATAGGGTTTCATAGAGCAGTGGCGGACGTCAGGTTGAGAATCTCATTGCAAAGTTCATCGACCGGCCTATCGGAGTTCAAACGCATAATCGGGCAAGTCAATCCCGACATCCAGCCCTCATGGAGATCAAAACTGCGAATTGGAGCCTTCGCATAATCGTAGCTCGCTGCCCAGCTCATAAATTCGAGATGGTGATCGTGCATGTCGCCCCCAGGTAGAATCCGATCACCATATCGTTTTTGCTCTCTCTCAGATATTCGAGCCATCCGAACCGACGGATCAAGATAAAGGAATACAACGAGCGTAAAGTGATGCAGTAGTGGATCTCCCCACTTACAGACCGAGCCAGACAAAACCCAATGTTCTTTACGCTGAATGTCGTGCTCGATCATCTTTATGCGTTCTGATGGATCACGCCTGTGTGTAAATGGTGGTTCACTTGTATGCCAATAGTACGAGTCTGTATCGAGATGGTAACCACCAATCTCTCTCGCGAGGTGAGCGGCCAGTGTTGAGGTCCCTGAACCTGATGCTCCAAAGATGTGAATGCGATGGTTCATGACTAGATGCCTAACGCCGAGCTCACCGTATCTGTGTGCAGCGAATTGTTAAGTTTGATTTCCATAGGCTGATAAGCCAAACCTGCCAACTCACCTGCCTCACCCTTGCACTCAAAGCCGTACTTCTCATATGCGGGAATTGAGGACAGGGACGCTCTTACAGTTACAGTATCAACCTTCGCATAATCCAGAACTGATGAAATCAACTTCCTACCAATCCCCTCCTTCTGATGTTCAGGACTAACAAAAAGCATTGCAATGTGTCGGCCTTCCTTGAGCTCGATTACGCCTTCAATGTTTCCATCGTTGTCGGCGACAAGCATCACATTGTCGCCATTCATTCTGTCAAGAAAGGCATTGCTCTCAGCAATTTTCGAAAAGGTTGCAATCCCTTCTTCAGACAATGTGTCAGCAACAGACTGCAAAAACGAAGCCATGCAAGTGGCAGTTACAGCAGCCAGATCCTTCTCTTCCATTTTTCTGACAATCACCGAACTCCCCCGAGTACTTAACGCCGTGCTTGGTCTTGTTAGTTTGATTACTGGTCAAACCTAAAAATTGCTTTAAAGCCACATTGCACGCGCTTTTGAGTGACTTTGTGTATGCTGGTATAGAATTCATCAAAGTGCTTTTTATGGCGAATGACAGAATCCATGTTTTCCATATTGTTTTCAATAAAGTGAAACAGCTGATTATTAAGCACGGAGCTTTCTACGCTAATATTATCCAACGACTTGTTCACGGCCTCATAGTCTTCAGAAAACACATCTGTGAGTTTTACATTCCAAAATTCCAGTTCGCGGTGTGACTTATATAAACTTCGTCTAGCTTGATACAAATGACTCCAAACGTTATTTAAATGCTCAATACGCTTTGCTGATATGTCTTTGCTCTCCACTAGTAATCCGGGAACTGGACATATGTGGTTGTACTGGAACAGCAACTCATGCAAGTGCTCTTCGATTTCATCTATTGAAGCAACGTACTTTTTAGCAGCCAAGTAGGCATCTTCTTTACGCTTACTACTTAGCCATTGAAAATAAGTAAAAAAGCCGAAGGCAAAACCAAAAAAAGTTACAAGAAGCGTACCGATATCAGTCCACTTCACGCCTGAGAATATGTTTTTATGCTCAGTAGCGCCAATACAGTATCCGATCACTAATAAACATAGCGCTACAAACAACCCAATTCCATATTTCATCATTTTTTAAACTCGAAGTGTTGCAGCTTAGCTCAAACTAACGCCGCATTCAGCGGCTTGTCCGCTGCAGTGCTTGGTTAGAAGCGCTCATAGCATCCAACTCGCTTGGATCACGTAAATACATTTTGACTAACTGACGCTTATTGAGGCCTTTGTTGCTAAGCCCTATGTCCTCACGAATTGCTTTGTATAGCTCATCAACAGCAAAAAGCGTGTTACCGCCAGATTCAGATACTTTCTGAAAATTCAGCTGGGCGTTAATGACTTTCGGAGAGCCCCATAAAACGACATTCGTTTTAAATTCCACCATGAAGTCAACAAGCTCCTGTTGTGAGGGCGGCTCAAGCGAGACATTTTCGTTCTGCTCAGACATCATTCTTGCCACCATATCCAAGAAGCCTTTATAAAGCTCTACCTTTCTGCTCCGGTGAGCCTCTTCAATTTCCCTTTTCTTAATCTGTGCTTGAGTATAGAGCGCTCCTCCGACACCCACTAGAACAGTGGCCATTGCTCCGACAACTGCTGCAGACACGGAAGGATTTGCGCTTTCTAGGAACTTCAGCAATCTACCCAGTATTATCCAGACAAAATAGCCCGTCCCAACAATTATCCCTATACCGAATATGAATCCAATGGCTTGAGCCAATTTGGGATATTTGTTCATTTACTTACCTTCTAACGCCGCTCAGCACGTGCGTCTTTGTAGTGGAGGCGAAGCCGCAATGAAAAAGGCGTCGCGGTGACTGGCCTGGTTAAGTTTCAGATCCATCAACCATGGTATCGGATCACACCTTTTTGATCATGAGTTCGAGAAAGTCATCCTGCTGCTGTCCATCGATAAAGCTCCATCGGGCAAGGATGCCCCACAAGAAATTGCCCACGTACTTCACGGGATCATCGGTGTACACACTAGAATTCTTTAGCCTGTTGATATTTTCATTTAGAAGCTTGAATGATTGATGGACTCTCGCGTCCTGAATAGCAACATTATTGAGCACATAATTGACTTCAGAAGCCAGCAACTCCATTTCGAAAAGCAGGTCCTGTAGGAAGTCATTGCGATTGTTGAGACCATTAAGGACGTCGTACCAGCGTTGCTTGTCATTAGCATCAAAATACGTCCTGAATTCAACGTGGTCACACAGTTTTTTGGGCAGCTGCGTATCATGCCCCCCCACAGAGCTCCAAAGTAACACTTGAATTACAGATTCTTTAAACTGCTGATACTGTTGGCTCAAGTTATCCCGTAGTAATTTTCGGCGCTTAGCCTCTGGATATTGAACAACCAAAGCCCAGAAAAAGAAGCTTCCCAAGTAAGCGACGCACAAGTTGAACAAAATTGAATTCCCGATGTGCAGTGACTGCAATATCGGTTCTACCCAAGTTCCTTTTAGTGGGGTAATCACGGGCTCAGAAGCTCCTGAGAAGAGACCGAATGTCGCAATAATGGCGAGAAAGATCAGAAAATACTTCATGGTTGCCAGTTTCCCACGACCTGTAATGCTCCCTTAGAAACCTAACAGCATGTTAGCGAGGCCCTCGGCCACATAAGAATTATTAGCGGGCGGCCTTTTAATTTATGGCCGCTCGTAAACAGGTTTTCTAACAAATTGAATTTATGTGTTTTTTTAGCTGCTGCTTTTGGCCAGTTAGTAATAAAAGGCCAATTGAGCTGATTCAAGTGATTAGTCGGGCCGGAATGGCGTTTAGAAAACGCTGTATTTGAATGGAGAAGTTGGGCCACTAAGTTGGTTTTGTGAGATGACACCGCTTTTGAGAAAAGCGGTATGTGGTGAGAGCAAATTGTCTGCTGCATGGCTTAGCGTCCGTGGGCCTGTTAATGGACTTTACTTCAGCTTATGTGGCAACAGCAAGTAATCTGCAGATTTAATTTTGCTTGTCATACTAGATAAGAATAGTAAGTTAACCCGTTTCAATATGAATGATACAAAAACGCCGACATGAAGTCGGCGTTTTTTTGGATCATCAGTTGTTGATGAAAATACTTAAGAAACCTTAAATTGTCTGACCATTTTGCCCAAGGTTTCACTCAACTCTGCAATACGCTGGCTGGCTTCAGCAACTTGCTCTGCGCCGTGGGCGGTATCTTCTGAAACCATTTGAATATTTAACACGTTATGATTAATTTCATTAACGACATGATTCTGCTCTTCGGCGGAAGTTGCAATCAAGGTATTCATATCGGTAATGGCATTGACTGAATGAGTAATTGCATTCAGTGATTCGGTGGCATTTACTGCTTTGGAAACTAATCCCTCAATACTGTTTCTATTTTGTTCCATCGAGGTCACTGCATGGTCAGAGCCTTGTTGCAGGTTCGAAATAAGGGTTTCGATTTGTTTGGTCGAATCCTGGGTTTTTTGGGCCAGTGACCGTACTTCATCGGCTACCACAGCAAAACCTCTTCCCTGCTCGCCAGCACGGGCAGCTTCGATAGCGGCATTCAGTGCCAACAGGTTGGTTTGCTCAGCAATGTTTTTGATAACCACCAGCACGGTGCCGATATTTTCACTACCTGATTTTAAATCTCTGATAACCGTTGTTGAGGTGTTAATTTCTGAGGCCAATTGATTTATCGATGCCACAATTTCGCCAACAACCATACGACCTTTTTCGGAATCTTTACCGCCATTTATCGCTGCTTGAGAGGCTTTTTCAGCATTAAGCGCGACTTCTTGGACCGTAGCCGTCATTTCGGTAATGGCCGACGCAACCTGGCTGGTTTCATTTTTCTGTTTTGCAACATTCTCATTGGTTGAGCTGGTGACAATCGAAGTCTGCTCGGCAGCCGTTGATAACTGTTCTGATGCAGACGCAATCCCCACCACCAGACTTTGCAGCTTTTCAACAAAATCGTTGAATGTTCTGCCCATCGCTCCCACTTCATCAGTACTGGTGAAATGCATGCGTTTAGTCAGATCATTATCTTTCGCCATCGCACTCAGCGTGTTCATGACTTCTTTAATCGGCGTCACAATATTGCTGATGATGATTTTTGAGATAAACACGCCAATGATGAGTGCGGCAGCCGCCATCGCGATTAAGCTGAACAGGCTGGCATTTTGAACCTGTTGAACACCTGCGATCGACCGCTTACTGATGTTACCGATAGTGGCTTGCATGCTCTCCAGCGTGATAAACAAATCCGCTTCGATTTCTTTTAACTTATTCTGCTCTTCCGCTGAAAGATAGCCGCCACCAGACATACTACCGCCACGTTGAATGACTTTTATCGCACTCTCCACGTAGGTTTGGTAATTTTCCTGTTGAGCCACAATTTTGGCAGTGCTTTGTTCCAGGCTAGCAATGTCTGTTAATAATTCAGGTTGGAGACTTTTATTTTCAGCATCATCCAGGATCGTCAGAATCTCCTGTAGGCCCTGAGCATTTTCAATCGTAATATTTTCGATGGCTTCAATGTGACCTTTAATCACATTGCGTGAGGCACCCGATCGGGCATCTGCCAATAGCTCTTGTAAAGCGATGGTTTTTTTCAGCTGCAGTTGGCTGGTTTGGGTAACACGGCTTTCCAGTGGAATGGCTAGTTCATACATCACATTAAATTCAGCAGAAATATCGTTCATTTTAACGATGGCCAATACTGCAATCAGGATCTGCATCAAGCCAAGCACGATAACAATACTGAAGATTTTCTTGCCGATAGGGAGGTTGTTAATAAACTGCATTTGAACTCCGTGGAAAAGTCTTTATAACAAACGCTATTATTAATCTAATAGCGGTTGCAAGCGGATTAAGCTTAATTTTTTTTCGAAAATGTATTCAATTAAATGGCAGTTAATAACTTAAATACTGGTTTAATTGACGCAAAGGTAAAATTGTACAGACATTGTCCTTTGGTTAATTTTTTATTGGGGGATTTTTTGAAGTGGTTTTTGAAAGCCAGCTTATCTGAAAAACAACTGAACCCTGCCAATAAAACAAACAAAAAAACGCCGGCATAACGCCGGCGTTTTTGTTGGAGCGGTAACACTGTCAGGTTTATTTATCAGAAGTAAACTCCGGATAAGCGGACATTCCACATTCGTTAATATCCATACCTTCCATTTCTTCCTCTTCACTAACCCGTAACTTGGCGAATTTGTTGATAATCGACAAGACGATGTAGGAAGCGATAAACATCCACGCAAAGGTCACTACTGTACCGATGGTCTGACCAGCAATTGTTGCATCGGGATTACTGAACAGTACTGCAAAGATCCCCCAGATACCTGCCGTCCCATGCACTGAGATAGCACCAACCGGATCATCAAGCTGCATTTTATCCAGGAAGATGACAGATAACACCAGCACGATACCACCCACTGCACCGATAATCAGCGCCAGGCCAGGGCTAGGCAGCAAAGGTTCAGCGGTAATGGACACCAAACCAGCTAATGCACCACTGATAGTCATGGTTAAGTCTGTTTTACCGAACAGGAATCTAGCCAGTAATGATGCGGCAACCATGCCTGCCGCTGCAGCCATGTTAGTGTTCACAAAGATTTTCGCTACAGCGTTGGCTTCTTCAATGTTAGCGATTTTTAATTCAGAACCGCCATTGAAACCGAACCAGCCAAACCAAAGGATAAACATACCTAATGTTGCCATCGGTAAGTTGGCACCTGGAATCGCATGAACTTCACCGTTTTTACCGTATTTGCCTTTACGCGGACCAATAATGATAACGGCTGCCAACGCGGCGGCGGCACCGGCCATATGTACAACGACTGAACCGGCAAAGTCTTGGAAACCCAGTTGATCCAGGAAACCACCACCCCATTTCCAGTAACCTTCTACCGGATAGATAAAGCCAACCATAAACACAGCAAAGATCAGGAACGGCCACAGGCGCATACGTTCAGCAACAGCACCTGAAACAATCGACATGGTCGCTGCAGCAAACACCGCCTGGAAGATAAAGTCAGCCATCGCTGAATAATATGGCGCGCCTTCACCACCCGCTAAAACAGATTCGGCACTGTTGTCTTCACCCAGGAAGAAATCAATGCCCGGAATCCAGGAGTTCACCGGATCGGCTGGATACATGATGTTATAGCCCACCACGAAATAAACCAGACAGGCAATGCCATATAACAGCACGTTTTTATTGAGGATTTCGACGGTATTCTTGCTGCGTACCAATCCTGATTCCAACATGGCAAAACCAGCTGCCATCAGCATCACCAGCGCTGTACACATCAGGAAATAAAATGTGTCCAGCGCATAACTCACTTCAATTACAAGGGTATCCATTGTGAACTCCTAAATAGCGTCGTCGCCGGTTTCACGCGTTCTGATTCGAACGGCTGATTCCAGCGATGAAACGAAAATTTTGCCATCACCGATTTTTCCGGTTTTGGCACTGGCAGTAATGGCATCAATGGCTTTCGCCAGATCGTCATCCGCTACGACTAACTCAAGTTTTAGTTTGGGTTGAAAATTAACCGTATACTCCGCCCCCCGGTACATTTCGCTGTGGCCTTTTTGTCTTCCATAACCTTTTACTTCGGTCACAGTAAGACCTGTTACACCAACTTCATGAGTGGCAGCTCTTACCAGCTCTAGAGCATGCGGGCGAACAATCGCCGTGATCATTTTCATTTCTCGCTCCTGTTGATTTAAATGAAATAATTTTTACCCCCACGAAACAATGAAATTTTTATGCCAACAGATTTACTCTAATAAAAACAAGTATTTGGGAAACTGGTTTGAATAAAAAACGGGAAAATACTCCCGATTTCCGCACCGCTACGGATCGGGCGCACCAAAATGGTTCGAGATTGGAAAGACAGGCATGGGCTAAAGCAGTAAAGCGCGTCACTGCGTTAGTTAAATGTAGAGTGGTTACTTGGAATTATTTTGCTGAAACTTCCACACAGCCGCCTCAAGCCGACTGGTCAAATTGAGTTTTCTGAGCAGATTTTTGATATGCACTTTGACTGTTGAATCAGTAATGCCCAGCTCACGGGCAATCGTCTTGTTATTCATGCCTGCCGCAATGCAGTCGAGGATCTGATTTTCCCGCTCCGTTAAACTCGCCGCATCATTGGTATTTCTGCTTTCGGGAAATAGTGCTGCACGGGTCAGAATATCGGTGAGACGATCCTGAATAATGGTCATGCCTTTGGTGGCTTTGATCAGACTGTCACGCAACTGCTCCGGCTCCATATCTTTCAATAAATAACCATCGGCCCCTGCACGTAACGCTTCCAGTAAATCCTCTTCGGCATCTGATACGGTAAGCATTACACAACTTGCCTGAATTTCAGTAGCTTTGAGTCGGCGCAGTGTTTCCAGCCCATCCATGCCTTTCATATGTAAGTCCAACAGGATCACATCGGGTAACAATTGTTGAGCCAGGGTAATACCCTGCTCGCCGGAATCTGCCTCACCGACCACTTCAAAGCCTGGATCATCGGAAATCATCTGTCCTACGCCTTTACGGAACAGAGGATGGTCATCTATTAGTAACACGCGAATTTTCAGGGTCGGTTTATCAGTCATCAGCTTATTGTGCCAGTTTGGGTTTAAATAATAGTTGTACACGGGTGCCGCCCCATCGACGACTCATCACTTCAATTTTGCCCCCCAGATTCTGGGCGCGTTCTTTCATTATCGTTTGTCCATGATGGTCATAGGTCTCAGTACCGGGTTTAAAGCCCACACCATCGTCGTCTAGCGTCATTTCAATTTCGCCACTATCGCGTAGTGTTAACAGAATGCTGACATTGTCTGCACCAGCATGGCGCACAATATTGGATAAGGCCTCTCGTAATACATGCAGCACATGAAACTCTTCATTCACTGTTAAGCGGCAGTTCACCAGTCGATTATCCAGTTTTATCTGCAGCGATGAGCGCTGGCTGAATTCATCTATCGTCGCTTGTATTGCATAACCCAGGCCACGTAAATCCATATGCGCCCGAAAGGTCGACAATAACTCGCGTAATTCACGGTAGGCATTATCCAGTCCTTCGCGCAATTCTTTGATAACAGCAGTTTGTTTTAGCTGATCATCGGTAGATTGCAGACGCGACACCTGAATTTTCATAAACGATAACGACTGTGCCAGTGAGTCATGTAATTCCCGTGCTATCGCTGCACGTTCTTCCAGAATCGCCAGTCGTCTCCCCTCAGAATCATAATTCTGATAACGATAACTTATCGCCAGCAAACCGGTTAAGGTTTCCAGCAAGGTGATTTCGGCGGCATCGAGTAATCTGGATACCGGCATTTCCACCAGCAGAATGCCCAATTTGTCTTGTTGCAAGGCAAATCCCAACGCTGTGACATTTACGGTTTCTTTTTCTTGATTTTGCCATTCGCCACTGAACATGCCGCCAGCCAGCAAGGTTTCGAGATGTTCCTCGCTCAGTTCCACCGGCGCATGATGTGAAAACAAAAGCTGCTCGGTCTTGACCACCGTTGTCTGCGTGGTAATCAACGCCACATTTTGCAGATCCAGCGCTCGTTCCAGTGAATACAGCATGCGGATCTGATTAGCTTCATTGGGGATTTCCTGCTGCAGTTGATCCACCCATTCGGCTAGAAAAGCCTGGGCTGTGATCAATCGTTTTAATTGTGTTCCAGTGCGCCGGGCCCACGCCATCTCTGATTGATAGCCGCTCTGCTGCTTATGCAAATGTTCAATAAAGTTTTCTAAACGGGTAATTTCATCTAAGGTAGCCTGGTCGCTGTCTGGTGATGACGCTTGTGATAATGCAGCAAGTCGAATCAAAAATACCTGCCGCATATTGGCCATCAGATAAGCAGTTAACAGCAAAAACACTACAAAAAATGTGATCTGCAATGCCAGCAGCCAATTGGTCTGCCGCTTTTGCTGATGAGACGAATCCAGCAACGCCGCTGTATTCTCATCCTGCATAGCTTGCTGCTGAATTTGTTCAACGATTTGCTGCTGGTTTTTTAAGCTGGTTGATTGCATCACCGATAACATCAATATCAACCAGCAACTGAGTAACATGCCACTTAGCAGAATTATCCAACGTTGATACAACGATCCATGACGCCAGAGCTGGCGCAGACGTTGAAAATATCCGTTATTGTTCGACATGGCTTAATGAGACACGACTATGAAACATCGAATAGCTGACCGGAATATCATGCCGTTAATATTGTTTTTCATGTGGTTTGGCAGCCTCAGTGTCCTGTTTGGGTTATTGATTGTCTGGCAAAGCAATCTCAGTATTGATTCAACATTTCTCATCTTGTTCAGCGCCACACTTATTCTCAGTCTGGTCGTGTTAATAAACAGCATTAAACCCCTTGTTGGCAAGGCCATCAGCCGAAAAGCCATGTCATCGGCCAATACGCTTGGTGAATGGTCAAAATATCTGCCGGCCACTATCACCAGCCCTGCTGCTATTGTGGATGGCCTGAACCTGAAGTATGCCAATCCGGCATTTTTACAGCTGATTGGCATGTCCGACATGCAGGATCTGGTTATCGATATGCCACTCAATAATCTGATCCATCCATCACATCATGCCCGCTTAAATACCATTCTCGGTAACGAAAATAATGAAGCCTTACCGGTCAGCAATATACGACTGTTATGTTTTGATGGCAGCACATTACCAGTTGAACTCACTATCAGTTCGATGCAAATTGCTGGTTATCCTTTGGTGCAGCAACTGCAAATCAGCACTAGCGATTTACCGGTTACAGTTAATGCCCCAACCGATCAGCAGCAATCGAACTTGTTGCTGGAGCGGCTTGAACAAACCATTTTTCATTTAAATACCGAACTGCAACTTATCCTGTTAACACCGTTCTGGCTCAAGTTACTCGATTACACCGTTGAAGAATCTTTAAATAAACCTTTGATTGATTTTATTCACCCCGAAGATCAGGCGCTGGCACAAGCCAGACTGAACGGTCTGGCGACTGGCAAACGTCAGCGCACCCAATTAAACATTCGAATGCTGACTAAAAATGGCTTGTTGCAATGGGTGGATTTACGCGCCAATACCACTTCCCTGTTACGCGGCGAACACAGCAGCATTATCGGCACCCTGACCGATATCAGCCGGCAGAAACAGACCGAAGCCGCGTTACGCGCCAATGCCCGCTCGACCACCGATATGATCATGAACAACATTTCAGTGATGGTGTATCGCTGCAAAAATGATCGTTTCTGGAGTCTGGAATACGTCAGCAGTGGGTGCCATGAGTTGATTGAATATCAGCCCTATGAAGTGGTCAATTCTCAGCCGCATGGTTATATGAATCTGATGCACCCGGATGATAAACAACGCGCCTGGGATTATGTGCAAGAGCAATTATTCCGCCAGCAATCTTTTCAATTGATTTATCGTCTGGTCACCCGCTCCGGCAAAATCAAATGGGTCTTCGAGCAAGGTAAAGGGGTGTTTTCCAATGCCAACGAACTGCTGGCACTGGAAGGTGTAGTCACCGAAATCCAGGCCAGCAGTGTCGAACAATTACAGCAAGGTTTGCAGCATATTGAGTCTCTCCATAGCTCCGGTTAATTACTCCGGTTGCGTGCCTTTAGGTAAAACTTCTCCATCATCCTGTGGTTTCAGCCATTCCAGCACATACGGCAGATAGCTGTTCAGACCTTTGTATTCGGCCAGATCCGGATGCAAGCTGGTCAACACTCGATACAAACGTTTGATCCAACGTGGATACATTGCCAAATCTTCCAGGCTGACCATATAGGTGCGGATACTGAATGCAATGGCGTTACTGCGTGGCAGTCTGAACAACGCTTGTAATTCCACCCGTAAATAGACTTTTTCAGCCACGTTTTCAGCGGTCACCGAAACATTATCTGGTCCCCACAAATGCCATTTTTCAGAGGATGTATCTAATCGCGGATTAACACACATACGCCAGTTGGTGCGTCTGACCGGGCTGCCATATTGCAGATGTAATAAATATTTAAGGGCCCGATCAAAAATCCCCATTTCAGGTGCATGGGGAACCGGTGCATGCCATTCCTTGAACGACATTCCGGCATCAAAGGCCACCGACCAATCAGCCTGTCCAGTAACAATACCTAAATCGGCAAATAGATCATCATCACGCTGATCCATGATCACCCAATCACCCTGGACTTGGCGGCTGATAAATTCAAACGGCTCCATCGGCAAGGTTGAGGTATCACCAAATACAAACTGTTGATCAATACCCAACGGTTTGTTCACCCAATGCCAGTTGTCACCATCCTGTGTCAGTTGAAACGATTCCGGATAGTCTTTTGCAAGGTTAGTCATTACCAGCTCGACCATATCCCACTGCGCATCCATCATATGTGGCAATGCGACATAACGGCCATGATCATCTTCCAGCACAATGCGGCGTTCTTCGCACTCGGTCAGATAATGTTCATCAATATCGATAGCATATTCAGTCACTGACCCTGGTGGACCGGCATCATGCGGCTCGATATTAACGCTGTACATGTATTCGTCTTCATCAAACGGAAATGGAAAACGCCGTACCGATTCAGGAGAATTACTGAAGGTATAGTCGTCACGTAAGGTTTCTTGTTTAAATGCCATATTCATAGTGGTATTCCTTAAAGGTTCACAACCATGCGCGAGCAATGTGCCCGTGAAACGCAAGGCATGATTTTGTTCGCACTGATTTTTTCAGCATCGGATAAATAGACGTCCTGATGGATCAGTTCACCATCACAGTCCACTACCTCTAATTCACAACGACCACATGCCCCGCCACGACATAAATACGGTGCATCAATACCCGCTTCTTCTAATGCT
>NZ_JAUSCC010000099.1 GCF_030651745.1 Methylophaga sp.
GCCCGAAGCTTCTGGTATAGATGCGCCCTTGTTTTTAGAAAGTATGAGGTTTGCCAACATGGACCCGAACCAAGATGATGTAAGTTTCACCCCGTATCAACCGGGTAGTGATGAAGAATACATGAGCAAAGATATGGTAAAGCATTTTCGGGGTATTCTCGAAAAATGGCGCTCGCAACTTATGGAAGAAGTTGATCGCACTGTTCACCATATGCAGGACGAAGCAGCAAACTTCCCGGATCCAAATGATCGCGCCACACAGGAAGAAGAATTTACCCTGGAATTACGTACCCGTGATCGTGAACGCAAACTGATCAAAAAAATCGAAGAATCCCTGATTGATATGGATAAAGGTGATTATGGTTTTTGCGAATCATGTGGTGTTGAAATCGGTATCCGCCGTCTCGAAGCTCGTCCGACAGCAACTTTATGTATTGATTGCAAAACACTGGATGAAATTCGCGAAAAGAACCGCGCCTGATTTCACCCAAGACTCACCTCATACTTGAGTAAAAGGTAGGTCCTGAAAGCCCTGTGGTATCACAGGGCTTTTTTTTATCGTTCGTAGATATACAACAAATCCACACCGCTTTGCGTTCCTGATTCTGCTTGCAAGGTCCAAATCTTGCTTAAGGTATAACGCAATTGGACGGTACTTACCGGATCAAAGATACCAATGCCGTATCCAAGATAAAGTTTGGGTGACAGGTATTTGCCTATCTGTACTGCAGCAGTATCCGGACTTTCACCAGTGAACTCGACCGAATCCAATCCAAAGGTGCTGGCTATTTGCTCGCTGATTGCATTGCCGTTGGTAATACCAAGGTTAGTGGCTGCAGAAGCCAACATAGCCGCATCGGCCGCACTGGCTTGCCCTAATGGCCGTCCTAAAACAATATAGGACAGAACATCTTCCTGGCTCATTGAAGGCACCGAAAACAGTGTTGCCTGGGGATTACTTGCCGGGCCAGTAATATGGATACCTGCCTGATAATTCGTCCCTCTGCGAATGGCTTTTATATCCAAATCAGGGTTATCAATAGCGGCGCCGGAAAAAAGTACTCTGCCGTTATTGACAGTTAATTCACGTCCATAAGCCGCATAACTGCCATCGTTCACCGTGATTTCGCCATTGCCCAGCAAAAGCTGCCCAGCATCACCATAAATACGCAAATTCCCACCCAGACGACCAGAGAAACCCAACGCCCGAATCATTACTTTATTACCCAATTGCACAGTGACATCCACATCAGTGGCCAGACGCATTTTTTCATCATCGGCTTCCTGCCCCATGATCACCACATCCTCACTGGCTGAAACGGTGGTATTGAAATCCATCGGAGCTAATTCTGCTGTAGGAATTCTGACTGTACCACTCACTTTGGCAGTTTGTGGAGAAACCATTAGTTTTAAATCCGGCGAGGCAATAACATAAGCTTCTGGCAGGTTCATCACCTCCAGCTGGTCACCTTTAATCGTGGCATTTAATAACCAGTCTGTGTCGGTCATGCTGAAATCACCGGCAATTTCCAACTGACCTTCAGCAGATTGCGCCTGCAGCAAGATGTTCAATCCAGATAGAGGATCACCTTTAATATCACCATTAATCGCTGACAAGGTTATTCCCATATCCACTAAAAATATTTGTCCATCACGCAAACTGATAGCTGTTGTTAATTTCGGTTGATTGATTGTTCCTTGCATATCAACATTCAGCTCAAGTTTGCCGGCTAATTCATCAAATGCCAGTGTTTCCAGATTTAACGCGGCAAGATCTTCTACCGAGGTCTGTACTTGCAAAGTCAGCGGTGTATCCATCGGCGCTTCCATCAGCGTTTTGACTGCAGCAGACTGCACTCTGGCCTCTATGGGCTGCATTCCAGCAACATCCGGGGCAATCGTCATAGCTACCATACTGTCTTCAGCAGTGAGCTGATATCGTAATTCAACTGTATTAAATTCAATCGGTTCTTGCTGACTGATGGCTTCAGATTCAAGTTTTAAAACCGCCTGCTCCAACGATAGATTACCACTGCCGATAATATCCCCTTCGGCTTGCATTGCCAGTTGCAATTTGCCATTGATAAAACCAGAGAGTTTTGCGTACTCTTCAATCCAGGGTTTAAGGATTTCCACTGAAAGTTGATTGATGTCTATTTGAGTCTGCACTCCTTGCGTCGTATTTTCACCTTGCAGACACAGTTGTGCCTGCTGCGCAGATTGCCAGCAATGCTGCGTCATGATTTGTTTATCGGCTGACAATTGAATATCACCGGCTTCACGCAGCTGCCAGCTTCCCGCCATGGAATTATCGATATTCATTGACTGCAATCGGCCAGTCCATTGATTATCGGTATTCAAACTGCCTTGCAACAGGCTGGATAAACTCACTATGTCTGACTGGACCTGCAAACCAAGCTGGTGTTGAGCTCGCTTGCCACTCAAACTGAGGTCAACAGAATCAATGGTTTGCTCTGCAACCACAATCTGCGTCGAATTTACATTAAGTTTGCTTTGTTGATTGTCAGTGAGATCTATTTGGGCATCGGCGTTAATAGAACCAACCGTTAATTCATCAGCCCAGCGAATCGCGCTTCCGTCCAGTTTAGCGTCTAGTTTTAACTTAGCCAGTTCGCCAAATAATTGCCCTTGTCCATTCAAACTACCAGACAAATCAGGATGAAAATCCTGCAAATTGGGTGAGGCTAATTTCCAGCTTAAATCCAGCTGTTTCTCCACCTTACCTTTTAACGTTAATTGCGAATCGCCTAATTTGAGCAGCAAATCTTCAATATTTACATCGGTATTCACTGCTCGCAGATTACTGTCCAGAGAAAAGTTGCGTTCCCTTAATATGCCGTTTAAATGCAACTGCTGCACACTGGCCTGGAAATTTCCCTCGCCTTTATCCTGAAATTGCACTTGTGCCTGACCACTTATCCTGCCCGGCCATTCTGGGTCAAATGCTGCTGGATCCAGTTGTCGCAGGGTCAGTTTGCCATCAACCATCAGCATTTCTTTCCAATTTACTCTGCCGCTAAAACCGGCACCACCATCAGCAATTTTGGCATCAGCCCGTATATCGGTTATTCCGGCTTCCGGACTGCTGGCCAACAAATTCAATAACAGAGGAATACCATCAACAATAAAATCAGAATCGACTTTTAAATCAAAAAGTTCTTTCTCACCATTAAGCTTAAAAAGCCCGGAATAACTTTCTACTGTCCCCCCACTCAAGCTGGCTGGGAGTTGCAGATTTTTCCATCCACCATCGAGCTGATAACGCAATTCCGGTTCCCAAACCACATCACCACTCAGCGCAAGTTCCGCTAACGCAGACTTGATTTCCAGTGAATTAATCGTTGCCTGTTGCAAATCGCCACGTAAATCGGAGTTTATCGTCCAATTCTGTTCCACTGCCGCTAGCGTACTGCTCAGGATCAACCGATAATCTTGCAGATTCCCATCCAATGAAAGCTGTCCGGAAGCATCACCAACCAGGGTTTCCGCATCTTGTTGCCAGGGCCATTTAAGTTTCGACCAGCTTGCCTCGATCGAAAAGCCGCACTCCAGTGGATCCTCAGTTACCAGGATATCGCCATGCAACTCAGCAAAACTGTTTTGACTGATAGCTGCCATTAAGTCCACGCGCCAGTTAGTAAGATCATTGGAACTCAAACTCACACTGGCAGACAGCGGTGGATGCATTTCTTCAAATTCTTCCAGCTGAAAATCCAGTTCAACCTTGGCGCTGTTCAATGTGCCTTTGGCATCCAAATCAATTGCTCTGATATTGCCTACCTCAGTTTTGAGGATTCGTCCTAACGGCAGTTCTTCACTTTCAATGCTGAGACGCCAATCCAACTCATCAAGCAGATTACGCACCATAACGGTTTGTTCAGAGGCAAACGGTGCGCCTAGTTGCTGGCGTAACGTCATCTGCTGAAGATCACCGGTGATTGTTCCGGTGGCAGAAATCAGTCCCCATTGAGGATCATTGAGTCTGGCGCCGTAATTTAAATTTGTGGCGTAGGGTTGGTGTAACTGCACATTGCCAACCAGGGTGAAGGCAAATACATCCCGGTTCAGCCTCAATGAAGAGATAATCAGACGGTCATAATTCAACCTTAATGAGGTATCGAAACGATCAAACAAAGATGCTGTAACACCTTGATTATCAGTTAATTCTGCCTGCGTTACTCGCAGAGATCGGATATGTACTGCAAGTGGTATACGTATTTCCGGCAGGCTGAAGCTTTCTTCGTCTTCAACATCAATAACCGTTTCGGCCTGTTTGATTTGCAGTTTGTTTATATGGACTTGATTGATGATAAAACGACTGGAAAGTATCGACCATAACTGCCAGCGAGCATCGATGGTATCAATGTAAATCGCATCCCCATCCTCAGGTTCATAGGCAATACCCTTAAGAAAGATGCCATCGTACAGTCGGCCACGGGTTTCGTTGATAGTAAGTTCCGGTAGGGTTTGTTGAGTGAAATTTAATGCTGTATTGAAACCCGATTTGGTCATCAATAACCAATATAAACCTGCCGGTATGATCAGCAAGAATGTTATAGCGATTGTCCATAATGCACGCTTTATCACAAATCAGGTCCTATCATGATATGCAACCCAAAGGGTTTGTCTTCGTCCGAGATCCCTCTGGCCACATCGACTCGAATCAAGCCCACCGGGGAGCGCCAACGAATACCGACACCCACACTATACTCTATTGGATCTGACCAGCTATTGAATGCGTTACCAAAATCAGAAAAAATCGCCCCACCCCAATTCTGCAAAAACATCTTTTCGTATTCGACACTGCCAACAGCCGTGTAACGACCACCGATAACTTCATCAATATTGTTTTTTGGACCAAGAGATTGATAGTTAAATCCGCGAATGCTGTTATCACCCCCGGCAAAGAAACGTAAAGAGCTGGGTAATTTTGAAAAGTCACTGACTTCAGTTGCCCCAACGGTTGCTCTGGTAATAACCCGACTGGAACTGCCAACACTACGAATATATTTACCGCGCACAATTATCTGAGTGAAACTTATATCAGACAGAAAACCTTCTGCAGCCCCACTCAGCTCCAGACTGACACGTCCACCATGTCGTGTATAAATTGTGTCATCAGCCCAGGTTCGGGCATAGGCAATTCCTGGGATCAATAAGGTTGTTGAAGCAGAATCGTCTGACACGTCAAAGCTTTCATTTAAAAACTTTATGCTGCCGGTTTCTTCCCAGCCCCAACGCATGCGATTGTAATAACTACCAACAGCGATGGAACGACTTTCACTGGTGTCAGTATCTTCTTGTTTTAATTCAGTATTAAAACCAACTGTATTAATGTTTTCACTCCAGAAAGGCATCTGGTAATCGGCACCTATCCGATTGGCAATTTGCGATAAGCGACTTTCTACGGAGAGTCTGTGACCACGACTATTTACATAACGGTTTTGCCAGCCCAGACTCATCCTGGCACCAGTATCAGTACCGTAGCCCACACCAGCACTGTAGCGATGCTTCAGATTCTCATCTAATGAAACCTCTATTGGTACTTCGTCATTCTCACGGGCAGAGGTCATTGCCTGAGTTGAAACCGATGCAAAATAGCCACTGTTTTGTAAATTACTTCGCAGTGTCAGCAGTTTGCTGGAATTAAATGGTTCACCGGCTTCAATAGGTGACATCGCTTCAAGTAAATCCTCATTTACCACAGTGTCTGGAAAAGAAATCGTGCCAAACCGATAGCGTTGCTTGCCGTCATACACCAGACAAATATCTGCAGCATTTGCTTCAATATCAACCCCAACTCTGCTGCAGGTAAATGCTCCATCGAAATAGCCCCTCTCAGCGGCAATTCTCAGCAAAGACCTTTTGGCATTCTCATAATTATCATGTTTAAAGTGGTCTCCCACTTTTAGTGGCATGCTATTGACCAGAGAGGTAAATACCGGATCGGTCTTGGCATCCCCTTCCACAGCTATGTTGATTTTGCGAATTTTGATAGGTTGGCCCAGCGCAATTTGATAACTTGCCAGCCAGTTATTTTCTTTGGTTTCGGTTAATTCGGCAGTAATTTCGGGGGAGTAATATCCATATACCGTGAGCATGTGTTTCAACTCTTCAACGGCTTGGGTGTGTAACCTGTCTACACTACGGGAATCGAGTCGCGGACTGTTCTTTTGTCTGTTGATGCTCAAGCCATTCAACAGGGTTTCAATTAATTCTTTCTCTACACCGCTTATCTGGATATCGATATTTTTTTCTGTCTCCGCCATGACCAAACTGGCAGGCAAAAAACTCAAAATCAATAACAGGATGATCCTGTTGAAAAAATAATGTTGGCATAACGGCATAGAATGTCTGTCATTACTGAAGGGGGTATCAATGAGAGATGAAACAACTTCAACTGTCCTGATTATGACAGCTTGAAGCCTTCGGTGTTCTGAGCAAACGAAATTAAATGTCTAATTAAGCCGTTTGATCCGGGAGATTTTCTTTACGGAAAGCACTCGGTGAACAGCCGAAAAACAGACTAAAACGTCGACTGAAATGGCTTAAGTCATTGAAACCATAGCCATAACAAGCTTCAGTGACGCTTTGACCACCACGAATGGCATCCGCAGCGGATTTCAGCCTGAGTTGTTGATGAAATTCACCCGGCGTACAGCCCAACTGTTTTTTAAATTCAACATATAAGCGGCTACGACTCATGCAGGCCTGTCGGCATAATTGCTCGATATCCAAAGGTTCACGCAGATTTTGTTCGAGAGTGTGAATAACCGTTGTAATGCCTGTGGCATCTGGCACGCGTTTGCAGTAACTCAATAATACATCGCGGCCCTGCTCACGAAGTAATCGGATCACCAGTTCGGATACACCCAAATCCACCATCAATTCTTTGTCAGGATCATTTCGTACATAAAACGAAACCATTCTTTCCAGCAATTGCTGAGTATCACGGGTGTGATGTTTGTGAATAATGCGTGGCTGATATTCCCAGTTGTGATCTGGTGCTTCAATTTTCACCACATCCCGCATACGTTTTGAGATAGCTTCAATACGTTCTTTGGATATCTCAATCGTCAAACAGGTAGTCGGTTGTTGCTCATTGGCATCGGGAAAATCAATTTCGACATGCTCACCGGGCGGCATCACGTAAGACTCATGTGGCACAAACAATTCGCCGGAAGCATTGTAATGGTTATGCATTACTTTTCGGCCGCTAACCATGCCGCAATATAATAAGTGATCAGCCTCAAGTGCGACGCCTGATGAACTACGATAAGTATCGTAAATACTCAATTCAGTTTCCGGACCGTTAAATGTCACTTTATTTTCTATCAGCAACTGACGGTTTTCACGTCGGCTACTTGGTGGAAATGTATTCAGGCTCATAATATGACCTTAAATAAATGTTGATTCATCATGTGTCCGATTACGTCTATAAGTCAAGTACATGGTATCCACTTCTAACAACTTCTTTTCACAGATAAAGATGTGAAATTTTCATAGCTAAAAATAGCAACTCTATCGAACGATGTGTTAACTTTTTTGTCACTTCTGGACTATCAGTCAAGTGATCAGGATTTTCAGTCAAGTAATTTAGCTGCCACAGGATTTATGCTGGGCTTTTTAAAACATAACAACATAAGAGAGAGAGATTTATGATTTACGCAAAACCAGGCACACCAGAGTCGGTGATCTCATTCAAATCACGTTATGAAAACTTTATTGGCGGTGAATGGGTTGCCCCCGTCAAAGGCGAATACTTTAATAACATTACCCCGGTAACCGGCGAAGTTATTTGTGAAATTCCCCGCTCCGGCGAAGCCGATATTGAACTGGCTTTAGATGCGGCACACGCTGCACGTGATGCCTGGGGCAAAACCTCGGTTCAAAATCGCAGCAATATCCTGTTGAAAATTGCTGATCGCATTGAAGCCAACCTTGAAAAACTGGCGGTAGCCGAAACCTGGGATAACGGTAAAGCAGTTCGTGAAACCCTCAATGCCGATATTCCATTGGCCGCTGACCATTTCCGTTATTTTGCCGGTTGTTTGCGTGCTCAAGAAGGCACAATGGGTGAAATCGATGAAAACACCGTCGCATATCATTTCCATGAACCACTGGGAGTTGTCGGTCAGATCATTCCCTGGAACTTCCCGTTATTAATGGCAGCCTGGAAACTGGCACCAGCTTTGGCGGCAGGCAACTGTGTGGTGATGAAACCGGCGGAACAAACGCCAGTATCCATCCTGATTCTGGTTGAGCTGATTGCCGATCTGCTGCCTGCCGGGGTATTAAATATAGTGAACGGTTTTGGTCGTGAAGCTGGTCAGGCACTTGGTACCAGTAAACGTATTGCCAAAATCGCTTTCACCGGATCAACGCCGGTTGGTTCATTAATAATGAAATACGCTGCTGAAAATATTATTCCGTCAACCGTCGAACTGGGTGGCAAATCTCCGAATATTTTCTTTGAAGACATCATGCAGCAGGAACAGGATTACATTAATAAATGTGCCGAAGGCATGGTGCTGGCATTTTTCAACCAGGGTGAAGTTTGTACCTGCCCTTCCCGTGCGGTGATTCAAGAAAGTATCTATGACGAATTTATTGCCGTTGTCATGGAACGCGCCAAAATGATTAAACGTGGTAATCCGCTTGATACTGAAACACAAGTCGGGGCTCAGGCTTCTCAAGAGCAGTTTGATAAAATCCTCAGCTATGTTGAAATTGGTAAACAGGAAGGCGCTCAACTGTTAATGGGTGGTGGTATCGAACAGCTTGGTGCTGAATTCAATTATGGTTTCTATTTCGAACCGACATTGATGAAAGGCCACAATAAAATGCGTATCTTCCAGGAAGAAATTTTCGGACCAGTGGTTTCAGTAACAACGTTCAAAGATGAAGCTGAAGCGTTGGAAATTGCCAACGATACTGAATTTGGTCTGGGTGCAGGCTTATGGACCCGTGATATGAACCTTGCCTATCGCATGGGTCGTGCTATTCAGGCCGGACGTGTGTGGACCAACTGCTACCATCATTATCCAGCGCATGCTGCCTTCGGTGGATACAAAAAATCCGGTGTAGGTCGTGAAACGCACAAAATTGCTCTGGAACATTACCAACAAACCAAAAACCTGTTGGTCAGTTACAGCACCAGCCCGCTCGGTTTCTTTTAAAACATTCTAATCAACAAACAAACTCTCCCCTAAGCTTGGCTTTCGGGAGAGTTTTTTATTGGAAGCTGACTACATTTAACGCTGGCAGCGGGCTATACTCAAAAAGAGAGAATAATAAGGTAAGGTATTTATGGCTCAGAATAATATTGAATCAACCCTTCATGAAAACCGGCATTTCGCACCTTGCGACAGTTTTTATAAAAACTCTGCACTCAATCCTCAGAAACTTGATGCGCTTTATGCCAGGGCGGCTGAAGATCATGAAGCATTCTGGGGTGAATTAGCCAGACAGGAACTGGACTGGATCAAACCCTTCAGCAAAACATTAGATGACAGTAATGCCCCATTTTATAAATGGTTTGCCGATGGCCAATTGAATGTTTCGTATAACTGCCTAGATAGACAATTAGCAGATAATGCCGAAAAAACTGCCATCATCTTTGAAGGCGAACCTGGCGATGTGCAACATATCACTTACCGAATGCTGCATAAGAAAGTCTGTGTGTTTGCCAATGCCTTAAAAAATCAAGGTATCAAAAAAGGTGATCGGGTCATTATCTACATGCCCATGATCACCGAAGCCGTGGTGGCCATGCAGGCTTGTGCCCGCATTGGTGCCATACATTCCGTAGTATTTGGTGGATTCTCAGCTGAAGCATTAAAAGATCGTATTGAGGACACAGAGGCTAAATTAGTTGTTACCGCCGATGGTGGACATCGTGGTGGCAAAATCGTACCACTGAAAAATACCGCTGATCAGGCATTAGCAAAAGGCTGCAAAAGTGTAGAAACCGTCATTGTCTTCAAACGTTGCGGCAACGACATCAATATGCAGGATGGTCGCGATATCTGGTGGCATGATGCTGAAGAAGGTCAATCAGCAGAATGTGATCCTGAACCAATGAATGCCTGCGATCCGCTGTTTTTACTTTACACATCAGGCTCTACCGGCAAACCAAAAGGTATTCAGCATTCTTCCGCTGGTTATCTGCTGAATGCCATTACTACCATGCGTTGGGTATTTGATATTCAGGCAAAAGACGTATTCTGGTGTACTGCCGATGTTGGCTGGATCACCGGTCATACCTATGTTGCTTACGGCCCTCTGGCGGTCGGTGCAACAATGATTGTTTATGAAGGTGTACCAACGGTTCCTGATGCAGGCCGTTTCTGGGATGTGTGTGCCCGTCATCATGTCACTATTTTCTATACCGCACCGACAGCGATTCGGGCATTGATGAAAGCTGGTGATGAGATTCCACAACGTTATGACCTATCCTGCCTGCGATTATTGGGTACGGTGGGAGAACCGATTAATCCTGAGGCATGGATGTGGTATCACCGGGTGATTGGTCAGGAACGTTGCCCGATTGTGGATACCTGGTGGCAGACTGAAACCGGTGCACATATGATTGCGCCAGTGCCAGCTGTGACAGTTACCAAACCTGGTTCATGTACACGCGCCCTTCCGGGCATTGATGCAGCAGTGGTTAACGAACAAGGTGAAGCCCTTGGTGAAAATCAGGGTGGTTTTCTGGTGATTCGTAAACCTTGGCCATCGATGATCCAGACTATCTGGGGAGATGATCAACGTTATAAGGACACCTATTGGCCGTATTTCGACGGCAAATATTATCTTGCTGGTGACAGTGCGCGTCAGGATGAGGAAGGTTACTTCTGGATCATGGGCCGTATTGATGATGTGCTTAATGTGTCCGGACATCGTTTGGGTACCATGGAAATTGAATCAGCTCTGGTGGCGCACGAAGCTGTTGCCGAAGCAGCCGTGGTCGGTAAACCACACGATGTAAAAGGCGAATCGGTGTTTGCCTATGTTGTGCTTAAAGGCACACGTCCAGAAGGTGGTGTTGATGAAGAAATGACCAACGTATTACGCGCCTGGGTCGCCGATCAGATTGGACCTATCGCCAAACCAGACGAAATTCGTTATTCCGACAATCTGCCGAAAACCCGCAGCGGTAAAATTATGCGTCGCTTACTACGTACCATTGCCAAAGGTGAAGAGATCACTCAGGACACTTCAACGCTGGAAAACGAAGGCATTTTATTGCAATTACAAGGTAAGGCTTAATGGCGAAAGCCGAAACGGAAAGTCAGGAAAATCAACGGCTTGACAAATGGCTCTGGGCTGCGCGGTTTTACAAAACCCGCAGCCTGGCTGTTGAAGCGATAAACGGCGGTAAAGTCCATGCAAATGGTCAGCGGGCAAAACCCAGCCGTACTATTCATCCAGGCGATCAATTAGCCATTTCATTGCCACCTTATGAATATGTGGTGGATGTATTAGGTCTGCAAAAACAGCGGCGCCCGGCCAGCGAAGCCCAGTTGCTCTATCAGGAAACTCCGGAAAGTCGTGAAAAACGCGAACTGTTACGCGAACAAATCAAAAACGAACCGTTAGGCTTTCGTGACCAAAAAGGTCGACCCAGCAAACGGGATCGTCGGCATATTATTAAATTTACCCGTGGCGACTAATGGATAAACCTTCCCTACTTAATGCTGCAGATAAACAGCTTCCATCGCTTCGTTATGCAGTTGAATTACAAAAAACGGCTGCCAGTATCGGGTTTGACTGGCCGCATATTGATGGTGTGATTGCCAAAATTCATGAAGAACTCGACGAAGTCGCCGCTGAACTGGATGAAGCTGATCAGGTTAAATTGCAGGAAGAAATTGGTGATTTGTTATTTGCGATTACCAATCTTGCCAGGCATTTAAACATTGATCCGGAACAAGCCATTCAGCAATGTAATCAGAAATTTATCCGCCGCTTTCAGTACATTGAATCTCAAATATTCCGGCAGGGCAAAACATTGCAAACCGCCTCATTGGCTGAGCTGGATGCACTTTGGGATACAGCGAAAAACATCGAGAAAAAGAGTTAAACTCCGCCTGTAAGGCTATGTTTTTAAAAGTCTAAAAACAAACGATATGCCAACATTGAAGACTCTGTGAAACCATGTTGTTCGTAAAAACGGTGCGCTGCTTCATTGTCATTATCGGTCAGCAAGGTAATGCGTTTACAGCCTTTTTCTCTGGCAAAATCAATAGCGTGTTTCAGTAATTCCGACCCGACACCAAGTCCTCGATGTTGTGGTGCAATAACCATATCTTCCAGAATCGCGACCCGACTGCCAAGTGCCGTTGAAACGGTATACAGCAAATTCACCATGCCGATAATCTGCCCGGATTGTTTTGCCACCAGAATATCGCCTATGCCATCCCCTTCAATAATCGCTCCTAAACCGAGTGCCTGTAATTGGCTATCCGGTTTAAATTCGGCTTCCTGACTAAACAAGGTGTCGAGTAACAAACATAATTGTGGAATATCCGTGCTAACAGCTGTTTGAATTTGCATAACTTATCCAGCAGAGCTTAATGAGTTAGTTGTTTGAAATTGATCCTGGCCGGTATATACCAGAAAGTGCTTACCTTTAGCACGAGCCACCATGCCAATACCAATATTCTGAGCAATGCTGAGCCCCATCTCGGTCACACCGCTGCGTGATAACAATAACGGCACCTGCATTTGCGCCACTTTTATCACCATCTCGGACGTCAGGCGGCCAGTGGTATAAAACACTTTGCCGTCGCCTTTGATATCGTTCAGCCACATCCAGCCGGAAATCGCATCAACGGCATTATGTCTTCCAACATCTTCTACGAAAAACAACACCTCATTCTGCTGGCACAGTGCACAACCATGTACCGCCCCCGCCTGTTTATACATTTCGTTATATTCGTTTAGGGCATGCAAAACATCGTAAATTGACTCAGCACTGAACTCGGGACAGTGCAATTTGAGTGAGGACAACGAATCCATCACATGACCAAACATAGTGCCCTGCCCGCAACCACTGGTGGCAATACGTCTGGACATCAGCGAATCGAGGTTATTTTTCTGCTGATGTGTAGTCACCGCCACAGCATCGACATCCCAATCCACCTGAATGGATTTGATATGTGTTATTTCGTCGACCAGTCCCTGATTACGCAGATAACCCAGTGTAAGTAACTCCGGCTGACCACCCAAAGTCATTAAGGTCACAATCTCGCGATTATCCAGATAAATGGTAAGTGGTCTTTCACCCGTCAACGACACTTCGCGGGCTTCGCCAGACTCATCTAACACTGTCGTAGTATGTAGTCGATTTATGCCCTGATTGGTCATTTCGAGTTGATATCTAGCCACCGGTGACACTCATATGACGGAAGATAATCGGTTGTTCTTTGATATTAAAGTCATGGCCTTTCGGTTTGATGTCCATTGACTTAATGATGGCCTGTTTGAGTTTTTCAATATCACCGGGATGACGGCGGATAATGTCACGCAAATCCATCGAATGCTCCTGCCCCAGACATAACAGCAGACGGCCTTCAGTGGTGACCCGTACCCTGTTACAGCTTTCACAGAAGTTATGGCTATGCGGGGAAATAAAACCAATTTTGCTATTGGTACCAGCCGCTTTGTAATAACGGGAAGGTCCACCGGTATTGGCAATACTGCTTTGCAAGTCAAAATGTTTTTGTAATGTCGCCAGCACTTCATCACTACTACAGTAGCTTTCATTACGGCTATGAGTCACTTGGCCTAATGGCATCTCTTCGATATAGGAAATATCCAGATCATTATCGATGGCAAATTGCGCCAAATCGACAATCTCATCATCATTACGGCCTTTCATAATCACCGCATTCAATTTAATGCGTTTAAAGCCAGCTTGTTTGGCAGCATCAATGCCAGCCAATACCTGCGAGAGTTCACCAGTTCGGGTCAATTCACGAAAGCGATCGGCATTTAATGAATCCAGACTGATATTAATACGGTCCATACCGGCCGCAGCCAGCTTTTCAGCGTACTTCGGCAACTGGGAGCCATTGGTAGTCAAGTTCAATTCTTTAAGCGACGTAGTGTGCTTCAGTGCACCTATCTGCTCGATCAACCAATCAACATTACGACGCACCAAAGGTTCACCGCCGGTAATGCGGACTTTTTCCACGCCTAACTCACAAAATGCTCTAACCAGAAAAGCAATCTCTTCCAACGTCAGCAGCCGTTCGCGTGGCATGAAGGTCATTTCTTCATCCATGCAATACACACAACGAAAATCACAACGATCGGTAATCGATATGCGTACATAGTTCACGCGTCGTCCGAAGTTATCGATCAATTGTGTTTGGGTATCAGTCATGGTGTTTATTATGCGCTAGCTACGCTCTTTATGAGAAATATCACAGGAATCGTTTGCAGTGGAAAAGCCAAATAAGGCATAACCGCCACAGCGACCGCTTAAACCATTAATCAGCAGACCTAATCCCAGCAAGGCCCACCAACTTTGGTAATACAACGCAATCACTATTATAAACAGACCGATTATGATGCGTAACGTTCTATCGGTTTTGCCCAGATTCTTTTTCATTGCACTGCTCCAGATACAAACAAGCCCCTTTGCAGGGGCTTGAATGAATAACATGTCAGACTGGCAAATTAATCGCTGCTTGAGAAAGCGCCGATCAAATGCAACAGGCTGGTAAACAGGTTGTAGATACTGACATATAAGGTCACAGTCGCCATGATGTAGTTGGTTTCGCCACCGTGAATGATGTTGCTGGTTTCGTACAGAATCAAACCAGACATCAGCAATACGAACATTGCAGAAACAGCTAATGACAGACCAGGCATGCTAAAGAAGAACGCCGCCAGACCGGCCAGGAAGGCCACCAGAATACCGACAAACAGGAATCCGCCCATAAAACTGAAATCTTTCTCAGATTTAATCGCATAAGCAGACAAACCTAAAAACACAATACCGGTCGCGCCCAGGGCTTGCATAACAATTTGCGGGCCATTCGGTAAGCCTAAGTAAGCATTAACGATAGGTCCTAAAGTTAATCCCATGAAGCCTGTCAGAGCGAAAACAGACGCAATACCCCAAACACTGTTGCGCAATTTAGCCGTCAGGAACAACAGACCGAAGTAACCAATTAACGTAATAACAATGCCAGGATGTGGCAGGTTAAACACCATTGACACCCCAGCTGTAACAGCACTAAAGCCCAGCGTCATCGCCAGCAATACATACGTGTTACGTAATAGCTTGTTGGTTTGTAGCGCAGACTCGCGTGAGCGTACAACCGTTGATTGAGCATCGTAGTTCATCAGTTTTTTCTCCATTACACAGTAAAAGTATTGATGATAGGTAGTTCATCCAATGGACATCATCCTACAGGATAAGTTCTAAATGGCAATAGCAAACTAAATTTTGCTTTCACTGTTGTCAGAACAAGTCATTCCTAGTAATATGCCGCGTCTTGGAGGGTTGGCAGAGCGGTTGAATGCACCGGTCTTGAAAACCGGCGTGGGTTTATAGCCTACCCAGGGTTCGAATCCCTGACCCTCCGCCAAAACAAACTAACGGACCTCGGTCCGTTTTTTTGTATCTGGGGTTTGGAAATTGTGATTTTAGCTGTTCTGTATTTAGAAATTATTTCAGGCTATATCGTCGTATCTGAACATATCCTTTTACTACTGACATTATCCGTCGTTTCTGTCTCCGCCATCCCATGCACATCGTTGTCCCCCCCCTTCGCCATTACGTTCGAATCTGCTTAAAGCCGACCATGTATTTGGATATGTTGCCAGTAACTCAAATGCGACGTTAAAGCCAACTGCGTAGTCCAAGTCAGAGCGATGTACGGTGACGTACAGACGGGCGGCTCATAGCTGTCTAACATCAAAAATGAAGTCTCTAACTACATTAGTCAGCATGGAAGTGAACAAGCTGTACACGCTAGCAGGTTAATGTGAAGAAGACGGTGGAGAGCAACTTGTAAGCGGCTTACTTCAAAGGTGTAGAGAAATGTTTTAGAGCATTTTGTCTGGCGATGCGCAGCGTATTGGCGATACCAGTCCGACCTGCGTGATCCCATCAAAACCGGCGAAAATGTTCGCATCCATCCTGTAGGCCTTCATCACAGTGAGATTGTGCCGTTCGGTAACCGATAGTCCTTAAATAAAAGGAAGAATTATGGACAAACCTCTTTTACCATTAATATCTATGATTGACTCATATATTTCACGGAACACAGGAACTCTAGTTATATTTTTATCTACAGATCTTTATCATCAAATTCTGCATTCAAACAGAACCTCATTCAATTTAGCTTATGATCCGCCCAAATTGTTGGGACATAGTTTTTCTGTGCGAGATGATATCGATACTCAGGAGAAACAATTTTTTGTTACAGGCGATGTAGCATTGTAAGAAACAAAATAAGTTGCATGAAAATGACTACGAGCATTGCCGCAGTCCTACCCCCGATCCCTAATCGAAGAGGATGCAGTACTAAAATTCAAAATCGTTGGCACACCCACCTGCTCATTTTTCATAGTGACTTATGAGTTGTAAGTGCGTCGATAAGTTTTGCTTTAGACATTTTACTGCGGCCGGGTAAATTCTGGGATTGTGCCATTTCATAGAGCTCTGCCTTGCTTTTCGACCTGAGTTCACTGGCTTTTGGCTGACGGGTTTTGCTTTGGGATGCTGATCGTTCGCGAAGCTTACCTTGTAAACGCTCTTTCAGTACCTCCATCAGATCTACCACGTTCGTTGAACTTTCTTCGACTTCCTCGTCGTCAGTACTAGCCTTCACAATATCGGTACCGGAACGCAGCTTCTTATCGGCAAGTTTAATGATGCGCGCACTGCGTTGATCCTTAAGTTCAGCATGATCCAGTGTTTTAGTTTTTAATCCTTTGATGGCTTGTGTGAAATGCTTCACTTCAGCTGCATCTACTGATTTCATTTCAGGTAATCCAATGGCTTTCGGACTACGCAGTTCGTCAGCAAAGCGTAGCGTCTCCGCACGCAGGATCCCACGCTCGGCAATTATCGCGCACAAATATTCTTTCCCCCGCATCACAAAGGTTGCGATGCCAGCACGTCCTTCCTGCACCAAAGTTTCGGCAAGAAGTCGATAAGCTTTTGTGGAACCACCATTAGGAACCAGGAAGTACGCTCGCTCAAAATACAACGGACTCAGTGTATTCAAATCTACGAAAAGTTTGAGATCTATCTCACGGGACTTCTCAGGATCGAGTGCTTCAAGCTCATCATCCTCGATGATGACAAATCGATCTTTTTCAATTTCATAACCACGTACTAGGTTTTTAGCATCAAGCGGTTTGCTGTCTTCCGAGCCGAAAAATCGACGTTTGAGTAAATTACCTTTGTCATCAACCATTCGTAGTCGAAGTGTTGTGCCACGGGTCGCAGGAAATAAACTAACGGGAACGCTCACCAGACCAAAGGTGACAACACCAGACCAGAACGGCTTCAGGATTTCGGTTTCTTCGGTAGGTTCTTCTGCCATAACTCGACCTCACGCGCTCTTTTTTAAAGACTTTAGGCTCGCTTGCAATGCGCTCCCCAAGTCATTATTGGGTTTCTTGGATGATGGTTTGACCAACTTCAGCCGTGGTCCACCTTTTGCTTTTGACTCAACCAGTTTTAACACTCGCTCGCGATAGGCATCATGAAAAGCAGACAAGTCCAATTCATCTGCTAACATGCCAATTAACTGACGAGCCATCTCTAGCTCCTTCGGGTTCAGATCTGCACCACCGGGTGCAACTAAATCCTCTATTGCGACAACTTCATCGGCATGCTTCAACGTAATTAGTACTGGATATCCTTGATGTAGTCGCAACGCGCCCATATACATTTTCCCACGCATCACCCAACGCATGAGTCCATGCATTGCACTACTCTCAATGGCTTCAATGAAAGCAAAATAGGCTTTGCTATTGCCGTCAGGACCGAGGTAGTAAGGCCTATCGTACCAACGGTGATTAATCTGCTCGGCTGGCAGAAAAGCAATAGTCTCGATGTTGCGTGAAGGTTCGGGTTCCAATGCGTCCAGCTCAGTAGTTTCAAGGATGGCACGATCACCATTTTCAGCCACGTAGGCTCGGTGCGTTTTATCATGTGGCACTATTTTTCCTGTCTCAGGGTTAACCATTGCTCCTTTTACCGGTTGTTTATCCTTGCGGCTAAGAATACGGAAACGAATATTTCGATCCTCAATCGCAGAATAAAGTTTTACCGGCACCTGATATTTGCCACATTGAATAACCGCTTTCCAGATCGCGTGTGCTGCCATTACAAGTCCCCTGATTTTTTGTGGCAAATTGGGCAACTAGGTTCGCTGTCCATATCGAGGAGCATGCATACGGCACATACTTGTGCGTCACAAGCCCTGCAGTAGTACATCGCTTCAACATGATGCGGCTGCTCACACCAGGGACAGAGCGCTGGACCTGGCGCCATCCACCAACCGGCTCCAGATCCTGGTTCGTCGTTGTCATTATGCATACTCATAGCCCCACTGCTTTTCGCATTCGCGGAGTAATCGCAACTTGCGAATCATAAAAATCACCCCAAGGATCTTCTTTGAGATGTGCAAGCCGCCGCCGCAGGTTAGTGACTGAATACTGATCGGGACGCAAGGATGAAGTCAATTCATCCCATCTGATTGGCACCGCCACCGGCGCCCCAGATCTTGCTCGAGTTGAATAGCTAGCCACTGCGGTCGCACCACGGCCATTACGCAGATAATCGATAAAGATTTTATGTTGACGTTGGGCTTTGGGGAGTTTAGCGGTGAGCCGAGATGGCGCGTCAGCAGCGTGCCGTTCGGAAACGGCTTTTGCAAAAGCCTTAACACCATCCCAATCCGTTGTCGGACGCAGTGGTACTACTACATGCAGGCCCTTGCCGCCCGTCGTTCGTACAAAGGTATTGAAACCGAGCTTTTCGAGTCGTTCACGCAATTCTCGAGTGACTTTAAGAATATCCTTCCACTGCACACCGGGGGAAGGATCGAGATCAAAAATCATTTGATCCGGATGCTCTGTATCCGTTATCAAGCTACCAAAAGGATGGAATTCGAGCACTCCCGATTGCACCAAAGAAATGACATGTTTTATCGACTGGACATAGGCATAGGGTTTGTAACCTTTGCTTTGTCTAAAATCCTGTCGCGGTACTTTACTAGCTTGACTCGCAAGTAGATGTTTTTGGAAGAAACATTCCTGTTCTCTTCCATCAGGACACCGGACCAGGGAAAGTAAACGATTGGCAACCATCGGCATCAACCAGTCTTGGATATCCGCGTAGAATTGCGCAACTTCAAGTTTGGTAAAGCCAATATCCGGATAAACAACCCGATCCGGATGGGTGATACGGATTCCCTCCACAACATCGTCGCCTTGCGTGGTAGTCGATAAGGGTCGTTTGGGAGAAACTCTAACATCAGAATCTTTATTGGCAACGTGGGCAGTTGCGGCGCCCATAACGACCTCTTTGGCATTACGGTCCTCGCGGACTCCACGAAATATTGGATGGCGTAAACGACCTTCTCGCGTCTCATCGCTGAACTCAACGTCGACTACCAGCTGGGGAGTGACCCATGTAACACCTTTCGCATCGGGCACATTGTCTGCAAAAGGAGATGTTTGCCTTTTAGCTTTTGTCAGAACACCATGCAAGTGCTTCAACTGTTTATCGCTGAAACCTGTACCAACACGCCCTCGATAACGAAGCGCATCACCTTCCCAACTTCCAAGCAACAAGGCCCCGAATCCTTTACGCAAGCCCGACGGCGGAGTAAATCCGCCGACTAGAAATTCACCATCCTGTGAGTCTTTAATTTTTAGCCACGAATTACTGCGGCGACTGGTGTATTGAGCATCAGCAAGCTTCGCCACGGTGCCTTCCAGACCAAGTTCGCAAGCGTGTTCGAAGAACTCTCGTCCTAATCCAATAACGTGATCGGAGTACTGAATTAATGAGCCCGTGACCGCAAGGCCACTTTGCTGCAGAAGAGTCTTTAATGCAATTTTACGATCAAGAAGTGTTGCTGCCGTCAAATCGTAACCATCTAGATACATCAGGTCGAATAGGTGCAAGACCAGCGAGCCGGTATTTTTAGCACTGACCAGATCCTGCAGTTCTGCGAAGCTGGATATGCCTTGATTATCCATGGCGACCATCTCGCCATCGAGAATAGCGTCTTTTACCTTGAGAGCTCTAAGTTGCCGCACCTGTGCAGCAAACCGTCTACTCCAATCGAGGCCATTCCGTGAGAGTAATCGAATCTTTCCTTCAGCAATATGAACAACCATACGATAACCGTCAAACTTGATTTCATGAATCCATTCATCGCCATCTGGAGGGACTTCTGCCGGCGTCGCAAGTTGAGGTGCGAAGCTTGCTGGTAGAGTTTGTCGCCGAGCACCTGGAATGTTGGAAGGCGATACAGGAGGATTGTCACTCGACATAATTTCATTTTGATCAAAGGGGGCGCCCTTAGCTATCTCCTCCATAGTTCTGCCGCTAAGGATACTCAGATCGTGCGCATTAGTAGCACTGACATCATTATTCCCACGTTTGATAAGCAGCCAATTGGTAGCTGGCCTGCCGGTGGCAGCACCACTTCTAACCAGTGTCCAGGCCCCCTTCAATTTGCCCCCGTCAAGGGTGAAGTCAATGCGATCGGCAGTGCTTTTTCCGGTTACATTCCAAGTGCCTTCATCCCAAAGCATAATGGTACCGCCACCATATTGTCCCTTTGGGATAGTGCCTTCAAACGAGCCGTAGTCAATGGGATGATCTTCAACCTCTACCGCCAAACGCTTTTCGCCCCGTTTAAGACTCGGGCCTTTAGGTAACGCCCAACTTCGCAGAACTCCTCCTTCTTCAAGCCGCAAATCATAATGAAGGTGACTCGCTTTATGCTTGTGCATAACATAACGTTGGCCTTGGGAAGGATATGTATCGCCCTTGGGTTCTGCCGTGATATCAAAATCACGTTTGCGACGGTAAGTAGTAAGTGAGCGTTTCACAGTACCGTTCATGACTTTGAATTTGCTGAAGAATGAGACCAAAAAGCAACATAGTGCGTGTCAGGCAAAATATAAGACTCTTCGGACGGCAAAGTATCAGGCTTACGTTTTACCAACCAGAAAAATAGTTTGAGAATACGATGATTGCACTGTTTTAAAAGGAGTAGTGATCTGGACATAAACATGATTCATTCCAAATTTTTAATTAAGCGCTGGAGAGTTTTAAATTCCAATTACTATAAATATTGAGATGCTTTTGCTTTATGTAACACTTCGATTAGCAATGCATCGGCATGAATAATCAGAATAATTTCTTAGATGTTTGTTGCGTACTTAAATTTTATAAAAGTCATAATTTTCGCCTTTAAAGTAAGTAGACGACATTTCAATCCAAAAGTACGTTGAATTAATAATTAGAACATTAACTTACATTAAATTTAATTGAATACTAATCCTGTTGAGTAAGCTGACATATATCGATATCGAAAAAGTCGTTTATTGGGCATGGGATTAACAATTGACTACATTCAGATTGATTTCAAAAATCTGCTGATTATCGACTTCAGGAAAATAAGCAGGCTGTTGGTGCATCAAAACAATTAGTATTTTATCCTGCCACTGCGGATACAAACGATGCCAGATACGTTGTGCCATTTCTGCATCAATACCGTTAAACGGTTCATCCAGCAGAATCAGTTTCGGGTTTCTCAATAATAATCGTGCCAGACAAATTCGACGGGCCTGACCACCTGATAGTTGGCTGCCGGTATCACCCAGCCAGCTGTGTAATCCGGCTGGCAGTTGTTTGGCCCAATCATCCAGCTCGATTAAAGTCAGTGCCTGCCAAAGTTGTTGTTCGTCGACTTCATCCAGTCCCAGCGTCAAATTGCTATATAACGTCGCGGCGATGATGCTGTTTTGCTGAGTCAGATAGCCAATCTGCTTATGCCAAGCTTGTGTTTGCTCTGTACGTAGTGGAATACCATTAATCAACAACTGATAAGGCGTTGTAAATGAATCCGGTATTTCCAGTCCCGCCAGTATGTTGGCGACTGTGGATTTTCCACTTCCAGATCGGCCGGTTATAAGCAAATATTGTCCGGGGTGTAATTCAAATGCCATAGCAGTATCGATAGTGCTGATCACTTTTGGATGATCAGCCAGCATCATTGACAGTCGCTCAATATCTTCCATCGGCAGTTTCTCTGTAATCTTATGTTCGGCTAAAGGTTGCAGACGTTTTGCTGCATAACAGGTTCTACCCCACTGCCCTAACTGCCCCGGCAGGTTTTGCAGTAACTCACCCAAACCAAATACAGCTAATACCAGCATAACCGCAACCGGTCCACTGAAAATGGCATTCTGGTAGGCCCACATTGCTGCCAGCGCCACGCCTATCACCAACAGCCCATGACAGATACTGACCATTAACTGTGCATTG
Organism: Methylophaga sp.; assembly: GCF_030651745.1. The sequence continues at coordinate 22,568 of NZ_JAUSCC010000099.1, forward strand.
GCAATCTGTTGATTCAGTTTTAATTGTGCCCTGCCAATCTCACCAAGCGATTGCAGCAGTCGCGTTTGATGCGCTTCGTTTAAATGTGCAGCCTGTAGCTCCAGTTGTCCTTGCAAGTGCTCAATCGTCAGCAATCGTGCCTCGTTAATTTGCTCTGCATAAAATCGACTGATTTGAGTTGTTTTATGGGTAAACAGGCAGAAATAGAAAATGCCAGATATCAGTGTGACACCACCGAATACAAACCCAAGTGTGAGTGAGAAAAAACTCATAAATAAGGACAGCAATAACACGCTGCCTATTGCTGTCATAGGGGGTAATAAAAGCCGTAGTACAAGACTATCGAGATTATCCAAATCGGCGGTTAAACGGCTCAGCCATTCGCTATCCTGGGTGTTTCTGAGTTGTTGAACCGGTAAATCCAGTAATCCGGAAAATAGCGTGCCTCTGAATCCAGCAATAACTCGCAACACTAAATCGTGATTATGCAGACGTTCAAAATAGCGCCCTACCGTTCTGCTTAAGGCAAAAAACCGGATGCCACCACCTGGACGATAAATATCCAACATCACCGCACTGCCCGCCGTAATTGCCAAACCGGTTATCGCTGTTGCGGTGATTAACCAGCCAGACAAGGCCAACAGTCCCATTGCTGAAACAACCGTTAATAACGCCAGTAGTAAACCGATTATTAAACGTCTTTTCTGATGTTCCAGGACTTTTCCAAGCCAGAATCTAATTGGTGAAACTGTATTTGGTCGAGGACTCAACATGATCAGTCATCCCCTTTAAACTTAAAATGGAGCTGCTGATCGGCAAGCGCTAATACCTCTTTATCATGGCTGGATATCACTAAAATACACTGTGGTTTTAACTCCGCTAGTGCCGCCAAAACATACTGCCGACTCTCGGCATCTAGACTAGCCGTTGGTTCATCAAGCAATACTAAAGGTGCAGGCGAAAGTATGACTCTCGCCAACGCCAGTCGCTGTAACTGACCACCGGAAAGCCCCTCACCATGTTCATTAAGTTGACTATCTAAACCATTGTCTCTATTTGAAATTAAGGTTTCCAGGCCTAGTTGGATTAAGGCCTTTTGCATTGCTTGTTTAGTAGCTTGAGGTGCCAACACCGAAAGGTTATCGGCCCAGCTACCGTTAATGATCCAGGGCTTTTGTGGCAGATAACGAAACGCTGTTTTAGTGATTGGCTGGTTATTCAATAGCAGCTCACCGGACAACTGTGGCAGATAACCTGCCAGGGTATGCAATAAGGTGGTTTTGCCACTTCCGGAAGGGCCGCTAATCACTAGGCATTGACCTGTCGTTAACTCGATATTTAAAGGCCCTTGCAATTTTTCATTGGCGTTATAACCGATAGAGAGATTCGTTGTGATCAACTTGGATAACGTTGAATTAGATTGTTGTTCTGATATGACATCTGCAGGAAGGTTTTTAGTTGTGTCTGACTGATCCAGATATGTGGCAATTTGAGTAGCCGCTGCCAAAGCAGCAGCCCGATCATGATAGAACTGGGAGAGATTTCGTAGTGGCTGAAAAAACTCCGGTGCCAACAGCAAAATAAATAAACCACTGAATAACGTGATATCAGCCGACGGACCCCAGCTAATCGCGCCAAATAAGGCAAAGCCGATATATATAGCGATAGCGGCAATGGCCACACTGGTAAAAAACTCTAAAACGGCTGAGGATAAAAACGCCAGTTTCAGTGTTTTCATCACCACTTGCCGATAATCCTCACTGCGTAAATTCACTTCAGTTAATGCGGCAGATTCAGCAGCAAACAGTTTTAACGTGGTGAAATGTTTGACCCGATCCAGAAAATGTCCAGCCAGACGCTGGCGTTGGTTGAAAAACCGCTGATTGATGCTTTCAGCGCCCATCCCCACTAAAACCATAAACAAGGGAATCAATGGCGCTGCCAACAATAAAAATAATGCGGCTAGCCAGTTGTAATAAAACACGATCAAAACAATGATTAGCGGCGTAAGTACTGCCAATAATTGCTGTGGCCAGAATCTGGCGAAATAGCCATCCATCGCCTCGACATCTTCAATCAACTGGCTGGCTGCTGCACCGGGAGAGCGTTGGCTATGTTGCAACGCGCTGATTTGACACCACCTGAAAAGGATCTGATTTCGTAACGCCTCACGTGCATGCAAACTTGCCAGCTGAGCGTAATGTTCCTGAGCCCTGACCAGCACTGATCTTAAAATAAGTGCCAGTGCCATCAGGCCAATAATTAGGGATTGTTCAACCAGCGACTGCTGTTGAATAAGTACTGCATAGGTTAATCGTGCCAGTGCATACCACTGCACAATCATCGCAATCGATGCCAGAACGCCCAGCAATACCGCCAGAGACAACCGTCGGTGTTGCTGCTGCGTCAGATTTTTGAGTAATAAACGTCCGGCATTGATCAGGGATTTATCATGCATTCGCTAATGATAACCGCCTTTTACCT